>NZ_JBJGZQ010000004.1:0-251522 GCF_054050595.1 Geodermatophilus sp. SYSU D00779
CCCCCCCCCCCCCCCCCCCCCCCCCCCCCCCCCCCGCCCCCCCCCCCCCCCCCCCCCCCCCCCCCCCCCGCCCCCCCCCCCCCCCCCCCCCCCCCCCCCCCCCCCCCCCCCCCCCCCCCCCCCCCCCCCCGGCCCTCGCCCACTCCCCGTACCACCGTTATCCCCAACTGGCGCGCCGCTGACGGCGGCAGAGGGAGAGCGGCTGCAGGGGAGGGGAGCCGTCGTCCCCCGGGACCGCACCGGCGTCCCCTGGGGGTGGCACGGTGGTCACGGGCGACCAGGGCCGGCGCTCGGAACCCGCCCGAGGCCCTGACGGCGCGGGGCGGCTGACGCCGCAGCAGGAGTGGCGCCCGAGTCGACCACGGAGGTGCCACTGCCGCCACGCGGCGGCGCACCGTGGCGAGCGACGACGAGCCCATGAGCACGGACGAGCGGAGCACGTCCCACCTCGTATGCCCGTTATCCCCAACGTCAGCGGCACTCCACCGAGAACGGACGAGCACAGCAGTGGGAGGGGAGGAGCCGGCGTCAGATCTTGCGCAGCAGGACCCGGCGGACCTCGTGGTCGGCGGCCTTCTGCAGCACCAGCCGGGCGCGCGAGCGGGTCGGCGCGATGTTGTCGCGCAGGTTGGGGCCGTTGACCGCCGCCCAGATGCCCAGGGCGGTCTCGCGGGCCTGCTCGTCGGTCAGGCCGGCGAACCGGTGGAAGTAGGCGCCGGTGTCGGCGAACGCCGTCCGCCGCAGTGCGAGGAAACGCTCGACGTACCAGCGCTGGATGTCGTGCTCCGCGGCGTCGACGTAGACGGAGAAGTCGAAGAAGTCCGAGAGGAAGACCTCGGGCGCCCGGCCGTCGGCCCGGCGGCCCGCCTGCAGCACGTTGAGCCCCTCCAGCACGAGGATGTCGGGCCCGTCGACGACCTGCCGGCCACCGGGGACGACGTCGTAGGCCTGGTGGTCGTACAGCGGGGCGCTGACCTGACCCCGGCCGGACTTGACCTCGGCCAGGAAGCGCAGCAGCGCCCGCCGGTCGTAGCTCTCCGGGAAGCCCTTGCGACCGAGCAGCCCGCGCGCCTCCAGTTCGGCGTTGGGCAGGAGGAACCCGTCGGTGGTCACCAGGTCGACCCGCGGGTTGCCGGGTCCGGCCGCCAGCAGGGTCTGCAGCAGCCGGGAGGTGGTGCTCTTGCCGACGGCGACGCTGCCGGCCACCGCGATGACGTAGGGCACCTTGGCCGTCGAGTCGCCGAGGAACTCGCTGCGGGCCGCCCACAGCCGCCTGCTGGCCTCCACGTGCAGCCGCAACAGCCCGGCCAGCGGCAGGTAGACCGTCGCGACCTCGTCGAGGTCGATCCGGTCGCCGAGGCTGGCCAGCGACTCGAGCCGCGTCGCGTCGAGGGGCAGTGAGCTGCCCGCCGCGAGCGCACGCCACGAGTCGCGGTCGAACACCGCGTAGGGCGACACCTGGGGTCGTGCCGCTGCTGTCACGCCGCCCATCCCACTGCTGTCACGGACTCCATCGTGCCGTCCGGCCTCCCCGGCTCACCCGCCCGGGTGGGGGAGGGCCGTCGGACCGCCGATCGAGCGGACGTCGTCGGGCCGCCCGTCTAGGGTGCCCGTGTGTCCCTGCCCCCGGGCCTGCTCGAGCGCGTCGAGCAGTACTTCGCCGCGGCGCCGCTGCCGGACGCGCGCATCCACCCCGCCGGCGGTCTCGACGTGCCGATCGGCAGCCCGACCTGGCCGTACCCGGCGCGGCCGCGTCCTGGGGAGCCGGTGGGCGTCGAGGACGTCCGGGCCGCCGTGGCGCTCCAGCAGGCCGCCGGCCTACCGGTGGCGGTCGAGTGGATCTGCGAGGACGCGCCCACCGTCGAGGCCGCCGTCCGGGCCGCGGGGCTGACCGTGGGCTCCTCGCCGCTGCTGGTCGCCGCGGACCCGGTGGAGCTGGTGCTGCCCTCCGGGGTGCGGCTCTACCTGGTCGGCGCCGACGACCCCGAGCTGCCGCGCTACGAGCAACTGACCTCGATCGCCTTCGCCCACCCGGGGCCGCGTTCGGAGGCCGGTGGGGCCTCGGTCGGCGTGGCCGTCGGCTCGCCCCGCACCGCGGTGCTCCGCGAGCGGATCGCGACCGGTCGCACGGTCATGATGGTCGCGGTGGAGGACGGCGAGCCGGTCGCGGTCGGCACCCACCACCCGGTCGTCGTGGACGGCGTCGAGGTGACCGAGATCGTCGGCGTCGCCACGCTCCCGCGGCTGCGGGGCCGCGGCCTGGGTGCGGGGCTGGCCTCGGCCCTGACCGCGCACGCGCGGGAGACCGCCGAGCTGGTGTTCCTGGTCGCCGGGGACGACGACGTGGCACGGGTCTACGAGCGGACCGGCTTCGCCCGCCTGGCCACCGTGGGCGTGGCCGACCTCTCCGACGCGGGCTGAGCCGCCCTCAGGAGATCGGCGGGGCCGGGACCGCCGCCGCGGCGGCGTCCAGCTCCGCCCTGGCCCGGTCCCAGCCCACCGACGAGGGCACCTCGCTGAGCAGCACGACGACCCGTCCGCCGACCACGCCCACCGAGTGCAGGTGGCGCTGGCCCCCCAGGCAGCACATCCAACCCTGCTTGACCGCGGCGCCGGGCAGGGTGCCGAAGACGCCGAACTCCTGGTCGAAGCCGTCGGAGGCGATCGGGGTGGCCGTGCGCATCCACCCCATCAGCGCCTCGGCGTCGTCCGGGTGTGCGATCACCGGCAGCCGGGTGAGGAAGCGGGCGAGGTCGTTGGCGGTCGTGGTCGTCTCGCCCCACTGACCCCACCTCCGCGGTGGTGCGGTGTTGGTCAGCCCGTAGCGGACGGCGACGTCGCGAACGGCCTGTGCGCCGTTGAAGCGGACCCAGAGGTCCGAGGCGGCGGGGTCGTCGGAGCGCCGGATCATGACCTCGAGCTCCCCGCGGTCGGCGGGGGTCAGGGTGACCGCGCCGGTGCGCGCGCGGTGCAACACGTCCGCGGCGATGAACAGCTTGACCAGCGAGGCGGTGGGGAAGGGACGGTCGGCGAGCTCGTTGCCCGCCCTTCGGGCCAGCACCTGCGCGGTGACGGCCTCGGCGGCGCGGATGGAGACGTCCGTCTGACGTTCCTCCTGGGGGGCGACGACGACGGCGAAGGTCCCGAGGTCGCCGTGGGCGGCGGTCACCGCGGGGACGATCTCCGCGGGTGCGACGTCGGTCTCCGCGGGTGGGACGGTCTCCGCGGGTGCGACGTCGGTCTCCGCGGGTGGGACGGTCTCCGCGGGTGCGACGTCGTCCTCGGTCGCCGTGGCCCACCGGGGCACGGCGACCCCGCTGAACACCAGGGCGAGCAGCACGACGGCGACCACGGCCCACGGCGTGCTGCAGCGGGCACGCCGTGGCCCGCTCCCATGAGCCGCAGCCGTCGCCATGACCCCATCGTGCCCGGCTCAGGGAGCGGGTATGAGAACTCTCAAGCACTTACCGTGTGTTAGGAGCGCTGCGCATCCGGCCGGTCGCGGTGCGGTACGAGACGGGGCCGTTCAGTCCTGTTCGTAGGTGCCGACGAGCACGGCGCGGGCGAGGGTGTGGCTGAACAGGTTGAAGCCGAGGAACGCGGGAGAGGCGTCCGGCGGCACGTCGAGCCGCTCGACGTCCACGGCGTGCACCGTGACGAAGTAGCGGTGCGGCCCGTGCCCGGCCGGGGGAGCGGCGCCGACGAAACCGGGGAAGCCGGCGTCGTTGCGCAGCTGGACCGCGCCCTCCGGCAGCCCGGAGCCCTGCTGGTCGCCGACGCCGCTGGGCAGCTCGGTGACCGAGACCGGGATGTCGGCCACCACCCAGTGCCAGAAGCCGCTCCCGGTGGGGGCGTCGGGGTCGAAGACGGTGATGGCGAAGCTCTTGGTCTCCTCGGGGAAACCCGACCAGGACAGCTGCGGCGAGCGGTCCTCACCGCCGGCACCCATGACCCCGCTGACCTGGGCCCGGCCCAGCGGCGCGCCGTCGGTGACGTCGGTGCTGGTGACCTCGAAGCTCGGCACCTGCGGCAGGAAGTCGTAGGGACTGGGCGGCGTCGGGCGTTCGGCCATGGACGGGCTCCTCGGCTCTCGGGCGTTCGGCGGGGACGGATGCCCCCGCGCCGACCCTAGAAGGACCCCGTCCTCCCCGCCCTCCGCAGGCTCAGGGCGGGGCCCGGGACGGGACCACCCCGGGCCGGTGAACAGTGCGTTTCCCCGCGCGGCGCGGGCCCGCGGAGGCCGGTAGCGTCGTGGAGTGCTCGGTCTCCCCGGCTCGATCCGCGCCTGCCTGTTCGACCTCGACGGCGTCCTCACCCGGACCGCGACGGTCCACATGGCCGCGTGGAAGCGGACGTTCGACGAGTTCCTGCGGGCCCGCGACCCCGGGGCGCCCGAGTTCACCCAGGAGGACTACAACCGCTACGTGGACGGCAAGCCGCGTCTCGACGGGGTGCGCGACTTCCTCGCCAGCCGCGGCATCACGCTGCCCGAGGGGACGCCCGACGACCCGCCGGACGCCGCGACGGTGCACGGGCTGGGGCTGCGCAAGAACCAGTTGGTGCACGCCGAGCTCGCCGAGCACGGCGTGGAGGTCTACCCCGGCTCGATCCGCTACCTGGAGGCCGCCAAGGAGGCGGGCCTGGCCACCGCGGTCGTCACCGCCTCGCGCAACGGCCGGCAGGTGATCGAGGCCGGTGGCTTCGCCGACCTCATCGACACCCGGGTGGACGGCGAGGTCGCGGCGGCGCAGGGGCTGCGCGGCAAGCCCGCCCCGGACACCTTCCTGGCCGGCGCCCGCGCACTGGGGGTGCCGCCGGCCGAGGCCGTCGTCTTCGAGGACGCGCTGGCCGGCGTGGCCGCCGGACGGGCGGGCTCCTTCGGCTACGTCGTGGGCGTCGACCGGGTCGGTCAGGCCGCCGGGCTGCAGGCCGCCGGTGCGGACGTCGTCGTCCAGGACCTGGCCCAGCTGCTCGAGGGGAGCACACCGTGACCGAGGGCCGGCCGCACTTCCCGATCGAGCCCTGGGCGCTGAGCGAGACGGGGCTGGACCACGCCTCGCTCGCCGTCCACGAGTCGGTGTTCGCACTGTCCAACGGGCACATCGGCATGCGCGGCTCGTTCGAGGAGGGCGAGCCGGTCGTCGTCCCCGGGACCTACCTCAACGGGTTCTTCGAGGAGCGACCGCTGCCCTACGCGGAGGTCGGGTACGGCTTCCCCGAGCAGGGGCAGACGGTCGTCAACGTGACCGACGGCAAGCTGATCCGGCTGCTGGTCGGCGACACCCCGCTGGACCTGGACTACGGCGAGATCATCGAGCACCGGCGCACCCTGGACCTGCGCCGCGGTGTGCTGCGCCGCAGCACCGAGTGGCGCTCCCCGAACGGCCGCGTGGTGACCGTGACCAGTACCCGGCTGGTCTCGCTGCGCCGCCGCTCGATCGCCGCCATCGAGTACACCGTCGAGTGCACCGACGGGCAGGGCGACCTCTACATCGCCCTGCAGTCGGACCTGCTGGCCAACGAGCCGGTCGACAGCGGCTCGGAGTCCGACGACCCGCGCGCGGCCGCCGCGCTGGCCCGCCCGCTGCTCAACGAGATGGCCGTGGCCCGCGGCCAGCGAGCGGTGCTGGTGCACCGCACCAAGCGCAGCCGGCTGCGGATGGCCGCCGGCATGGACCACGTGGTCGAGGTCCCCGACACCTCCACGGTGGACATCGAGGCGGGGGAGGACCTCGCCCGCTTCACCCTCGCCGCCCGGCTGCCCCAGGGCTCGTCGGTGAAGCTGGTCAAGTACCTCTCCTACGGCTGGTCCTCCCGGCGCTCGGCGGCCGCGCTGCGCGACCAGGTCGAGGGCGCGCTGGCCACCGCCAAGCTGGCCGGCTTCGAGCGGCTGCTGCGCGAGCAGCGCGAGGTGCTCGACGAGCACTGGCAGCACGCCGACGTCGAGATCGAGGGGGACGACGAGCTGCAGCAGGCGGTGCGGGTCGGCGTCTTCCACCTGCTCCAGGCCGGCCTGCGCGCCGAGCGCCAGCCCATCCCGGCCAAGGGCCTGACCGGCCCCGGCTACGACGGGCACACCTTCTGGGACACCGAGACCTACGTGCTGCCGGTGCTCACCTACATCGCCCCCGGGGCCGCCCGCGACGCGCTGCGCTGGCGGCACTCGACCCTCGAGCTGGCCCGCGAGCGGGCCCGGGTGCTCGGCCTGAGCGGCGCGGCCTTCCCCTGGCGGACCATCCGCGGCGAGGAGACTTCGGGCTACTGGCCGGCGGGGACGGCGGCCTTCCACATCAACGCCGACATCGCCGACGCCGTCGTCCGCTACCACAACGCCACCGAGGACGAGGAGTTCGACCGCGACCACGGCGCCGAGCTGCTCATCGAGACCGCCCGGCTGTGGGCCTCGCTGGGCCACTTCGACGACGAGCACGGCTTCCGGATCGACGGCGTCACCGGTCCCGACGAGTACACCGCCGTCGTGGACAACAACGTCTACACGAACCTCATGGCGCAGCGGAACCTGCGCGAGGCGATCGCGGCGGTGAAGCGCCAGCCCGACGTGGCCGGCCGCCTGGGCGTCACGGCGGAGGAGACCGACTGCTGGGACCGGGCGGCGGCACTCATGGCGGTGCCCTACGACACCCGGCGCGGGGTGCACATGCAGTCCGACGCCTTCACCCACCACGAGGAGTGGGACTTCGAGGCCACCCCGCCGAACCGCTACCCGCTGCTGCTGCACTACCCGTACTTCGACATCTACCGCAAGCAGGTGGTCAAGCAGGCCGACCTGGTGATGGCACTGCACCTGCGGGGGGACGCCTTCACCCCGGAGGAGAAGGCCGCCGACTTCGCCTACTACGAGGCGCGGACGGTGCGCGACTCCTCCCTGTCAGCCACCCAGCAGGCCGTGGTCGCCGCCGAGACCGGCCACCTGGCGCTGGCCTACGACTACTGGGGCGAGGCCACCCTGACCGACCTGCAGAACCTGCACGGCAACTCCGGGCACGGCCTGCACATCGCCTCGCTGGCCGGCGGCTGGACGGTGGCCGTCGCCGGGTTCGGCGGGATGCGGGACCACGACGGCCGGCTGACGTTCGCCCCGCGGCTGCCCGACCGGATCACCCGGCTCCGCTTCCGGCTCAACTACCAGGGACGGCTGCTGGTGGTCACCGTGACCCCGACCGAGGCCACCTACCGGCTCCTCGACGGCGACCCGCTCGACGTGCACCACCACGGGCGGCGGCTGACCGTCACCGAGGACGAGGTCAACGCCGAGATCCCGCCCCCGCCGGAGGTCGCGCCGGTGTCCCAGCCCTACGGCGTGGCCCCCCGGCGGCGCGGCCGACGCTAGTCAGACCGGCAGCCGGTCGCCCAGCAGCCACCAGCCGCCGAGCAGCAGCGCGCCGACGTCGACGAGCAGGAAGAGCCCGACCCACAGCACCGCGGGCAGGCGGGTGAGGCGGGCCAGCTGGTCGGCGTCGGAGTCCGGCGCACCGCGGCGGCGCCGGGCCCGCTGCAGCTCCAGCACGGTCCTGGGTGCGGCCAGCAGCAGGAACCACGTGCCGGCAGCGGCGAAGGCGGCCTGCCCCGACGGCGGGAGCCACCCGGTGACGGCCAGGACGACGGCGCCGGTGGCCAGCACCGCCCACAGCCCGTACCAGTTGCGGATCTGCACCAGCAGCAGCGCCAGCAGGCCCAGCAGCGCCCACAGCAGCCCGACCGCGTGGCCGGCGGCCAGCAGCGCCGCCGCTCCCAGCCCGAACAGCGACGGGCCGGTGTAACCCGCCGCGCAGGTGAGCACCATGCCCAGCCCGGTCGGCCGGCCCGCCGACACGGTCAGCCCCGAGGTGTCCGAGTGCAGCCGGATGCCGGACAGCCGTCGTCCTGCGGCCAGGGCGACCAGCCCGTGCGCGCCCTCGTGGGCGATGGTCACGACCGTCCGGGCCGGCCGCCACAGGGCAGGGGCGAGGACGACGACGCCGGCCGCCACGAGCGCGCCCACGAGGACCGCCGTCGGTAGCTGGGGCAGGGGAGTGCTCACCCGGACCCAGAACCCCTCGACGACGTCCACGCGGGAAGTCAACAACACGCAGCTGTGAGCACCCTGCGGTTCCAGTCGGTCCGGTCCCTGCCGATGTGGGCGGAGGAGTGACCCAGGCTCCCCCCAAGAGTGTGACCTTGATCCGTTATCCCTAACAGGACGATGCAACAATCTGCAACAGCAAACAACAGAACAACGACGGCGGGCCGGATATCGGATCGATGCGATGAGCCGGGCCGGCGACCATCACCAGCCGTGGATCTCGTCTTGTCGCTGCCGGCCTTCGTGCTGGCCGTGGTGCTCATCTCGGTCTCCCCGGGCCCCGCGATGGCGTTGGTCGTCCGGCGCGCGGCGCTGCGGGGGACAGGGGGACAGGGGGAGCGGTGCCCGTGGTGCTCGGCCTGGAGGCCGGCCTCTACGTGTGGGCGCTGCTCGCAGAGGCGGGCTTCGCCGCGCTGGTGGCCGCCTCGGAGGTGGCCTACCTGGTGCTCCGCGTGGTGGGCGCGGCCGTCCTCCTCGGCCTCGGGATCCGGGCCTGGCGGACGGCCTGGCGGGAGGGACGGTATCCGGACACCACGGGGGAGCCGGAGCCGTCTCCGGGCGGTCGCCGCTGGTGGACGGCGTTCGGCGAGGGCCTCCTGGTGCAAACTGGCCAACCCGAAGGCCGCCGTCCTCGTGCTCGCGTTCTACCCGCAGTTCGTCCCGGTGGACGGGCCGGTGTTCGCGACGACGGCGCTGCTGGGCCTGCTGCAGGGCGGTCTGGAGACCGGTCTCCACCTGGCCCTGGCCGCCGGGGTCGCCCGCGCGGGGTCGTGGTTCCGGCGGCCGCGGCTCCGCCGGCGGCTCGAGACCGTCAGCGGGACCGTGCTCGTGGCTCTCTGGCTGCGGGTCGCCTTCGCCAGCCGCTGAGGCCGGTCATCGCGTGGTGGTCAGGTTGACCGCGTTGCCGTCCGGGTCTCGCACGTGGGCGACGCGCTGGCCCCACGGCATGTCGTTGGCCGGCGCCGGCGCCTGTCCGCCGTGGGCCTCGACCCGGCTGAGGGCGGCGTCGACGTCGGGCACCTCGATGCTGAGCAGCACCCGGCCCGCCGGCGCCGTCTCGACCGATCCGTCGGAGACGATGCCGAGCTCGGAGTCGCCGACGCGCAGGCCGAGGTAGAACGTCGGTCCCTCGTCGGGGGTCCGGCTGGTCTCCGTCGCGCCGGCGACGCCGGTGTAGAAGTGGGCCAGGCGCTCGAGGTCGTGCGTGACGATCATCGGGGTGACGCTGCTGGGCACGGGGTTCCTCTCGGTCGGGACGTCGAAAGGTGGACCCTCCGGCACCGGCGAACTCATCGGTCGCCCTGGCCCGCGAGCACCATCGTCACGTGACGAAAGGAGTGATCGACCGGCGGAGCGATTGACTTAGTCAGACTTGGTCATACCCTGGGCACGTGTCCACGACCGTCAACGTCCACGAGGCGAAGACGCACCTCTCGCGGCTCCTCGAGGCCGTCGAGGCGGGGGAGGACGTCGTCATCGCCCGAGCCGGCAAGCCGATCGCCCGGCTGGTGCCGGTCACCGTGCGGACCGAACCGCGGACGCCGGGAGCCTGGCGGGGTCAGGGGTGGATGGCGAACGACTTCGACGAGACGCCCGAGGAGTTGATCGCCGCCTTCCACGGTGACGTCGACTCGTGACCCTGCTGCTGGACACCCACGTCCTGCTGTGGTGGCTCTTCGGTGACCCGCGGCTGACGCCGACGATGCGGAAGGCGATCGCAGACCCGACGTCGACGGTGGTGGTGTCAGCGGTGACGGCGTGGGAGATGGCGATCAGGGCCGCGGTGGGCAAGCTCGCCGTCCCGGACCTCCTGATCCACCAGTTGGACCAGGAGGGTTTCGAGGCGCTGCCGGTCACCGTCGAGGACGGCCTCGCAGCCGGCGCGCTGCCGAGACACCACAGCGACCCGTTCGACCGCATGCTCATCGCCCAGGCCGCGCGCCGGCGGTTCGTCCTGGTCACGGCGGACCGTCGCTTCGCCGACTACGACGTCCTGACCCTGTCGTGACCAGGTCTGACGGAGGAGGATCCCCGCCGGACTACTTGACATAATGTGCATTATCGGCGTTGGGGTCAGATGGCCGAGAGGGGCTGCGGACACCACCCGGTCCGGCCGGCACCCGGCTCAGCCGTGACGCGTGTCCTGCATCGCCGGTACGTCGCTCCGCCCGGTGCGCCGGCACGACACCGCACGACCCGTCACGTCGCTGGACGATCGCGTCGACGCAGCAGCTCGGCGACCCGTCCGCCCGTCGTCCTGCTGAGGCCCGGTGGCCCGTCCGGTTCGTCCGGCCGGTCCGTCCGCCACCTCGACCCCTCGTTCCGACCCCTCGTTCCGACCCCTCGTTCCGACCCCTGGCCGGCCCACCCGATCGGCGGTGCCGTCCCGTCGGCCGACACCGCGCCAGCGACCCTCGCCGCCCTCCCGGTCACCACTTCCCCGGCCGCTCGTCCACAGGTATTTACGTCACTGTGACGGAATGACGGAAGGGGCGCTTGTTCGACGGGCGCACCGCCCGACGGCTGCCTAGGGTCGGAGACATGCAACTCCGACGCCCGATCGCCGCACTGATGACCGCCTTGGCGCTGTTCGGAGGCGGCGCGACGATGACCGCCTGTCAGGCAGCCGGGCAGGACCAGAACGACGGCAGCACCGACGAGAACGCGCCGCCGAACGTCGGGACCGACGACGAGTCGGACCCGTCGCAGGACAACGTGCCCGACCTGTCCGACCCCGATGACGGCGTCGAGCAGGGCAACAGCAACGACGACGCCGACGACGGCTGATCCGCCGGGCCGGTGCGGTCAGCCGGCGGCGCGCTCGGAGACCCAGAGCTTGTCGAGCCGGCCGGTCGACCGCACCAGGTCCTGCAGGGAACGCTCCAGCTCGGCCTTGGTGTGCCGCTCGCCCAGCAGGGTCTGCACGTCCTCGATCGCGCAGCGCAGCTGGTACAGCCGGTCCTGCAGCCCGTCGAGCTCCGCGCGGGTGACCAGCACGACGTCACCGGACAGGCCGGCCTTCGCCGTCGCGGACCGCTGCTCGTAGGCCCGCTGCCGGCAGGCCTGACCGCAGTACTGGCGCGGGCGCCCGACCGACCCCTGCTGGGGCAGCACCCGGCGGCACCAGCCGCACCGGCGCTCGCTGCCACTCCCCCTCCGCGGGCTGGGCAGCCCGGTCTCGGTCGTTGCCTCCTCGTTGATCGTCCGGATCGTGTCTCGCTCTGCCACGCTGCGCACCGTAGACGCCGCCACCGACACAAACCGTGGAACACGCCCGGTCCGCGCGTGCGGGAAGGCGGTCCGGGCGGGACGGACCGGTCCTCGACCGGCGCGCGGACCAGCGGCGTTAGCG
The DNA here is from genome assembly GCF_054050595.1 of Geodermatophilus sp. SYSU D00779. Classification (NCBI taxonomy): domain Bacteria; kingdom Bacillati; phylum Actinomycetota; class Actinomycetes; order Geodermatophilales; family Geodermatophilaceae; genus Geodermatophilus; species Geodermatophilus sp. SYSU D00779. The sequence continues at coordinate 11,436 of NZ_JBJGZQ010000004.1, forward strand.
TGTCGGGGTGGGCTCGGTCCGGTACGCGTTCCTCGACGGACCCACCCCCCTCGCGATGGCCCACCGGGGCGGGGCGATCGAGCACCTGGAGAACTCGCTGCCGGCCTTCGAGGCCTGCGTGGCGATGGGCTACCGGTACCTGGAGACTGACGTCCGGGTCACCGCCGACGGCGTGCCGATCGTGTTCCACGACCCGACCCTCGACCGCGTCACCGACCGCACCGGACGCGTCGACCGGCTGAGGTGGGCCGAGCTGGCACCCGCCCGGATCGGGGGGCGTGAGCCGATCCTGCGGCTCGAGGAGCTGCTCTACGCCTGGCCCGACGTGCGGTTCAACCTCGACATCAAGGCACCGGGGGTCGTCGCGCCGCTGGCCCGGACCGTCCGCCGGCTGCGCGCCGAGGACCGCATCTGCCTGGGCTCGTTCTCCGACGCCCGCGTCGCCGCGGCCCGCCGGGTGTTCGGGCCCTCGGTGTGCACCTCGCTCGGCCCGCGCGGGGTGGCGGCGCTGCGGCTGTCCTCCTACTCCCCCCGCGCCGCCGGGCTGGTGCGCATCCCCGCCGGCTGCGCGCAGGTGCCGCTGCAGCTGGGTGGTCGGGCGCTGGTCGACGAGCGCTTCATCGCCGCGGCGCACGCCCGCGGGCTGCAGGTGCACGTCTGGACGGTGGACACCGAGGTCGAGGCCGCGGCCGTCCTCGACCTCGGCGTGGACGGCGTGATGACCGACCGCCCGGCGATGCTCCGGGCCCTGCTGGAGCGCCGCGGCCAGTGGGTGCCGCGGTGAGCGGGGTCCGGGCGGCTGCACCCGACCGGCGCGGTCCGGGCCGAGGGGCGGGACGGTCCGCTGCCGGCGGCCGACCGGGGCGTCGTCCCCGCGACATCCCGGCGTGACCAGCCCGTGCTGGACCACCTCGATCACGGCTGACACCCTGCGGCCGTGACGACCGCCGCCACCACCGGGCCGACCAGCCCCGCCGCCGACCGCGCGCTGCGCCGCGAGCGGTTCGGCTGGTACTCCTACGACTGGGCGATGTCGGTGTTCAACACCAGCATCACCACGGTCTTCCTCGGCCCGTACCTGACGTCGGTCGCCGAGGAGGCGGCCGGGCCCGACGGCCGGCTGGGCTTCCTGGGCCTGTCCATCCCGCCGGGCAGCTGGTTCTCCTACGTGCTGTCGGCGTCGGTGCTCCTGCAGGTCCTGGTGCTGCCGCTGACCGGCGCCGTGGCCGACCGGACCGGCCGCAGGCGGGAGCTCCTGGCCGGCTTCGCCGCGCTGGGCGCGCTGACCACCACGGCCCTCTACTTCGTCGCCGACGGCCGCTACCTGCTCGGCGCCGTCCTGTTCATCGTGGCCAACATCAGCTTCGGCGCGGCCACCGTCGTCTACTACTCGTGGCTGCCGGACCTGGCCGCGCCGGACGAGCGGGACGCCGTCTCCAGCCGCGGGTGGGCGTTCGGCTACGTCGGTGGTGCGCTGCTGCTCGCCGTCCACCTGGGGCTGGTGCTCGGGGCGCCGTCCCTGGGGCTGACCACCGGCGAGGCGGTGCGGATCTGCCTGGCCACGGCCGGCCTGTGGTGGGGCGCGTTCACCGTCTTCACGGTGTCCCGGCTGCGCAACCGGCCGGTGCGCGAGACGGCCGGCCGGCCGCGCAGCGGCTTCCGCCAGCTGGCGACGACGGTGCGCGAGATGCGGGCCTTCCCGCTGACGCTGTGGTTCCTGGGCGCGTACCTGCTGTTCAACGACGGCGTCCAGACCGTCATCTCGCTGTCGGCCACCTACGCGACCGAGGAGCTCGGCCTGGAGCAGTCGGTGCTCACCGGCGCGATCCTCATGGTCCAGGTGGTGGCCATCGCCGGCGCGCTGGGGCTGGGCCGGCTGGCGGCTCGGTACGGGGCCAAGCGGACCGTCCTGGGCGCTCTGGTGGCGTGGATCGGCGTGCTGGTCGTCGCCTACTTCCTCCAGGCCGGCGCGGTCGGGCAGTTCTACGCCCTGGCCGCGGTCATCGGGCTGGTGCAGGGCGGCACGCAGGCGCTGTCCCGGTCGCTGTTCAGCCAGCTCATCCCGGCGGGCAAGGAGGCCGAGTACTACGGCTTCTACGAGATCAGCGACCGCGGCACCAGCTGGCTGGGGCCGCTGGCGTTCGGGCTGACCTACCAGCTGACCGGGTCCTACCGGCTGGCCATCGTCAGCCTCGTCGTCTTCTTCGTGGCCGGCTTCGTCGCCCTGGCCACGCTGCCCATCCGCCGCGCGGTCGTCGCGGCGGGCAACACCCCACCGGAGCGTTTGTGACCGAGCCGGCGAGGTCACGGACGAGCAGAGCACCCCGTGGCGCAGGACCGACGAGCGCCGGCGAGGAGATCCTGTGACACCCCTGACCGACACGGACGGCGCACCGCTGCTGTCCGCCGTCCCCGCCGCCGGCGACCGCCGCCGCCACCCGGCGCCCGCGCACCTGCGCTTCTTCCACGGGCCGATGGACTGCGGCAAGTCCACGTTGGCCCTGCAGGTCGACCACAACCAGAGCCGGCAGGGACGGCGGGGCCTGCTGCTGACCCAGGGTGACCGCTCCGCGCAGCCGCAGATCAGCTCCCGGGTGGGGCTGTGCCGCGAGGCGCTGGAGGTGGCGGCGGGCACCGACCTGCGGCTGTTGGTGCGCGCCTCCTGGGCGGCGGGCGACCGGGTGGACTACCTGATCGTCGACGAGGCGCAGTTCCTCACCGCCGCGCAGGTCGACCAGCTCGCCGAGCTCGTCGACGAGTCCCACGTCGACGTCTACGCCTTCGGGCTCACCACCGACTTCCGGGCGCGGCTGTTCCCGGGCACCCAGCGCCTGCTCGAGGTCGCCGACGACGTCCAGCGCATCCAGGTCGAGGTGCTGTGCTGGTGCGGGCTGCCCGGGCTGCTCAACGCCCGGGTGGTGGACGGCGAGATGGTCCGCGAGGGCGAGACCGTCGTCGTCGCCGACACCGCGCCCACCCCGGCGCCGGACGAGCGGGACGCCGACGTGCACTACCAGGTGCTCTGCCGGCGCCACCACGTGCTGGGCCAGCTGGGCCCGACGGCGGCCGGCCCCGGGCAGCTGGCGCTGCGCTGAGGGGCCCGGCGACCGGCCGGGACTCCCCCGGAAGGGGGTGGTCCAGCGCCCCACTACCACCCCATGCGATGATTCGGGACCGATTCCGCGGAATCTCTCCGCGAACTCTGTCGTTGGTCCACGTGATCCCGCCGTGCAGTGGGTAGACCCCTGCTGCGACGGTGAGTCTGGACCGACACCACCAGCACGAGAGGACGGTGTGCCATGGGCGAGCGTTCCCTGCGGGGCAGCCGACTGGGCAGCGTGAGCTACGAGACCGAACGGAACACCGCGCCGATCGAGCGGCAGTACGCGGAGTACCGGTGCCCGTCGGGTCACCTGTTCACCGTGCCCTTCGCGGACGACGCCGAGCTCCCCGACACCTGGGAGTGCAAGTTCGACGGCTCGGCCGCCAAGCTGGTCGGCGGCACCGAGCCCGCGCCCAAGAAGGTCAAGCCGCCGCGGACGCACTGGGACATGCTCCTGGAGCGCCGTTCGGTGGAGGACCTCGAGGAGGTCCTGGCCGAGCGCCTCGAGGTGCTCCGCGGCCGGCGGACCCGCGCCAGCTGACACCGTCGCACGACGGCAGGCAACGGCCCCGGTGGGATCCCCCACCGGGGCCGTTCCGCGTCTCGGGCCCGGAGCGCGGGTCCCGCCGGTGCGGCTCTCCCCAGCAGTCGATCACGGGCTCGTCGCCGGCGACACGCGCAGGCGCGCCGTGCGGCCGGGCGCCGCCCCCGTGACCGACGACCGGACCGGGCCGGTCACGGGCGGTCGTCGCGCACCGGCTCGTCCCGCACGACCTCGCCCTCGATGACCAGCGGCCGCCCGAACCCGGACGCGTGCGCCCCCGGACCGAACGGACCGCCGAGAGGCCCCTCCGCGCGGGCGCTGCGCACCCGCACCGGCCCGCGCAGCGTGACCGGCAGCCGGGAGGCCACCGTGCGGCCCAGCAGCCCGCGGACGAGGAAACGCGTCGGCGGCAGCAGGCACAGCAACCCCACGACGTCGCCCAGGAAACCGGGCAGCACCATGAGCAGCCCGCCGACGGCGATCAGCCCGGCGTCCCCCAGGGCCCGTCCCGGCGCCCGCCGCTCTCGGGCTCGTTCCCGCAGCTCGGCCAGCGCCCGGGTGCCCTGGCGGGCCAGCAGCACCCAGCCCAGGGCGGTGGTGGCCAGGGTGGCCAGCACCGTCCACCCCACGCCGATCCACGAGGCGATCAGGACGAGGACGACGACCTCGGCCAGCGCCCACAGCCCCGCCAGCACGCGCACGCGGTGTCCCACGACTCTCCCTCTGCCCGCACGCACCGGCGGTCCCGGGTCCGCCTACCGGACCCCGGTCGACCGCCCGCCGTCGCGGGCTCGTCGCGGCACGGGACGGCGGACCCGGCCCGGCAGCCGGTCGGCCAGCCGGTCCTGCAGGCCCCACCAGGTGACCCGTACCAACGCCTCCTGAACGATCGAGCGGCTCATCTTGCTCCGCCCGGAGGTGCGCTCGGTGAAGGTGATCGGCACCTCGACCACCCGGGCGCCGGCGCGGACCGCCCGCCACGCCCAGTCGACCTGGAAGCAGTAGCCCTGGCTGGCGACGTCGTCGAAGGGCAGCCGGTCGACCAGCTCGCCGCGCACCGCCCGGAAACCGCCGGTCGCGTCGGCCAGGGGCAGCCGCAGCGACCAGCGGGTCCACAGGTTGCCCGCGCGGGAGAGCAGCAGCCGGTGCAGCGGCCAGTCCTCCACCCGCCCGCCGGGCACGTACCGCGAGCCCAGCACCAGGTCGGCGTCCTCGAGCGCGGCCAGCAGGTCGGGCAGCTGCTCGGGGTGGTGCGAGCCGTCGGCGTCCATCTCGACCAGGACGTCGTAGCCGCGCGCGCGGCCCCAGCGGAAGCCGGCGACGTAGGCCGGGCCCAGGCCGGACTTGGTGGTCCGCCGCAGCACGTGCACCCGCGGGTCGAGCGCGGCCAGCTTCTCGGCCAGTTCACCGGTGCCGTCGGGCGAGCCGTCGTCCACCACGAGGGCGTGCACCTCCGGGAGGGCCGCGTGCAGCCGCTCCAGGATCGGCTCGATGTTCCCCACCTCGTCGTAGGTGGGGACGACGACCAGCACGCGCGCGCTCACGCCGTCCCTCCCCGCAGCCGGCGGCACAGCGCGGGCGCGGCGACGGCGAGCAGCGCCGAGGCGCCCAGCGCGCTCAGCAGCCACTCCGGGCCGGCCCCCAGCCGCTCGGCGAGGGTGGTGGAGTCGCGCTGCGCGATCTCCTCGACGAACACCGCCGGCTCGAACAGCCCCGAGGCGGCGGCCAGGGAGCCGTCGGGGGCGATGACCGTCGAGATGCCGCTGGTGGAGGCCAGGGCGACCGAGCGGCCGAACTCGACCGCCCGGACCCGGGCGGCCGCGACCTGCTGCTCGCTCTCGGCGCTGTAGCCGAAGGTGGCGTTGTTGGTCTGGACGACGATCATCCCGGCGCCGGCGGAGACGGCGTCGTGCACCAGGCCGTCGTAGACCACCTCGAAGCAGATGACGTCGGCGATCCGGGCGCCGCCCACCTCCAGCAGGCCGACCTCGTCGCCGGCGGCGAAGTCGCGGCGCACCAGGTCGACCTTGTCGCTGAACAGCCGGAAGAAGTCGCGGAAGGGGATGTACTCGGCGAACGGGACCGGGTGGCGCTTGACGTAGGTGTCGCCCGGCCCGGTCCCCGGGGCCCAGACGATCGCGGTGTTGCTGATGAACTCACCCGGGCCGCCGACGACGGCGCCCACCAGGACCGGCGCGCCGATGGCGTCCGCGGCGCGGCTGATCTCGCGGGCGGCGTCGGCGTTGCGGTACGGGTCGATGTCGGAGCTGTTCTCCGGCCAGACGACGAGGTCGGGCTGCGGCCGCTCGCCGGCCGCGACCGCCTCGGCCAGGGCGATCGTCTGGCCCACGTGGTTGTCCAGCACCGCCCGGCGTCGCTCGTTGAACTCCAGGCCCGGCTTCGGGACGTCGCCCTGCACGACCGCGACCGTCCGGGTCGGCCCGCCGGCGGTGAGCGAGGAGCCGGGCAGCGGCAGCCAGGCCAGCCCGCCCAGCGCCGGGACGGCCAGCGCGCCCAGGGCGGCGAGCGCCGCGGCACGCCGTCCCCCGGAGCGCAGCCGCAGGACGGCGGCGGCCAGCAGCGTGCCGGTGAGCGCGATGGCGAACCCGACCAGGGGCACCCCGCCGTAGGCGGCGAGCGCCAGGAACGGACCCTCGGTCTGGCTCAGGCCCAGCCGGCCCCAGGGGAACCCGCCGAACGGGAACCGGCCGCGCAGCGCCTCCTGGCCCACCCAGAGAGCCGCCGCCCACAGCGGCCACAGCGGCAGCCGCGAGGTGACGGCCGTCGCCGCACCGAGCAGGGCGAAGGAGGCGGCCTGGGAGGCGGCCAGGGCGAGCCACGGCAGCGCGCCGACGACGATGCCGCTCCACGACAGCAGCGGCACGAAGAACGTCAGGCCGGCGACCAGGCCCAGCCAGGCGCCGGAGCGGGCGCGCTGCCCGTGGACGGCCAGCGCCAGGGCGGCCGGGCCCAGCGGTGCCAGCAGCGGCAGCGAGGAGCCGGGGAAGGCGAGCAGGAGCAGCCCTCCGGCGAGGGCCGCCAGCAGCGTGCGCCAGGCCACCTGCCCACCCGCCCAGCGCCGCCGGGGGGCTGCCGCGGGGTTCGTACCCGAGGACCCGGCGGGCCGCTCGAGGGTGCCGGTCGGCGTCGCTGACGGCACCCGTGCCTCCCGTGCACCCGTGCGGCCGGGAGTCTCCGGTCGCTGACCTGCCCCGAGCCGGTCGGACGGGGTCGCGGCCTCCAGCATCCCATCCCGCCGGGAATGGGCGGGGAACCCGTTCCGGGGTCCCCCGTCCGTGCCGTCCCGGAGCGGCGCCGACGACCTCGACGGAGACCTGCAGTCACTGTAAGGAACGCGGCGCTGCGGCCCCTGCCCCGGCGGACGGCGGACGGGACCGTGAGCCGTCCGTGCTCTCCGCGTCCGGGTCCCCGATCGGGACGCCGTCCACCAGCAGCAGGCGGCAGGCCGGCCGGCCCCGCCCGGCGAGCACCGCCGACAGCGTCTCCGACGTCGCCCACAGCGCCAGGTCGGCCGGTGCCCCGACGGCCAGCGGCCCCTGCGGGTGCTCCGCGCGGACGGCGTGCCAGCCGCCGTGCGTGGCCGCGTCGAAGGCGTCGGAGGGCCGCAGCCCCGACCCCGGCGTGTGGTGGTCCACCGCCGCGTGCACCCCGCCCCACGGGTCCAGCGGGGTGACCGGGGCGTCGCTGCCCAGGGCGAGCGCGACGCCGGCGTCGGCGAGGTGGGCGAACGGGTTGGTGGCCAGCGCCCGGTCCACCCCGAGCCGCTCGGCGTACATCCCGGCGTCCCCGCCCCAGGCCGCGTCGAACGCCGGCTGCACGCTGGCGACCATCCCCCAGTCGCGCAGCCGCGCCACCGCCGCCGGGGACGCCATCTCGACGTGCTCGAGGCGGTGCCGGCACGCCCGCACCGCGGTCGCGCCCAGCTCGTCGACGACCGCGCCGACCGCGTCGAGCACCTGGTCGACCGCGGCGTCCCCGATGACGTGGAACCCCGCCTGCACACCGGCGCGGGTGCAGGCCCGCACGTGCTCGACCAGGGACGCCGTCTCGAAGCGCAGGTGCCCGGCGGTCTCGGGTCGGTCACTGTAGGGACGGCTGAGCGCGGCGGTGTGCGAGCCCAGGGCGCCGTCGCAGAACAGATCGCCCCCGGCGCCGGTCAGGCCCAGCGCGCGCACCACGTCCAGGCCGCCGCGCTCGGCCAGCTCACCCCAGTAGCCGAGCACCCGCGGACCGGGCTCGGCGGCGGCGATCCCCAGCAGGCCGGCCAGGTCGTCGGCGCCGGAGACCTCCGGTCCGGCCATCTCGTGCAGGCTGCCGATGCCCAGGGCGGCCGCTGCCGCGCGGGTGGCCCGCTGCGCGGTGCCGCGCTGGGCGGCGTCCACCGCCCCGTAGGCCGCCTGCCGGGCGGCGTGGTGGGCATCCAGGCGCAGCTGCCCGTCCGGGGAGAAGCCGGGCAGGTCGGCGACCCCCGGGATCCGGTCCAGCAGCGCGGTCGAGACGGTGGCGGAGTGGACGTCGACCCGCGCCAGGTAGGCCGGCCGGTCGCCGACGACGGCGTCGACGTCGGCGCGGGTGGGCCCGCGCCCCTCCGGCCAGCCGGTCTCGTCCCAGCCGGTGCCGAGCAGGACGCCGCCCGGAGTGGCCGCGGCGTGCGCCCGGAGCGACGCCATGACGTCTTCGAGGCTCAGGCTCGAGTGGAGGTCGAGGCCGGTGAGCGCCAGACCGGTCGCCGTGGCGTGCACGTGCGCGTCGACGAAGGCCGGGGTGAGCAGCGCCCCCTCCCCCGCGACCACCCGGGCGGCGGACGGCGCGGCGGAGGCGGCCCCGAGCCAGGCGATCCGGCCGCCCTCCACCAGCACCGCCCGGCCGGCGCGGTCGCCGACGGTCACCTCGGTGACCAGCACGCTCCCGGTCACGTCCCGTCCTCCCTGTCCCGCGGGCGTCGACCGCGTCCGGGGAAGGACACCACGGGTCCTCCGCCGGACGCGTCCCGGGGCTCGGCGTCCGGTGGCCGCGGGCCGCCCCCGGCGGTAGGCAGGACGGCGTGGCGGCCGAGGGCGGGGACCTGCGCACCGCCCGGTTGCGGTTGCGGCCCTGGACCACCCGCCGGGACGACCTGGCGCGCCTGGTGGACCTCTACGGCCGCGACGAGGTCACCCGCTGGCTGGGCGGCACTCCGTCGGTCCCGCCGGTCGAGCTGGTCGCCCGGTGGCGCGCGGTGGCGCAGGCCGACGACCGCTTCGGCGTCTGGGCGCTCGAGCTGGACTCCGGGACCGTGGCCGGCACGGTGCTGCTCAAGCCCCTCCCCCGCGGCGTGGGCGAGGTGGAGGTCGGCTGGCACCTGCACCCGGACAGCTGGGGCCGCGGCTACGCCACCGAGGCGGCGCGGGCGGTCATCGAGCGGGGCTTCCGGGCGGGGCTGCCGGAGGTGTACGCCGTCGTCCGGCCCGGCAACACCGCGTCGGTGGCTGTGTGCACCCGGCTGGGGATGACCCCGCTGGGCCGGATGCGCCGCTGGTACGACGTCGAGCTGGACGCCTTCCGGCTCATGGCACCGCCGGTCGTCGACTGAGGAGACCCCGTCCCAGGAGCTCGTGGACCGGCTCAGCGGGACCGGCGGCGCAGCAGCCTGCGCACCGTCGCGAGGGGGCTCGCCTTCGGCCGGGAGCCCCTGACGTCGCTGTGGTCGAAGCGGACGGCCTCCTCCGGCGTCGGTGCGGTGCCGCCCAGGTGCGCCGGCTGCCACCAGAGGTCGTCGGGGCCGTCCGGCGGCTGGGGGTAGGTGCGCTGGGCCTCGTCGACCAGCGCCTCCATCGCCGTGCGGATGCGGGCCAGCAGCGCGCGGGGCTCCTCCCCCGGCTCCGGGCGGATCGGCGCACCGAGGACGACGGTGACCGCCACGCCGCGGGTCAGCTGGATCGGGTGGTGCTTGGTGAACAGCCGCTGGCCACCCCACACCGCTGCGGGGATGACCGGGACGCCGGCGTCGATCGCCATCCGCGCGGCGCCGGCCTTGAGCTCCTTGACCCGGAAGCTGCTGCTGATCGTCGCCTCGGGAAAGACGCCGACCACCTCGCCGTCCTTGAGCGCGCGGACGGCGAGGTCGAACGCGGCCGCCCCGGCCTTCCGGTCGACGGGGATGTGGTGCATCGCCCGCATGAACGGCCCGGAGAAGCCGTGGGAGAACACCGAGGCCTTGGCCATGAACCGCACCAGCCGGTGCTGCGGCAGCGCCGCCAGCCCGAGGAAGGTGAAGTCGAGGTAGCTGACGTGGTTGCTGCAGACCACCGCGCCGCCCGACGCCGGCACGTGCTCGGCGCCGCGGACGTCGAAGCGGAAGCGCAACAGCCGGAACACCACCAGCGCCAGCCGGATGACGAAGCGGTACGGACGGTCGCGGGGGTCGGGGTGCGCACCGAAGAGGTCCCGGCGGACGACGTCACCCCAGCTCGCGGTGTACATGGCGGGACGATAACCGCCGTCCCCGGGCACCGCCCTCAGGAGTGCGTGGCCTCGACCGCCGCCCGCACCACCGCGGTGAGGTCACCGGTCTCCGCGAGCACCCGGCGCTGCAGGTCCGCCCCGGTGCCGCGGTCGAGGACCGCGGCGACGCCGCCGGCGACCCGCTGCTCGTCCCCGGCGGCGGCCAGCGCGGGCCGCACGTGCTCCACCAGCGCCGCCACGACCTCCGCGGCCGGCGCGGGGCGGCCGGTGGCGGGGTGCACGAGGTCCTCGGTCAGCCCCGAGCGGCTGGCCCGCCACGCGGCCATGCGCACCACCTCGCTGCGGACGACGGGCGCCGGCACCCCGGCCCGCCACTCGTCCGCGGCGGTGTCGACCAGCCCGCGCACCAGGCCGGCGAGGGTGACGGCGTCCTCGGCCCGCAAGGCGACGTCGGCGACCCGCACCTCGACGGTGGGCCAGCGCTCGGACAGCCGGGCGTCGAAGTACACCATCCCGGTGTCGACGATCGTCTCGGTGGCGAGCAGCTCCTGCACGAGCCGGTGGTAGGCGGCGGCGTCGGCGAACAGCTCGTTGGGGCCCGACGACGGCCAGCGGTTCCACGCCTGGGCGCGGTAGCTGGCGTGCCCGCTGTCCCGGCCCAGCCAGAACGGCGAGTTGGCGGTCAGCGCGGTCAGCACCGGGAGCCACACGCGGATCCGGTTGAGGACGGCGACACCCTCCTCGTCGTCCTCGACGGCGACGTGCACGTGGCACCCGCAGGTCAGCTGCTCGGCCGCGGTGAGCCCGAAGGTGTCGGCCATCTGCGTGTACCGCTCCCCCGGCGTGCTCCGCGGCTCGACGCGCACCGGGGAGCTGGCCAGCGCGGCCACCCGGGCGCCGACACCACGGGCCGCGGCGTCCGCCCGCTCCCGCCAGTGCCGCAGGTCGGCGGCGACGTCCTCCAGAACCGTGCAGACGCGCGTGCCGAACTCCAGCTGCTGCGCCTTGAGCTCGGGACCAGCCGGGCGGCCGGGTCGTCGACCTCGTGCGTGTCGCCGTCCTGCCGCTCGGCTCGGTCGTGCTCCTCGACCGTCTCGCCCTCGCCGCGGCGGGCCGCCACCTCCAGCGCGGCCGGCCCGAGCGGCACCGGCCGCCCCGAGGGGTCGACCACCAGCAGCTCCTCCTCGACACCCACCGTCCGCACGTCGACCAGCATTCCCACGAGGCTGCGGTGCCGCGCGGCGAACGGGATGGGGAACCGGAAGTCCTTGTCGGTTGCCCGGCGCCGGAGGCGCCGCGCTCGTTCCCTTGACGTTTCTCTGATTTGTTCGGGATAACGGTACAGTGAGGGCATGAGCGACCGGTGGGAACCGCCTCTCCCGGCGATGCCGGCTCCGCCCCCCGAGCGGGCCTGGCACCGGCTGCCCGTGCCGCCCGGCTACGAGGCCCAGTGGCGCCGGCTCGTCGACGCCGCGCTCGAGCTCGGCATGGGGCCCGACGCCCTCGTCGAGGAGGGCATGGACCCCATCGCCGCGGCGCGCGACTGGAAGCCGGCCACCGTCGCCCTCTACAGCAAGGTCGCCCGGTACGGCGGGATCGCGCTGCCGATGGTGCGGACGCCGGAGCCCGACCCGCAGACCCTGGAGCTGCGGCCACTGTCCCAGATCAGGTCCGAGGACCCCGAGCACCTGCGCACCGTGGCGTGGTGCGCGCTGGCCCTGGGCTGGCCCGGGACCGTGGGGCAGTTCCGGTCGCTGCGCCGCGACCAGGTGCACCCGACGGCGCGGCGGGTCGTCGTCCGCACCGAGGACGGCGAGTGGTCGGTGCCGGGCGCGCTCACCGCGTGGCACGCCTGGGAGTCCTGCCGCGCCCGGTTCCCCGCGCTCGCCGACAGCCCCTGGGTGCTGCCGGCGCTGCGCCGCGGCCCGGGCCTCGCCTCGGCCGTGGGGGCGCGCCTGTCCACCCAGGCGCTGCAGGTCACCTTCGCCAAGCACGCCGTGCGGACGGCGCAGCACCTGCGGATGACCGCACCACCGTCGCGGCGCGAGTGGGCCGAGGCGCTGGCGGTGCAGTACCTGACCCTCTCCTACGACTCCTACCGCCGGCTCGCGCTCGCGGGCGGCGCCGAGCCGGTCGCCCCGCGCGGCGCCGTGCGTGCCAAGCGCAGTGCGGCCCGGGCGGCGCGCGAGGCCGAGGGCCGCCGCTCCTGATCGGTGTGCGGGCTGCTCTTCGCGTCGTCGCTGGTCCTTCCTGTTTTCGTGTGACAGGGGTTTGTTGGGGATAACGGTGTGGCGAAGGCGCGAGCGCACGCCGCCGAGCGAGTCCTCCCCGGTCGGGCCGGCAGGGAGGGCTCGTCGGCCGGTGTCGTGACGGGGCGCGCGTGGACCGTGCAGGCCCGGATGACGTGCCTGCTGGCCACCGCCGGGTGCCCTGCTGCCGCTCACCCGGCAGGGCGCCCCGTCCTCCCCCGGTCGGCGCTCGTCCCTTCCCCTCGTCGGCAGTCCGGTAGTTGGGGATAACGGTAGCCCGACCGCTCCGTGTCCCTTGGCGACCTCGCCGCTCAGGAGCGCCGGCTCAGAGGAGCGCGAGCTGCTCGCCCGCCGGCGCTGCAGCGGGACGGACCTGCGTCGGCCGGATCGCCGGCAGGCTGCCTGCCGGGAAGTCGCGGTCCCCGTCCCCGGGGATGCCGCCCGGCGCGCTGTCGCCGTCCACCCTGCGGGCCGCTCCCCCGGCCTGCCGGTCCAGTCCGTACCGGGCCAGCAGCGGGCCCACCCGGCCGGCCAGCCAGCCGCGGTACTCCGGTGCGACGACCGCGCCCCGGCGGTAGAGCTGCTGGTAGCGCGGAACCAGGGCCGGGTGCTCGCGGGCCAGCCAGGCGGAGAACCACTCCCGGGCGCCGGGGCGCAGGTGCAGCGGGACGACGGTGACGCCGGCGGCCCCGGCGTCCGCGACGGCCCGCAGCGCGGCGTCGAGGTCGGCCAGCCGGTCGGTGAGGCCGGGCAGCACCGGGGCGAGGAAGACCCCGCAGGTCAGCCCGGTGTCGGTGATCGCCCGCACCAGCTCCAGCCGCGCCCGCGGGCTGGGTGCTCCGCGTTCGAGCGAGGCGTGCAGCTCGTCGTCCCAGACCGCCAGGGACACCCCGAGCCCGACGGGGACGTCGCGGGCAGCGGCCGCCAGGAGCGACAGGTCCCGCCGCAGCAGGGTGCCTTTCGTCAGGATCGAGAACGGCGTGCCCGAGCCGGCCAGCGCCGAGATGACGCCGGGCATCAGCCGGTAGCGCCCCTCGGCCCGCTGGTAGGGGTCGGTGTTGGTGCCCAGGGCGACGTGCGCCCGCTGCCACGAGGGCCGGGCCAGCTCACGGCGCAGGACGTCGACCAGGTTGGTCTTCACGACCACCTGGGTGTCGAAGTCCCGGCCGGTGTCCAGCTCCAGCCACTGGTGCGTGCTCCGGGCGTAGCAGTACACGCACGCATGCGAGCAGCCCCGGTACGGGTTGATGGTCCAGCGGAACGGCAGGCGCGAGTCGCCGGGGACCTCGTTGAGCGCGCTCCTGCTGCGGACCTCGTGGAAGGTCAGCCCGGGGAACTCCGGCACCTGGACACTGCGCAGGAGGCCGCGCAGCGTCGGCATGCCGGGCAGCGTGGCCGGTTCCTCGGCGTCCAGCCGCTGGTCGTCCCACCGCACGCCGGCCATCCGAACACACGTTCGACGGCCGTGTCCAGCCGGCGCTACAGCGGCGGGCGGTCCTCGTAGGAGGTGGAGAGCACCACCGTCGTGCGCGTGGTGACGTTGGCGGTCTGCCGGATGGTCCGCAGCAGCGCCTCCAGCGCGTCGGGGGACGACGTCCGCACCTTGAGCAGGTAGCTCTCCACCCCCGCCACCGAGTGGCAGGCCTCGATCTCGCGCAGGTGCGCCAGCAGCGCCGGTGCCTCGTCCGGCGTGGCGGCGTCGGACGGGGTGATCGCGACGAACGCGGTCAGGCCCAGGCCGAGGGCTGCCGCGTCGAGCTTGGCGTGGTAGCCGGTGATCAGCCCGCGCTGCTCGAGCCGGCGCACCCGCTGGTGCACCGCCGACACCGACAGGCCCACCCGCTCGGCGAGCTCGGTGTAGCTGGCGCGCCCGTCGCGGGCCAGGGCGGCCAGCAGCGCCCGGTCGACGTCGCCGGAGGTGAGCGGCCCGCCGCCCTCAGCCGGGGAGGACGACGAGCTCACGCGGACCCTCGTTGAGCGCGGTGACGCCGTCATCGGTGCAGACGACGATGTCCTCGATGCGGGCGCCGCAGCGGCCGGGCAGGTAGATGCCCGGCTCGACGGAGAACGCCATCCCCGGCTCGAGCGGCAGGTCGTTGCCGGCGACGATGTAGGGCGCCTCGTGGGTGTCCAGGCCGATGCCGTGCCCGGTGCGGTGGATGAAGTACTCACCCCATCCGGCGGCGGCGATGACGTCGCGCGCGGCGGCGTCCACGGCCTCGGCGGTCACCCCGGGTCGGACGGCGGCGGTCGAGGCGCGCTGGGCCTCCTGCAGGACGGCGTACCACTCGGCGACCTCGGCACCCGGCGCGCGGCCGACGGCGTAGGTGCGGGTGCAGTCCGACCGGTAGCCGGTGGCCGTCTCGCCGCCGATGTCGACGACGACGACGTCCCCCTCCTCCACCACCCGGTCGGAGAGCTCGTGGTGCGGGCTGGCGCCGTTGGGCCCGGACCCGACGATGGTGAAGTCCACCGACACGTGCCCCTCGGCGAGGATCGCCGCGGCGATGTCGGCTCCCACCTCGGCCTCGGTGCGCCCGGCCCGCAGCCACTCCCCCATCCGGGCGTGCACCCGGTCGATGGCCGCGCCGGCCGCGGCGAGCTCGGCGACCTCGGCCGGCGTCTTCACCATCCGCAGCCGGTCGACGACCGGGCTCGCCAGCTCCAGCGCCGCCCCGGGCAGGGCGCCCGCGACACCGAGCGCGTGCAGCGCCCAGGTGCGGTCGCCCACGGCCACCCGCGACGGCGCGGCACCCAGGCGGGCGGTGGCGGTGCGGGCCAGCAGGGCGAAGGGGTCGTCGGTCTCGTCCCAGGCCAGCACCTCCAGGCCCAGGCCGCCGGCCGGGCTGGCGTCGACCATGGGAGCCTCCAGCCGGGGGACGACGAGGAACGGCTCGCCCCGCCGCGGCACCGCCAGCGCGGTGAGCCGCTCCATCGCGTGGGCCGAGTAGCCGCAGAGGTAGCGCAGGTCCGAGCCCGGGGTGACGACGAGCAGGTCGACCCCGGCCTCCGCGGCGACCTGCCGCGCGGCGTGCACGCGGTCGATGGTCACCAGCGGCGCACCGGTGGTCGCAGCGGTGGTCGGAGAGGGCACGATCGGAGCCTAACCAGGCGGTACGTCGTGCACCCCCCGCCGTTACCGTCCCGAGTCGTGACGACGATGCTGCTCGACGCCGCCTCCCTCTACTTCCGGGCCTTCTACGGGGTGCCGACCAGCGTCACGTCACCCGATGGGCGCCCGGTCAACGCGGTCCGCGGCTTCCTGGACATGACCGCCCGGCTGGTCACCGCCCACGCTCCCGACCGGCTCGTCGCCTGCTGGGACGACGACTGGCGCCCGGCCTTCCGCGTGCAGGCGCTGCCCTCCTACAAGGCGCACCGGCTCTCCCCCGACGGCGGCGAGGAGACCCCCGCGGAGCTCGGCCCGCAGGTGCCGGTGCTGGTGGAGGTGCTCGCCGCGGCGGGGCTGGCGCGGGTCGGCGCCCCCGGCTACGAGGCCGACGACGTCATCGGCACGCTGGCCACCCGCGCCCGCGGCCCGGTCGACGTCGTCACCGGCGACCGCGACCTGTTCCAGCTGGTGGACGACGAGCGCGGGGTGCGCGTCCTCTACACCGCCCGCGGCATCACCGACCTCGAGCTGGTCGACGAGGCAGCGGTGACCGCGAAGTACGGCATCCCGGGGCGGGCCTACGCCGACTTCGCGGTGCTGCGCGGCGACCCCAGCGACGGGCTGCCGGGGGTGGCGGGCATCGGCGCCAAGACGGCGGCGGCACTGATCACCGAGTTCGGCGACCTGGCCGGCATCCGGGCGGCCGCCGCGCGGACCGTCGTCCCCGAGCCGCCGCTCACCGCCGCCGTCCTCAGGAAGCTGCACGCCGGCGCGGACTACCTCGACGCCGCCCCGGTGGTCGTGGCCGTCGCCCGCGACGTCGACCTGCCCGCGGTGGAGGGCACGCTCCCCCGCCGTCCGGCCGACCCCGACGCACTGGCGGCACTGGCCGCCGCGCACGGCATCGAGTCCTCGCTGCGGCGGCTCGGTGCGGCGCTGGGCTGGCCGCGGGACGTGCTCGGCTGAGTCCTCGGACGCTGGGTCCTCAGACCTCTTCCCACGTGTAGGAGGCGTCGGTCTCGTCGGTGATGACGATGCGGAGGGTGACCTCCTCGCCGTCGGCCGTGGTGCCGGTGCACTCGTAGTCGGCGCCCTGCTCGACCTGCATCTCGTCGTCGCAGGTCAGGTCGATCGCCACGCCCTCGATCTGCTCGAACTGCGCGGCGACGTCCGCCTCGACCCGCTCGGGGTCGAGCACGGTGTCGGCGAAGAGGCGGGCGAGCACCACGGCGACCAGCAGGAGGACCGCCGGGACGACGATGCCGGCCACCAGCGCCCTGCGCGACCGGCGCGGCGGAGCGGGCGGCGGCCCGTACGGCGGCTGGCCCCACGGCTGGCCGTGCTGGGGGTGACCGGAGTGGGGCTGCCCCGTCCAGGGGGGCGGCTGTCCGGCCGCCGGCTGCCCACCCCAGGGCTGCCCGTACTGCGGGCCGGGGGCCGGGGGTCCGTACGGGGGGTGCCCCTGCGGCGGCTGGCCGCCGTACGGGCCGGGTGCCGGCGCTCCCCAGGGCCCCGGCTGCGGCGGCCCGGGCTGCTGGGGCCACTGCTGCGGCGGCCACGGCTGCGGCGGCCGGCCCGGCTCACCGGGCGGCGGGCCGCCGTGCGGGGGGTTGGTCATCGTCGACAGATCCTGCCCCACCCACGGCTCAGCCGCCGACCGCCACGGCGACCACGCCGCGCCGCACCCGCTCCACCGCCGTCCGGGCCGTGACCGCGAGCGTCGTGTCCGCGACCTTGGCCACCTGGTCGAGCAGGTCCAGCAGCTGGCGGGCCCAGCGCACGAAGTCCCCGCCGGAGAGCTCCGTGCCGGCCTGCTCGGCACCGGCCAGGACGCGGTCGAGGCTCTGCCCGTCGGCCCAGCGGTAGGCCGCCCAGGCGAAACCGAGGTCCAGGTCGCGGGTCGCCGGGACGCCGTGGTCGAGCTCGACGTCCTGCAGCCGCGAGCGGATCCGGCGCATCTCCGCGATCGCCGCGGCGACCTTGCCGGCCGGGACCGCGGGCTGGCCGGGCATCTCGCGGCGGGCCTCGAACACCAGCGTCGAGACCGCGGCGGCCAGCTCGGCCGGGGTGAGCCCGCGCCACACGCCCGAGCGCAGGCACTCGGCGACCAGCAGGTCGGCCTCCGACCAGATGCGCGCCAGCCGGCGGCCGTCGTCGGTGACCACCGGGGTGACGTCGGCGATCTCGTGGTCCACCGGGTCCTGCCCCTCCACCACGGGCGGCGCCGCCGGGTCGGGCACCAGGTAGCCCAGCTCCTCCAGGACGTCGCAGGTGCGGTCGAACTGGCGGGTCAGCGAGCCGGTGCGCTCGGCCATCCGCCGGTGGGTGGCCTCGGCCTCCCGGGTCGCCCGCAGCCAGCGCTCGGCCGCCCGCACCCGCTCCTCCCGGTCGGGCAGGGCGTGCACCGGGTGGGCGCGCAACGCCCGGCGCAGGTCGTGCAGCACCGGGTCGTCCGCGGCCGCCGAGCGCTGCTTGACCCGCCGCGCGCCCAGGTCGTGCTCGACCCGCGCGTTGCGCAGCGTGGCGGCCATGTCCCGGCGGGCGTGCGGGCTGCGGTGGTTGAAGTTCCTGGGCACCCGCACCCGGGCCAGGGCGGTCACCGGCGTCGGGAAGTCCACGCTGCCCAGCCGCCCGGCCCACTTGTCCTCGGTGAGCACCAGGGGGCGGGGCTCGGTCAGGTCGGTCACCCCGGGGTCGAGGACGACGGCCAGCCCCTGCCGCCGTCCCGACGGCACCCGGATGACGTCGCCGGGCCGCAGCGCGGCGAGCGCCTCGGAGGCCTCCATCCGGCGCTTGGCCGCCGAGTCGCGGGAGAGCTCCTTCTCCCGGTCGGCGATCTCCTGGCGCAGCCGCGCGTACCCGGCGACGTCCCCGCCCTCGGAGTGCATCTCCGCGGCCCAGCGCTCGGCGTCCCGCTCGTGCCGGGCCGCGGACCGGGCCAGCCCCACGACCGAGCGGTCGGCCTGGAACTGGGCGAACGAGGAGGCCAGCAGCTCGCGGGCGCGGGCCCGGCCGAAGGAGCTGACCAGGTTGACGGCCATGTTGTAGCTGGGCCGGAAGCTGGACCGCAGCGGGTAGGTGCGGGTGCTGGCCAGCCCGGCGACGACCGAGGGGTCCATGCCCGGCGCCCACACGACGACGGCGTGCCCCTCGACGTCGATGCCGCGGCGGCCGGCCCGGCCGGTGAGCTGGGTGTACTCCCCCGGCGTCACGTCGACGTGCGCCTCGCCGTTCCACTTGACCAGCCGCTCCAGGACGACGGTCCGCGCCGGCATGTTGATGCCCAGCGCGAGGGTCTCGGTGGCGAACACGGCCTTGACCAGGCCGCGGACGAAGCACTCCTCGACGGTCTCCTTGAACGCCGGGACCAGGCCGGCGTGGTGCGCCGCGATCCCGGCCAGCAGCCCCTCGCGCCACTCCCAGAACCCCAGGACGTGCAGGTCCTCCTCCGGCAGCGCCCCGGTGCGCTCGTCGACGATCGCGGCGATCTCGGCGCGCTCGTGCTCGTCGGTGAGCCGCAGCCCGGAGCGCAGGCACTGGTCGACGGCGGCGTCGCAGCCGTTGCGGCTGAACACGAAGGTGATCGCCGGCAGCAGCCCGGAGCGGTCCAGCCGCTCGATGACGTCGGGCCGGGCCGGCGGGCGGTAGCGCGGCTTGTGCCAGTCCCGCTCGCGGCGCGACCCCCCGTTGCCGCCGCCCCAGGTGTCCAACCGCCGCTCGTACTCGCGCACGTAGCGGACCAGCTCCGGGTCGACGACGCTGGCGCCGCGCTCCCGGGTGGACAGCCCGCGCGGGTCGTCGCCCTGCTCGGCGGCGTGCGCGGCCGGGCGCAGGCTGAACAGGTCGAACACCCGGTTGCCGACCAGCATGTGCTGCCACAGCGGGATGGGCCGCACCTCGCTGACGACGACCTTGGTGTGGCCGCGGACGGTGACCAGCCAGTCCGCGAACTCCTCGGCGTTGCTGACCGTGGCCGACAGCGACACCAGCGTCACCGACTGCGGGAGGTGGATGATCACCTCCTCCCACACCGCGCCGCGGAAGCGGTCGGCGAGGTAGTGCACCTCGTCCATGACCACGTAGCCCAGGCCGTCGATCGCCGCGGACTCCGCGTAGAGCATGTTGCGCAGCACCTCGGTGGTCATCACCACCACGGGCGCGTCGCCGTTGACCGCGTTGTCACCGGTCAGCAGGCCCACCCGGTCGGCGCCGTAGCGGTCGACCAGGTCGTTGTACTTCTGGTTGGACAGCGCCTTGATCGGCGTGGTGTAGAAGGCCTTGCGCCCCTCGGCCAGCGCCTTGTGGACGGCGAACTCCCCCACCACCGTCTTGCCGGCACCGGTCGGCGCGCAGACGAGGACGCCCGCGCCCTCGTCGAGGGCCTCGCAGGCCTCCACCTGGAACGGGTCGAGGGAGAAGCCGAGCTCCGCGGTGAAGTCGGCCAGTGCAGGATGGGCACCGCGCCGCCGGGCAGCCGCGTACCGCTCAGCGGGGCTGGACATGCCTCCACGTTAGGCGCGTCCCCTCTCGTCGGCGCGGCCGACCCCGTCGGCGCCATAGTTGGGGATAACGGTCGACCCGATGCCGACACCCCGTGATCGGCTCGGCCGGTCGTCGCGGGTCCTGGCTCACGAGCGGTGCTGAGCCAGGACCCGCGACGGTGGTCCCAGCTGATCGTCGGGGTCCGGCTCACCGGCCGGCGCCCACCGCCGACAGCGCGCCGGGCACGCAGATGCAGGCGCCCGGCAGCGGCGCGACCGGCTCCCCGTCGGCGTGGGTGCGCAACCCCTCCCCGGCCAGCTCCACCCGGTGGGCGCGGTGCACGGTGACCGCGGGGGGCTCGACGTGCGTGCCGGCGGTCAGCCGCGGGCGGGTGCGCACCAGCTCCCGGCCGTCGGGCTCACCAGGACGGCGACCTCGGCGGCGGGCCTGCGGTCCTCCGGAGGTCGTGGGTGACGGGACCGGACCCTACGACCCCCGGCCCGCGACCGAGGTAGGACCCCGGCGCGTCCCGGGGATGGTCTTCGTCGCCGAACCCGCCCGAACCGGTGCCGGGGTCGCGGGGGCCACCGCTGCTCTCGCCCTCGCCCGCCAGGGTCACCGCGTGCAGGTCCTCGACCGGGACGACGGGCCACGACCGGCCGCGGTCGCCGACGCCGCGGCCTGGGAGCGTCACGGCGTCGCCCACCTCGGCCAGCCGCACGCCCTCCTCGCCCGGCTGCACGCCGAGCTGGCCGCCGGGCTGCCGGACGTGCTCCAGGCGCTGCGCGTGCTCGGCGTCCCCGAGGTGCCGCTGCCCGACGGGCTGCGGACCGTGTGGTGCCGGCGCAGCACCCTGGAGTGGGTCCTCCGCCGCACCCTCGAGGCGGAGCCCGGCGTGCAGGTGCGGACGGCGGCGGTGGCGGGGGTGGAGACGGCCGGCGGAGCGGTGAGCGGGGTCCGGCTGGCCGACGGCGCCGTCGTCCCCGCCGAGCTGGTGGTCGACGCCTCCGGCCGCCGCGGGCGGCTGTCCGCGCCGTGGCTTCGGGTCGCGGCCGACGAACCGGCGGAGGAGGTCTACACCCCGCGCCGGTACCGGCTCCTGCCCGGGGCCCAGCCCGGCCCGGTCAACCGCGGGGTCATCTCGGTCGCGGAGGGCGACGGGTACGCCGTGCTGGTCTTCCCGCACGACGCGGGCACGTTCTCGGTGAGCGTCACCCGGCTCCCCGACGACGCCGAGCTGGGCGCGGTGCGCGAGCTCGGTTCCTTCGAGGCCGCCGTCCGCGCCGTGCCCCTGGCCGCCGTGTGGACCGATCCGGACCGCGCCCGGCCGGAGTCGGGGGTCATGGTCATGGGCGGGCTGCGCAACACCTTCCGGACGCTCGACGACGCGGCGCCGCTGGGCCTGCACCCGCTCGGCGACGCGGTCTGCACCACGAACCCGCACTTCGGCCGCGGCTGCTCGCTCGCCGTGACGCACGCGCTGCGGCTGGCCGGCGCCGTCGCCGCCGCACCGGACGACGCCCGGGCGTGGTGCACCGGGGTGGAGGCGTGGGAGCACGGCGAGCTGCGTGCCTGGTTCGAGGACGCCCGGGCCATCGACCGCGCCCGCACCGCCGTGTGGCGGGCCGTCCGGGACGGCCGCTCCCCCGCCGTAGCGGGCGCGCCGGACGGGGGGCCGGCTGGGCGCCCGGTCGTCCCACGCCCGGGGTGCCCGGGCCGACGGCGGGGTTCGCGGCACCCCCGCGCAGCCGGCTGGTGGAGCACCTCACCGCGGTCGCGGCCGCGCAGCCGGCCTGACCCGACGCCGGCCCCGTGGACGGGCCTGTCGCGGCCCCGTCCCGGGTCGGCCCCGTCCAGAGGCGAACCTGCGAGCGGTGAGGGGGACGGGGTCCTCTTCCCATGGGGGACGGGGTCCCTTCCCCGGTAGGAGGGCTCAGCCGCGCGAGCGCGCCGGGCCGTCCAGCGGCGCGGCGTCGTCCTCCCGCCGGAGGTCGTCGTAGGGGGCCGGCTGCCCGTCCAGCGCCGACGGTGCGGCGTCCAGCGGCGAGGCCTCGTCGTCGGAGAGGTCGTGGAAGTGCTGCACGGCGTCCCGCTTGGCCCGGCGCCGGTCGACGAACCGGGCCACCTGGATGGCCAGCTCGAACAGCACGATCATCGGCCCGGCCATGAGCAGCATGGTGAACGGGTCCTGCGTGGGGGTGACGAACGCGGCGAACACGATGGTGAGGAAGAAGATCCACCGCCGGGCGCCGCGCAGCACCTCGTAGGACAGGACGCCGACCAGGTTGAGCGCCACCGCCACCAGCGGCACCTCGAAGCTCACCCCGAACGCCACCAGCAGCGAGAGCATGAAGCCGATGTAGTCCGGGGCGGTCAGCGCGATGACCGTGCCCTCGCCGGCCAGGCCGAGCAGCAGCTCCAGACCGGCCGACAGGGAGATGTACGCCAGCACCGCGCCGAGGGCGAACAGCGTGGTGGAGACGGCGACGAAACCGAAGCCGTAGCGCTTCTCGTTGCGCTTGAGCCCCGGGGTGATGAACGCCCACAGCTGGTAGAGCCAGATCGGCGCGGACAGCACGGCGCCGGCCAGCAGGCTGACCTTGAGCCGGATGAACACGCCGCCGAACACGTCGGTGATCAGCAGTCCGCAGCCGCCGTCGGCCGACCCGCCGTAGCGCAGCTCGGCCGGCAGTCCGCAGTAGGGCGCCCGGATGAAGTCGCCGAGGCCGTGTTCGTACCACCAGAACGCGACGGCCGTGGCGACCAGCAGCGCGAGCAGCGCCTTGGTGATCCGGTTGCGCAGCTCGGTGAGGTGCCCGACCAGCGTCATCGTCGCGGCGGGGTCCCGAGGGCGACGGCGGCGACGGCGCAGGCCGGACCGGCGGGCGGGCTCGCTCATGGTGGTGCCGGGGAGAGGGGTCAGCGGGTGCTGTCGGCCGGGCCGGCCTGCGCGGCGCGCGCCCGCAGCTCGGCCGCCCGGGCCTCCGCGGCCCGCGCCTCGACCTCGAGCGCCGCACGCTCGCGGTCGGCCGCGGTCGCCGGCGGGAGGACCTCACCGCGCACCGGGGAGGTCTTCGCGGCGTCCTTGGTGCGGACGTCGTCGTCCTTCATGCCCTTCATCTCGCCCTTGAAGATGCGCAGCGAGCGGCCCAGGGAGCGCGAGGCGTCCGGCAGCTTCTTGTAACCGAAGAGCAGCAGGATGGCCAGGATGATCAGGCCGATCTCCATGGGGCCGAGTCCGGCCATGTCGTCCTCCAGGTCAGCGGGTGGCGTCGTCGATGCTACGTGGCCGCAGGCCTCCTGCCGCCCCCGAAACGGGGGGTGTGGTCAGGACGGCCGCTGGACCTGCGCCGCGCGGGCGGCGGTCGCCTGCGCCTCGGTGAGCAGCGGCCGGACCTCCCGCTCGAAGGCCGCGACCTCCCGCCGCAGCCGGCCGGCCGCGCCGAGCACCCCGTACGCCAGCGCGCCCAGCACGACGACGGCCAGGACGGCGACGGCGATCCACACGACGGTCAGCAGCACGGGCCCGACCCTAGTCGCCGGCGGTGGACGGCAGCTGCCCCTCGGCTGCGTAGCGGCTGAGCGCGGCCCGGGCGTCGGCGGCGACGGCCGCGGCCAGCTCGGCCGGCTCGTCGACGCTGGCGGCCCCGCCGAGGGAGGCCACCAGGCGCCGCGCCCACGCCATGTCGGCGGTGCGCAGGGCGACCGCGAGACCGCCGGGCGGGTCCTGCACCTCGCGCACGTCCTCGACCGGGTAGTACTCGGCCACCCAGCGGGCGGTGCGGGCCAGGCGCAGCCGCACCACCGGCGAGCCCGGCTCGGGCTGGTAGAGCCCGGCGTCGACGTCGCGCAGCGGCACCCCCGGTGGCGGCGCCGACGGCTCGTCGAGGACCTCGACGTCGTCGATCCGGTCCAGCCGGAACAGCCGGACGCCGCCGACCTCCCGGGACCAGGCCTCCAGGTACCAGCGGCCGTCGACCAGCAGCAGCCGCAGCGGGTCGACGGTGCGCTCGGTCCGCTCGTCGCGGGTGGGCACGTAGTAGTGCAGGTGCAGCGCCCGCTTGCGCTCCAGGCCCTCGCGGACGACGGCCAGCGCCTGCTCCCGCGCGTCGACCGACAGCGCCACCGGCGTGACCCGCTCACCGGCGTGCCCGGCGGCGGCCGACACCTTGGCCAGCGCCCGGCTGACCGCCTCCCGCTCGGCCAGGCCGGGCAGCTCGAGCAGGGTCCGCAGCGCGACCACGAGCGCGACGGCCTCGTCGGTGGTCAGCCGCAGCGGGCGGACCATGCCGGCGGTGAAGGTGACCCGCACCCGGTCGCCCTCGAAGGCCAGGTCGATGAGGTCCCCGGGCCCGTAACCGGGCAGGCCGCACATCCACAGCAGCTCCATGTCGCGGCGCAGCTGCCGCTCGGGGACACCGAAGTCGCGGGCCACCTCGGCCAGCGGCACCCCCTCCGGGCGGGCGGTGAGGTACGGGACCAGCGAGAGCAGCCGGGTCATCCGCTCGGTGGTCGTGGGGGCGCTCACGCCGCCCCCTCCGGCGCCATCGCGGCCAAGCGCGTCAGCCGCTCGACGACGGCCGCGCGCACCGCGGCCGGGGCCTCGACGACGACGTCGGCCCCGTAGGAGGCGATCTCGCCGGCCAGCCGCATCGGCTCGGTGGTGCGCAGCTCCAGCCGGTCGTCGCCGTCCTCGGCCGGGCCGAGGGGAACGGCGTGCCGGCGCAGCCCCACCGCGGTGCCGGGACGCGCCCGCACCACCACGAGCTGCTCCTCCCCCCTGGACTGCCCGGCGACCATCGCCGCCAGGTCGACGTCCTCCGGCGGCTCGAAGGCCCCCGCCGGGCCGGTGGCCCTGGGGGTGCCGACGACGCGGGAGAGCCGGAAGACGCGCGGCGCCTGCCGGTCGAGGTCCAGCCCGCCGAGGTACCAGCGGCCGTGCCAGGCGACGACGCCCCAGGGCTGGACGCGCCGGCGGGTGGGGGCGTCCTCGTCGGGACGGCGGTAGTCGAAGGTCAGCACCCGGCGGTCGCGGGCCGCGGCGTAGCAGGGCTCGAAGGCCGGCTCGTCGGAGTCCAGCCGTGGGCGCAGCGGGATCGCGCGGGAGGTGTCGACGTCCACCCCGGCGGCCTTGAGCTTGACCAGCGCGCTCTGCGCGGCCCCCGCCAGCTGGGCGGACTCCCACAGCCGCAGCGCCAGGCCCACCGCCGCGGCCTCCTCTCCGGTGAGGGTGATCTCGGGCAGCTCGTAGTTCGCGCGGGCGATGCGGTAGCCGTCCTCGGTGTCGAAGACGCTGGTGCGGCCGGTCTCCAGCGGCACGCCCATCTCGCGCAGCTCGGCCTTGTCCCGCTCGAACATCCGCTTGAACGCCTCGTCGGCGCGGGCGGTGCCGTCGTCGGGCTCGTAACCGGGCACGGTGGCCCGGATCCTGGCCGCGGTCACGTACTGCCGGGTGCCGAGCAGGGCGATGACCAGGTTCACCAGCCGCTCCGCCCGCTTCGCCGCCACGCGCCCAGGCTAGTCACGATCGGCAGCGTGTGAGCGCGCTGGCTAGCCTGCCCGGGTGGGGGAACGCGGGACGACACAGCAGCGGATCCGGTGGCGACGGGGCACGGTGACCGCCCTCGGGCGGGCCTGGCGCGACGCCCAGGAGCTCACCGCCGAGGTCGACGGCGACGGCGAGGTGCGGGCGCTGGCGCACCCCTCGCTGGTCGGCGTCCCGGAGGTCGGCGACACCGTGCTGCTCAACACCACCGCCTGGGCGCAGGGGCTCGGCACCGGCGGCTACGCGCTCGTCGTCGCCGTCCCCGACCGGCTGCCGCCGGACCCCACCGGCCCCGGCCACCTGGTCAAGGCCCGGTACACGCCGCTGCAGGTGACCGTGCAGGGCGTCGACGAGCAGGAGACCGAGCACCACCGCACCATCGCCGACGCCGAGGACCTCGCCGGGATGCCGGTCGTCGTCGCCGATCTGCACTCGGCGCTGCCGGCCGCGCTGATCGGGGTCCTGGCCACCGACCCCGATCTGAGGGTCGCCTACGTCATGACCGACGGGGGCGCGCTGGTCGCCGGGTTCTCCCGCACGCTGTCGGCGCTGGCGACCTCGCTGGCCGGCGTGGTCACCGTCGGCCAGGCGTTCGGCGGGGACCTGGAGGCGGTCACCCTGCACACCGGGCTGCTCGCCGCGAAGCACGTGCTCGGCGCCGACGTCACGATCGTCAGCCAGGGGCCGGGCAACCTCGGCACCGGGACGCCGTGGGGCTTCTCCGGGGTGGCCGCCGGCGAGGCGTGCAACGCGGTCACCGTGCTGGGCGGGGAGCCGGTCGGGGCGCTGCGCATCTCCGGTGCCGACCCGCGGCCGCGGCACCGCGGCGTCTCGCACCACTCGCTGACCGCGTTCGGACGGGTCGCTCTGGGCGGGGTGACGCTGATCGCGCCGCGGGGACTGGGCTCGGAGCTGGGCAGCCAGGTCGAGGAGGACCTCGCGGGCCAGCCGGAACGCAACCGGGTGGTGTGGATGGACGTCGACGGGCTCGAGGAGGCCCTGGGCCTGTCCCCCGTGCCGCTGTCGACGATGGGGCGCGGCTGGCCCGAGGAGCGCGCCTACTTCCTGGCCGCCGCGGCCGCGGGACGGTACGCGGCCCTGCAGGTGCCGCTGGACTGACGACGAGAGCCGAACGCAGCGCCGGCGTGCTGCCCCTCGGCCACGTCGAGTGCGACGAACACGTGGTGATCAGCGAGTGGTGGCCACGACGTCGTCGCACTCGGCGCGCGTCACATCGAGGCGATGAGCTTGTCGACGCGCTCGTCGACGGCCTTGAAGGGGTCCTTGCACAGCACGGTGCGCTGGGCCTGGTCGTTGAGCTTGAGGTGCACCCAGTCGACGGTGAAGTCGCGGCGCTTCTCCTGGGCCCTGCGGATGAACTCCCCGCGCAGCCGGGCGCGGGTGGTCTGCGGCGGCACGTTCTTGGCCTCGAACACCCGCGGCTCGTGCGCCACCCGGTCGACGGCGTTGTTGCGCTCGAGCAGGTAGTACAGCCCCCGGGTGCGGCTGATGTCGTGGTAGGCCAGGTCCATCTGCGCCACCCGCGGGGAGCTCATGGGCAGGTCCCGCTTGGCCCGGTAGCGCTCGATGAGCTGGTACTTGGTGGCCCAGTCGATCTCCCGGTCGATCAGCGACAGGTCGCCGGTGTCGACGGCCTTGAGCACCCGGCCCCACAGCTCGAGCATCTGCCGGTGCACCGGGCCGAAGCCCTCCCGGTCGACGAACTCCGCGGCCCGGGAGTGGTACTCGGACTGGATCTCCAGCGCCGACATCTCCTTGCCGTTGGCCAGCCGCACCTTGCGCCGTCCGGTCATGTCGTGGCTGATCTCGCGGATCGCGCGGATCGGGTTCTCCAGGCTCATGTCCCGGATCGGCACCCCGGCCTCGATCATCCGCAGCACCAGGTCGGTGACGGCGACCTTGAGCAGCGTCGTCGTCTCGTTCATGTTCGAGTCCCCGACGATCACGTGCAGCCGCCGGTAGCGCTCGGCGTCGGCGTGCGGCTCGTCGCGGGTGTTGATGATCGGCCGCGAGCGGGTGGTCGCCGAGGAGACGCCCTCCCAGATGTGCTCGGCGCGCTGGCTGATGCAGTAGATCGCCCCGCGCGGGGTCTGCAGCACCTTCCCCGCGCCCACCACGATCTGCCGGCTGACCAGGAACGGGATCAGCACGTCGGCCAGCCGGCTGAACTCCCCGTGCCGGCCGACCAGGTAGTTCTCGTGGCAGCCGTAGCTGTTGCCGGCCGAGTCGGTGTTGTTCTTGAACAGGTAGATGTCGCCGGTGACGCCCTCCTCGGCCAGCCGCTGCTCGGCGTCGACCAGCAACCCCTCGAGGATCCGCTCGCCGGCCTTGTCGTGCACCACCAGCTCGGTCAGGTCGTCGCACTCGGCCGTGGCGTACTCGGGGTGGCTGCCCACGTCCAGGTACAGCCGCGAGCCGTTGCGCAGGAAGACGTTCGAGCTGCGCCCCCACGACACCACGCGACGGAACAGGTAGCGGGCCACCTCGTCCGGCGACAGCCGCCGCTGCCCCCGGAAGGTGCACGTCACGCCGTACTCGGTCTCGATGCCGAAGATGCGTCGCTCCACGCACCGACTCTAGGCGCCGGACCCGACGAAAGCTCCCCGTCCGCGCTCGCGCCACCCCGCGCCGTGGCGGGAGGGCGTCGTCGGCCCTCCCGGTGCGCGTCGAGCCGTGGCACCAGGTCGTCGGCCACCTCCTCGACGGCTGCGCCGCTCGCCGGCCCCCGTCCCCCCGGTCCTGCCGGCATCGACCCCGGTCAGGTGGTGGGTGCCTCTCCCCCGCTGCCCGCCGTCCCGCCGCTGTCGGGAGCCGACGGCTCCCCCAGACCCGCCGGGGTGCCCGGCTGGGGCACGCTCGGGGAGTGCGCGGCGGTGTGCGGCTGCTCGCCGTCGGCGGCCACGCCGCTCTCGGAGCGATCGAGGAGTGTGCGCAGCGCAGCACCGGTGATCCGCCGGAACGCCCGCTTGGGCCGCCGCCGGTCCAGGACGGCGACCTCCAGCTGCTCGGCGGACAGCAGCGCGGGGCCGCCGTTGCCGGTGCTGGTGGCCGGGCTGACCGCCGACAGCGCCTGCACGCCGACCCGCAGCGCCTCGGCCAGGCCCATGCCGGGCAGGAAGTGCTCGCGCAGGTTGGCGCTGACCGCCTCCGCCTGGCCGCCCATGACGACGAAGTCCGGCTCGTCGACGACCGAGCCGTCGAAGGTCAGCCGGTAGAGCTGGTCGGTCTCGGGGGTGTCACCCACCTCGGCGACGCAGAGCTCCACCTCGTAGGGCTTCAGCTGCTGGGTGAAGACCTCACCGAGGGTCTGCGCGTAGGCGTTGGCGATGACCCGGCCGGTGACGTCGCGGCGGTTGTAGCTGTAGCCACGGACGTCGGCCAGCCGCACGCCGGCCACCCGCAGGCTCTCGAACTCGCTGTAGCGGCCGACGGCGGCGAAGCCGATCCGGTCGTAGAGCTCGCCGACCTTGTGCAGCGTGGAGCTGGGGTTCTCGGCGATGAACAGCACGCCGTCGGCGTAGGTGAGGACGGCGACGCTGCGGCCGCGGGCGATGCCCTTGCGGGCGTACTCGCCCTTGTCGCGCATCAGCTGCTCGGGCGAGGCGTAGTACGGCATGGTCATGGCGATCAGCCCTGCCCCTCGGCGGCGGCCCGCTCGTCGATGATGGTCCGGGCGATCTCGGCGACCTCGTCGTCGGTCAACCGGACGGCGCCCTCGGCGTCGACCCGGTAGACGATCGGGTACAGCCGGCGCACCGGGTCGGGGCCGCCGGTGGCGGAGTCGTCGTCGGCGGCGTCGTAGAGCGCCTCGACCAGGCTGCGCGTGGCGGCGTCGCCGTCCAGGTTGGGCCGCCAGGTCTTCTTCAGCGAGTTGCGGGCGAACAGCGAGCCCGAGCCGACGGCGGCGTAGCCGCGCTCCTCGTAGTTCCCACCGGTGACGTCGTAGCTGAAGATCCGCCCGGGGCTGGTGTCGGGCGCGGCGTCGAGGTCGAAGCCGGCGAACAGCGGGACGACGGCCAGGCCCTGCAGCGCCGCGCCGAGGTTGCCGCGGATCATCTGGGCCAGCCGGTTGGCCTTGCCGTCGAGGGAGAGCGTCAGGCCCTCGATCTTCTCGTAGTGCTCAAGCTCGACCTGGTAGAGCCGGACCATCTCGATGGCGATGCCGGCCGCACCGGCGATGCCGATGACCGACCACGCGTCGGCCGGGTAGACCTTCTCGATGTCGCGGCTGGAGATCAGGTTGCCCATCGTCGCCCGCCGGTCGCCACCCATGAGGACGCCACCCTCGTAGGTCACCGAGACGATCGTGGTGCCGTGCGGCGTGACGTCACCGACGGGCAGCTGCGGCACCGGGCGCCGGGCCGGCAGCAGGTCGGGCGCGGCCGCCGCGAGGAAGTCGGTGAACGAGGAACCCACCCGGTCCAGGTACGCGGGGGGGAACCCGCTCCGACCAGCCGAATACTCGCTCACCCATCCGCCTCTCGCCCGCGTGCCGGTGTCTCTGGTGCTGTCGCTCGCGACCCTACCGGCGAGCCGGACGGGTGGCTGTCCGGCCAGGGCGGACAGCGTGCCGTCTGGGCACAGGAGCGCGCCGAGGCGGTGCCCCGACGCTCAGATGGTCCCCTGCACCGCCTTCCAGCGGGCGAACCCGTGGCTGCAGCGCCGGTTCCGCGAGACGCCGGGCCGGCGTCGAGCGGGAGCGACGGCGGGCTCCTCCTCGGCCCCCGGCCGGCTGCTGACGGGGCGCCGCGAGGCCCGGTGTCGCTCGACGTGGTCGGCGGCTGCGCGGAGCACCTCGGGGTCGTCCTTGGACTGGCCGAGCCCACCGTTGCAGGTGGAGCACAGCAACTCACGGACCCTGCCCGAGTCGTGGTCGTGGTCGACGTGAGCCGCAGGTTCCGTCCGGCAGATGGCGCGGAGCCCACCTTGCGCGGCCAGCACCTCGTCGGCCTCGTCAGCCGTGATGCCGTACCGCCGCGTGAGGTGGTACGTCCGCGATCCGCCCACCTTCTCCCTGGAGGCTCTGCCGCGCGGGTTGTGGCACGGAAGGCAGTAGGTGGCACGCCCCGACCGGGAGGCGGTCGTACGCGGGAACATCTCCAGCGACGTCACGGATCCACAGTCGGGGCACCACTTGTGACCATCCGGCACGGTGAGGCCGGGTGGGAGGAATCGGTGCTTGCGCGGTTGTACGCGCCGAGCTTCACGGCTCCGCGCGGCGCGTTCCGCCAAGTGCCGGCAACAGGAGAACGCCAGCCCGTCCCGAGACCTCTCGTTCTTGCTGAACTCGGACACGGGACGATGAGCCCTGCAGTCACGACAGAACTCCGTCGCCACGTGACTGAGACGGACACCCCAAGATGATCTTGGTCACTGGCCCCCTTTTTGCACGTAACTACGCACGAACTCCTCGCTGTTCTCCTCGAGGACCTCGTCGATCTCGTCGAGGATGGAGTCGAGGTCCTCGGAGACCTCCTTGTGGCGCTCGGCGACCTCGGTGTCGACCGACGCCTCGACCTCCTCGGTCTCCTCCCGGCTGCGCGTCGAGCGCTGCTGACCGCCGCTGTCCCTCGTGGCCATGGGGTTCCTCCCGGTGCAGGTCGTGGCTGGTGCCGTGGCAGGTGCCTGGTGCAGAAGCTACCCGCGAGGTGTGACGAACGGAGGTCGACCGACCGGCGTGGTCAGCCGCCGGTGATCGTGTCGACCAGCTCCTGCGCCGAGGACGTCGACTCGAACAGCGCGCCGACGTGGTCCCGCGTGCCGCGCAGCGGCTCCATGGTCGGGATCCGCACCAGGTTCTCCCGGCCCAGGTCGAAGACCACCGAGTCCCACGACGCCGCGGCCACCTGGGCCGGGTAGCGGCGCAGGCACTCCCCGCGGAAGAAGGCCCTGGTGTCCGACGGCGGGCGCACCATCGCCTGCAGCACCTCGTCGTCGGTGAGCAGTCGCCGCATCGAGCCGCGCGACACCAGCCGGTGGTACAGCCCCTTCTCCGGCCGCACGTCGGAGTACTGCAGGTCGACCAGGTGCAGCCGCGAGTCGCCCCACGACAGTCCGTCGCGGGAGCGGTAGCCCTCCAGCAGCCGCAGCTTCGCCGGCCAGTCCAGGCGGTCGGCGCAGCGCATCGGGTCGACCGCGAGGTCCTCGAGCACCTCGGCCCACCGGCGCAGCACGTCGGCGGTCTGGCCGTCGTCCTCACCCCGACGGTCGACGTGCCGCTGTGCCATCTCCAGGTACGCCTGCTGCACCTCCAGGGCCGTCATCCGGCGCCCGTCGCGCAGCCGCACCCGGTGGGCCAACGACGGGTCGTGGCTGATCGCCTGCAGCGCCGCCACCGGCTCCTCGATCGAGAGGTCCTGGGTCAGGGTGCGCGCCTCGATCATGTCCAGCACCAGCGCCGTCGTCCCGACCTTGAGGTAGGTCGACAGCTCGGCGAGGTTGGCGTCGCCGATGATCACGTGCAGCCGGCGGTACTTGTCGGCGTCGGCGTGCGGCTCGTCGCGGGTGTTGATGATCGGCCGCTTGAGCGTCGTCTCCAGGCCCACCTCGACCTCGAAGAAGTCGGCGCGCTGGGAGAGCTGGAAGCCCTGGGTGCGGCTCTCGGTGCCGATGCCCACGCGCCCGGAGCCGGCCACCACCTGACGGGTCACGAAGAACGGGATGAGCCCGCGGATGATCTCGAGGAACGGCGTCCGCCGGTCCATCAGGTAGTTCTCGTGGGCGCCGTAGGACGCGCCCTTGCCGTCGGTGTTGTTCTTGTAGAGCTGGATCGGCTGGGTGCCGGGGACGCGCGCGGCGCGGCGCGCCGCCTCGGCCATCACCTGCTCCCCCGCCTTGTCCCACAGGACGACGTCGCGCGGGTTGGTGACCTCCGGCGTCGAGTACTCCGGGTGCGCGTGGTCGACGTAGAGGCGGGCCCCGTTGGTGAGGATGACGTTGGCCATCCCGGAGTCCTCCTCCAGGTCGTTGTGGTCCAGCGCCTGGGCCGGGGACAGGTCGAAGCCCCGGGCGTCGCGCAGCGGCGACTCCTCCTCGAAGTCCCAGCGCGGCCGGCGCGGCGTCGGCGCCTCGGCCACCGCCCAGGCGTTCACGACCTGGCTGGACAGCGTCGTCGGGTTCGCCGTCGGCTGCCCGGGCACCGAGATGCCGTACTCGACCTCGGTCCCCATGACCCGCCGCACGCTCATGCCGCCACCCTAGGCGTCCGGCGCGACACCGTCCGGCGGGCGGTCGGCCACCCGCCTCCGGGCCGGACCACCAGCCGCGCGATCGGCGGTCTCGCCGCTGGCGCAGCGCCGGGAGCGCTCGAGGTCGCCGATCCCGCCGGGGCGCACGGCCCCGGGACGGCGGACGGCCCGGCCCCCGCCGTCGCGCGGGGGCCGGGCCGTCGTCCGGCCTCGTCCAGGGGCCCACCCCGAGCTCGCGGAGGGTGGGGAGGGACGAGGTCCTCCTCCTACAGGTACTGGCCGGTGTTCGTCGCCGTGTCGATGGCGCGGCCGCTCTCGGTGCCCTTGCCGCTGATGAGCGTGCGGATGTAGACGATCCGCTCGCCCTTCTTGCCCGAGATCCGCGCCCAGTCGTCGGGGTTGGTGGTGTTGGGCAGGTCCTCGTTCTCCTTGAACTCGTCGACGCAGGCCTGCATGAGGTGGCCGACCCGCAGGCCGCCGGCACCGGTCTCCAGCCGCTCCTTGATCGCCATCTTCTTGGCGCGGTCGACGATGTTCTGCAGCATCGCCCCGGAGTTGAAGTCCTTGAAGTACAGGACCTCCTTGTCACCGTTGGCGTAGGTCACCTCGAGGAAGCGGTTCTCCTCGCTCTCGGTGTACATCCGCTCGACGGTGCGCTGGATCATCCCGGCGACCGTGGCCTCGCGGCTGTGGCCGTGCTCGGCGAGGTCGTCGGGGTGCAGCGGCAGCGTGGTCGTCAGGTACTTGCTGAAGATGTCGCGGGCGGCCTCCGCGTCCGGCCGCTCGATCTTGATCTTCACGTCCAGCCGGCCGGGTCGCAGGATCGCCGGGTCGATCATGTCCTCGCGGTTGGAGGCGCCGATGACGATGACGTTCTCCAGCCCCTCCACGCCGTCGATCTCGCTGAGCAGCTGGGGCACGATCGTCGACTCGACGTCCGAGGAGACCCCGGACCCGCGGGTGCGGAAGATCGAGTCCATCTCGTCGAAGAAGACGATGACCGGCGTGCCCTCGCCGGCCTTCTCGCGGGCCCGCTGGAAGACCAGCCGGATGTGCCGCTCGGTCTCACCGACGTACTTGTTGAGCAGCTCGGGGCCCTTGATGTTGAGGAAGTAGGACCTCGCCTGCCCCTCCCCCTTCACCGCGGCGACCTTCTTGGCCAGCGAGTTGGCGACCGCCTTGGCGATGAGCGTCTTGCCGCAGCCGGGCGGGCCGTAGAGCAGGATGCCCTTGGGCGGGCGCAGCTCGTACTCGCGGAACAGGTCGGCGTGCAGGAACGGCAGCTCGACGGCGTCGCGGATCTGCTCGATCTGCCGGGACAGCCCACCGATGTCGCTGTAGTCGATGTCGGGGACCTCCTCGAGGACGAGCTCCTCGACCTCGCTCTTGGGGATCCGCTCGTAGACGTAGCCCGAGCGGGTCTCCAGCAGCAGCGAGTCGCCGCTGCGCAGCGGCTGGTCGGCCAGCGAGTCGGCGAGGTGCACCACGCGCTCCTCGTCGGTGTGCCCGATGACCAGCGCGCGCGGCGCCTCGCCCTCGACCGGCTCGAGCAGCTCCTTGAGCATGACGACGTCCCCGGCGCGCTCGAACCCGCACGCCTCGACGACGTTCATCGCCTCGTTGAGCATGACCTCCTGGCCGTGCTGGAGGTCCTCGAGCTCCACCGCCGGGGAGACCGAGACGCGCAGCTTGCGGCCGCCGGTGAAGACGTCGACCGTGCCGTCGTCGTGACGGGTGAGGAAGACGCCGTAGCCCGACGGCGGCTGGCCGAGCCGGTCGACCTCCTCCTTGAGCGTGACCAGCTGGTCACGCGCGTCGCGCAGCGTGCCGGCGAGCTTGTCGTTGCGCTCGGACAGGAACGCCGCGCGGCCCTCCGCCTCCGCCACCCGCTCCTCGAGCAACCGCAGCTGGCGGGGGCTCTCCGCCACCTTGCGGCGCAGCAGGCCGATCTCCTCCTCCAGGTAGGAGATCTGGCTGAGCAGCGCCGTCACGTCACGCTCGCGCCGCGCTCTGAACTCGTCGGGACCATTGCCAAGACCGGGGCCCATCGCGCACCTCCGACACATCGGGAGAGCCAGGACGCAAATCTATACACGCCCGGCCACAGCGTGCCCGGGGCGCGCAGGCGGGGGGTGCGGAAGCGGCCCCGGTGCAGGGCCCCGCGCCGAGCGTGGGGCGGCGGGGTCCTTCACTTCTGCGCCCGTCGCTGCCGCAGGGGGGCGACGACGCCCTCGGCCAGCCGGCGCGCGGTGACCAGGAAGGCGGTGTGCGCCACCATGCGGTGCTCGGGGCGGACGGCGAGGCCGACCGCGTGCCAGGGCCGCAGCAGGGACTCCCAGGCGTGCGGCTCGGTCCACACACCCTGCGCCCGCAGCGCCTCGACGTAGGTGGACAGCTGCGTCGTCGTGGCCACGTAGCCGACCAGGACGCCGCCGGGGCGCAGCGCGGCGGCCACGGTGGGCAGCACCGCCCACGGCTCCAGCATGTCCAGCACGACCCGGTCCACGACGTCCTCGGCCGGGTGCTGGTCGAGGTCGCCCAGCCGCAGCGACCAGGTGGCCGGCACCTCGCCGAAGAACGCGCCGACGTTGACGCGCGCGACGTCGGCGAAGTCCTCGCGGCGCTCGTAGCTGGTGACGCGGCCGTGCTCGCCCACCGCCCGCAGCAGCGAGCAGGTCAGCGCCCCGGAGCCGGCGCCGGCCTCGAGCACCCGCATGCCCGGGCCGATGTCGCCGAAGCCGACGATCTGCGCGGCGTCCTTGGGGTAGATGACCTGCGCGCCCCGGGGCATCGAGAGCACGAAGTCGGCCAGCAGCGGCCGGAACGCCAGGTAGCCGGTGTTGGCCGTGGAGTGGACGACGGAGCCCTCCGGCGCGCCGATCAGGTCGTCGTGCGCGATCGCGCCGCGGTGCGTGTGGAAGAGCTTGCCCGGCTCGAGCACGACGGTGTGCAGCCGGCCCTTGGGGTCGGTCAGCTGCACCCGGTCGCCGGCCACGAAGGCCCCCGCGACCGTGGGAGGACCCCCCTGCCCCCCACCACTCGCAGGCTCGTGGCGGGATCCTGCACGAGGGCCGTTCCCGTCGGTGACCTCGTCGAGGATCGGCTCGGCGGTGTGCTGCTGCTCGTCCACGGGCGGCCAGCCTACGGAGGCCGGAGCCGCCGCCTCCCCGCCGCCCGGCGCGCGCTCTCGGAAACCGTCACCCCCCGCGCCTAGCCTCGGAGGGGTGACGACGATGGCGCAGGACTCGGCGCGGCCTGGCATGGCGCAGGACTCGGCACGACCGGGCCTGGTGCAGACCGGGCAGCCGGCGGACGCGGCTGCCTCCCCCCCGGACGCCCCCGTCGCCGACGCCGGGACGGCCGAGGAGCGGGCCCCGCGCCGCCCCTCGCTGTCCCCGAGCCGGGCGGCCGACTTCAAGACCTGTCCCCTGCTGTACCGGTTCCGCACGATCGACCGGCTGCCCGAGCGCAAGAGCCTGGCCGCGGTCCGCGGCACGCTGGTGCACTCGGTGCTCGAGCGGCTCTACGACCTGCCCGCCCGCCGGCGCACGCCCGAGGCGGCCCGCGAGCTGGTCGCCCCGGCCTGGGAGGAGCTGCGGGCCGACCCGGAGGTCGCCGAGCTGTTCGCCGAGGGCGCCGCCGCTGACGAGGCGCCCGCCGAGCAAGCCGTGGACGCGCCGTCCCTGGAGGGGTGGCTGGCGTCGGCCGGCAAGCTGGTGGAGACCTACTTCACCCTCGAGGACCCGTCGCGGATCGAGCCCCACGGCCGCGAGGAGCTGGTCGAGGTCACCCTGCCCGACGGGCTGCTGCTGCGGGGCTTCGTCGACCGCCTCGACGTCGCGCCCAACGGCGCCATCCGGGTGGTCGACTACAAGACCGGCTCGATGCCGCGCGAGGCGTTCGAGGGCAAGGCCCTGTTCCAGATGAAGTTCTACGCGTTGGTGCTGTGGCGCACCCGCGGCGTGGTGGCCAGCCAGCTCAAGCTGCTCTACCTGGGCGACGGCGACGCGCTCACCTACGCGCCCGACGAGGCCGAGCTGGTCCGCTTCGAGCGCACGCTGCAGGCGATCTGGGCGGCGATCGAGCGCGCGGTGGCGACC
Source organism: Geodermatophilus sp. SYSU D00779 (assembly GCF_054050595.1). Taxonomy (NCBI): domain Bacteria; kingdom Bacillati; phylum Actinomycetota; class Actinomycetes; order Geodermatophilales; family Geodermatophilaceae; genus Geodermatophilus; species Geodermatophilus sp. SYSU D00779. Next base: position 48,244 of record NZ_JBJGZQ010000004.1, read on the forward strand.
GGCGACTTCCGGCCCAACCGCACCCGGCTGTGCGGCTGGTGCGACCACCAGGCGCTGTGTCCGTCGTTCGGCGGCACGCCCCCGCCCTTCCCCGCCGAGGCCGCGGCCGCGGCCGGGTGGCAGACGCTGCCGGTCGTCGAGCGCGACTGAGCGGCGTGCGCCCACTCCCTGCGGTCACGGTCCGGACGGCGGGACCCGGGGACCTGGCCGACGCGGTGCGGTTGTACCGCCAGCTCCACCCGGAGCCGGACCTGCGGGCTGAGGCCGCCGTCGAGGCCGCCTGGGCCGCGACACCCGCCACGCCGGGGCGGACGGTGCTGCTCGCCGAGCTCGGCGGCGCGGTCGTCGGCACCGCGGACCTCACGGTGCCGGCCAACGCCGCCCGCGCCGGCCGGCCGTACCTGCTGGTCGAGAACGTCGTCGTGGACGCGGGCGCGCGCCGGGCCGGCGTGGGCCGGGCCCTGCTCGCCGCAGCCCGAGCGCACGGCGAGGCCGCCGGCTGCGACGAGCTGCAGCTGTCCGCCGACGATCCGGAGGCGTTCGCCTTCTACGAGGCCGCCGGGCTGCAGGCCGCGGCACGCACCTACGAGCGGTACCTGCACGGCGCCGCCCGTCCCTGACCCGCTGGACCGGTCGCACCGGGCCGCGGGAGCATCGCCCATGCGCGGTTACCGGGCGCCGCGGGCCTTCGACGGCGAGCGCTTCCTCGACGGCGGAGCGCTGGTGCTGGTCGAGGACGGCACCATCGTGGGCGTCGAGCCCGCCACCGCCCCGGCTCCCGAGGGCTGCGCGGTCACCGACGTCCCCGACGGCACGCTGCTGCCCGGGCTGGTCGACACCCACGTCCACCTCTGCGGGGACGGCGGCCCGCGGGCGCTGGAGCAGGTCGCCGAGCTGGCCCCGGCGGAGCTCGACGCCGTCGTCACCGCCGCCGAGCAGCAGACGCTGCGGGCGGGCGTCACCGCCGTCCGCGACCTCGGCGACCACCGCTGGGCCGTTCTCGAGCGCGCCGGGCGCGACGGCGTGCGGCCGACCGTCGTCGCCGCCGGGCCGCCGATCACCTCACCCGGCGGGCACTGCTGGTCGATGGGCGGGGAGACGTCCGGCGTCGAGGCGCTGCGCCGGGCGGTGCGGGAGCGGGCCGAGCGGGGCGCCGGCGTGGTCAAGGTCATGGCCAGCGGGGGGGTGCTCACCCCCGGCACCGATCTCACCGCGTGCCAGTTCACCCTCGAGGAGCTGCAGGCGCTGGTCGACGAGGCGCATCGGCTCGGCCTGCCGGTGACCGCGCACGCGCACGGCCTGCCGGCGGTCGAACGCAGCGTCGCGGCCGGCGTCGACGGCATCGAGCACTGCAGCTGCCTGACCGGCTCCGGCCCCTCCCTGCCTCTCGAGCTGGCCGCCGCGCTCGCGGCCGGCCCGCTGGTCTGCCCGACCGTGGGCTCCCTGCCGGGCGTCGACCCGCCGCCGCACGTGCAGGCGCGGATGGCCGCGGTCGGCGTGACGATCGAGCAGCACCTGCTGCACGTGGCGGCCCTGCACCGGTCCGGCGTCAGCCTGCTCGCCGGCACCGACGCCGGGATCGGCCCCACCAAGCGGCACGGCCAGGTGGCGTACGCGGTGGCCGACCTGGTGGGCCCCTGCGGGGTGCCGCTGGAGGACGCGCTGACCGCGGCGACGGCCCGGGCGGCCCGCGCCTGCGGGCTGGGCGGCCGCACGGGGCGGCTGGCGGCCGGGTACGACGCCGACCTGCTGGTGACCGACGGCGACGTCCGGGCCGACGTGACCGCCCTGCGGCGGCCCCGCGTCGTCGTCGCCCGCGGCCGTGAGGTGCCGCTCTAGGCGCGGGCGTCCACGGCGTCGCGGACGGCCAGCACCTCGGTCAGGTCGGCCAGCCGCACCCCGGCGAGGGTGTCGCGCAGCACCAGCCCCGGCAGCTCCGGCAGCGGCTGCAGCGACGGCACGCCCAGCACGGCGGCCCCCGCGGCGAGCCCCGCGGTGGCCCCGGACAGCGAGTCCTCCACGGCCACGCACCCGGCAGCGGCCACCTCCAGGGCGCCCATCGCCTGGCGGTAGGGCGCCGGGTCGGGTTTGCGGGCGGGCACCTCGTCGCCGCAGACGGTGACGTCGAAGGCGGGCAGCCCGTCGAGGTCACGGTCCACCTTCGCGAGCACCACGTCGGCCAGCCGCCGCGGCGTGGTGGTCACCAGCGCCGTCGGCAGCGCGGCGTGCCGGGCCTCCAGCAGCAGCTCGCGGGCCCCGGGCCGCCAGGTGAGCGGGCCGGTCAGCAGCTCGGCGACGGTGTCCTCGATCCAGCGGGCGTCGGCGCGGGCCTCGGCCTCGGTGCGGGTCACCCCGACGTCGGCGTACAGGATCCCCAGCGCCGTCGCCATGCTCGTGCCGACGGTCCGCTCGCGCGCCTCCGCCGACATCTCCCCGCCCAGCCGGCGGGCGAGGGCGAACATCGCCGCACCCCAGTGCTGCTCGGTCTCCACGAGCGTGCCGTCCATGTCGAACAGCAGCGCCCGCAGACCGGTGTGCTCATTCATCGTCGGTGCGGTACCCCAGGTTCGGTGAGAGCCAACGCTCGGCCTCGGCCAGCGTCCAGCCCTTGCGCCGCGCGTAGTCCTCGACCTGGTCGCGGCCGAGCCGCCCCAGGACGAAGTAGCGCGACTGCGGGTGGGCGAAGTAGAGGCCGCTGACGGCGGCGCCGGGCCACATGGCCATGCTCTCGGTGAGCGTGATGCCGGTGGTCGCCTCGACGTCGAGCAGCTCCCAGATGGTGCGCTTCTCGGTGTGCTCCGGGCAGGCCGGGTAGCCCGGCGCCGGGCGGATGCCGCGGTACTGCTCGGCGATCAGCGCGTCGTTGTCGAGGTGCTCGTCGGCGGCGTAGCCCCAGAACTCCCGGCGCACGCGCTCGTGCAGCCGCTCGGCGAACGCCTCGGCCAGGCGGTCGGCCAGCGCCTCGAGCATGATCGCGCTGTAGTCGTCGTTCGCGGCCTTGAACGCCTCGACCCGCTCGGCCGCGCCGATGCCTGCGGTGACGGCGAACGCCCCGACGTGGTCGCGCAGCCCGGTCTCCTTGGGCGCGACGAAGTCGGCCAGGGACGTACGCGGCGAGCCGTCGCGGCCCTCGGTCTGCTGGCGCAGCTGGTGCAGCGTCGTCCGGACGGCGGTGCGCGACTCGTCGGTGTAGACCTCGATGTCCTCGCCGTCCACCCGGTTGGCCGGGAACAGGCCGAACACGCCCCGGGCCCGCAGCCAGCGCTCCCCGACGATCCGGTCGAGCATCTGCTGGGCGTCCTCGTACAGCCGCCGCGCGGCCTCGCCGGTCGCCGGGTTGTGCAGGATGTCGGGGAACCGGCCGCGCATCTCCCAGGCGTTGAAGAACGGCTGCCAGTCGATGTAGGCGCGCAGCTCCTCGAGCGGGTAGTCGTCGAAGACGCGGGTGAACTGCGTCGCTCCGTGCCGGTGGTCGCAGGCCGCACCCGAGCAGAGGTCACGGGCCTGCTGCAGCAGCATCCGCGGCCGCGGCGGGGCGTAGGAGGACCAGTCGAGCGCCGGCGCGGCGGCGCGGGCGGCCTCCAGCGGCAGCAGCGCGCGGGTGTCCTGACGGGCGGCGTGCCGCTCGCGCAGGCCGGCGTACTCGGTCTCGACGTCGGCCAGCAGCTTGGGCCGCTGCTCGTTGGACAGCAGCGCGGCCACGACCGGCACCGACCGGGAGGCGTCCTTCACCCAGATGACCGGCCCGTGGTAGCGCGGGGCCACCTTGACCGCGGTGTGCGCGCGCGACGTCGTCGCCCCGCCGATGAGCAGCGGGATGTCGAAGCCCTGCCGCTCCATCTCGGCGGCCAGGTTGCTCATCTCGTCCAGCGACGGCGTGATCAGCCCGGACAGGCCGATGACGTCGGCGCCCTCCTGCTTGGCGGTGTCGAGGACCTGCTGCGCCGGCACCATGACGCCGAGGTCGACGACGTCGTAGTTGTTGCACTGCAGGACGACGCCGACGATGTTCTTGCCGATGTCGTGGACGTCGCCCTTCACGGTGGCCATGACGACCTTGCCGTTGCTGCGCTCGGCGTCGCCGGGCTGCTTCTCCGCCTCGATGAAGGGCACCAGGTAGGCGACGGCCTTCTTCATCACGCGGGCGGACTTCACCACCTGCGGGAGGAACATCTTGCCGGCGCCGAACAGGTCGCCGACGACGTTCATGCCGCCCATCAGCGGGCCCTCGATGACCTCGATCGGCCGGCCGCCGCGCGCGGCGATCTGCGCCCGCAGCTCCTCGGTGTCGGCCTCGACGAACCCGTCGAGGCCCTTCACCAGGGCGTGGGTGATGCGCTCCTCGACCGGCAGCGCGCGCCACTCCTCGCCGGCCGCCTCCTTCGCGGCGCCGTCCCCGGCGTACTCGGAGGCGATCTCCAGCAGCCGCTCGGTGGCGTCGGGGCGGCGGGCCAGGACCACGTCCTCGATCCGCTCGCGCAGCCGCTCGGGCACCTCGTCGTAGACCTCGAGGGCCCCGGCGTTGACGATGCCCATGTCCATGCCGGCGGCGATGGCGTGGAACAGGAACACCGCGTGGATGGCCTCGCGCACGCGGTTGTTGCCGCGGAAGGAGAACGAGACGTTCGAGACGCCGCCGGAGACCAGCGCGCCGGGCAGGTTCTGCTTGATCCAGCGGGTGGCCTCGATGAAGTCCAGCCCGTAGCGGGCGTGCTCCTCGATGCCGGTGGCGACGGCGAAGACGTTGGGGTCGACGATGACGTCCTCGGCCGGGAAGCCGACCTGCTCGACGAGGATGTCGTAGGCCCGCCGGCAGATCTCCTGCCGCCGCTGCAGCGAGTCGGCCTGGCCCTGCTCGTCGAAGGCCATGACGACGACGGCGGCGCCGTGCTTGCGGCACAGCCGCGCGTGCCGGACGAACTCCTCCTCCCCCGCCTTGAGGGAGATGGAGTTGACGATCGACTTGCCCTGCACGCACTTGAGGCCGGCCTCGATGACCTCCCACTTGGAGGAGTCCACCATCACCGGGACGCGGCAGATGTCGGGCTCGGCGGCGACGAGTTTGAGGAAGCGGTCCATCGCCTCGACGCCGTCGATCATCCCCTCGTCCATGTTGACGTCGATGACCTGCGCACCGGCCTCCACCTGCTGGCGGGCGACGGCCAGCGCGGTGGCGTAGTCGTTGGCGCGGATGAGGTTGCGGAAGCGGGCCGAGCCGGTGATGTTCGTGCGCTCGCCGACGTTGACGAACAACGAGTCCTCGTCGACGGTCAGCGGCTCGAGCCCGGACAGCCGCAGCGCCGGGCGTACCTGCGGCGGCGTCCGCGGGGCACGGCCCTCGACGGCGGCGGCGATCGCGGCGACGTGCGCGGGAGTGGTCCCGCAGCAGCCGCCGACCATGTTCACGAAGCCGGCGTCGGCGAACTCGGCGAGGACGGCCGCGGTCTCCTCCGGCGACTCGTCGTACTCGCCGAAGGCGTTGGGCAGGCCGGCGTTCGGGTAGCAGGAGACGTACGTGTCGGCGACCCGCGAGAGCTCGGCCAGGTAGGGCCGCATCTCCGCGGCACCCAGGGCGCAGTTGAGGCCGACCAGCAGCGGGCGGACGTGCCGGATCGAGTGCCAGAACGCCTCGGTGACCTGGCCCGAGAGCGTGCGGCCCGACGCGTCGGTGATGGTGCCCGACACCACCACCGGCCAGCGCCGGCCGCGCTGCTCGAACAGCGTCTCCAGCGCGAAGATCGCCGCCTTGGCGTTGAGCGTGTCGAAGACCGTCTCGATCAGCAGGACGTCGACCCCGCCGTCGACCAGGCCGTCGGCCTGCTCCAGGTAGGCGAGGGCGAGCTCGTCGAAGGTGACGTTGCGGGCGCCCGGGTCGTTGACGTCCGGGGAGATGGACGCCGTCCGGCTGGTCGGGCCGAGCGCCCCGGCGACGTAGCGCCGCCTGTCCGGCGTGCGCGCGGTCATCGCGTCGGCCTCGCGGCGGGCCAGCCGCGCGGCCGCCACGTTGATCTCGTACGCCAGGTCGGACATGGCGTAGTCGCGCAGCGAGATCGCCGTGGCGTTGAACGTGTTGGTCTCGATGACGTCCGCGCCGGCCTCGAGGTACTCGCGGTGGATGCCCGCGACCAGCTCGGGCTGCGTGAGCACCAGCAGGTCGTTGTTGCCCTGGACGTCGGTGGGCCAGTCGGCGAAGCGCTCGCCGCGGTAGCCGGCCTCGTCGGGCCGGTCGCGCTGGATCGCCGTCCCCATGGCGCCGTCGAGCACGAGGATGCGCTGCCCGAGCACGGCCGTGAGCTCCGCGGTCGCGTCCGGGCGGAGGTCGGGCGACACGTTGCGGGACTGCACCGAGCCAGGGTAGCCGCCCGTCGGGGTGGGCCGGTCGCCCGCGCGGGGGACGGCCGGCCCCGCCGCACGGCCGAGCACCGCGGCCGGGGAGCACGATCGACGTAGGCTCGCAGGGGTGATCGACCCGAAGTCCACCCCTGAGGACCTGCCCCGGCTGAACGACCCGGTGGTGGTCGTCGCCTTCGAGGGCTGGAACGACGCCGGGGACGCCGCCACCGGGGCGCTGGAGCACCTCGAGCTCATCTGGGATGCCACCCCGCTCGCCGCGCTCGACCCCGAGGACTACTACGACTTCCAGGTCAACCGGCCCACCGTCTCGCTCATCGGCGGGATCAGCCGCCGGATCGAGTGGCCCACCACGCGCATCTCGGTGGCCCGCCCGCCGGACTCCGGCCGGGACGTCGTCCTGATCCGCGGCATCGAGCCCAACATGCGCTGGCGCAGCTTCTGCGAGGAGCTGATCGAGCTGTGCCAGGAACTCGACGCGCGCACCGTGGTCGGCCTCGGCGCCCTGCTCTCCGACACCCCGCACACCCGGCCGACCCCGGTCACCGGCTCGGCCTACGACGCGGAGTCGGCCGAGAGGTGGGGTCTGGAGACCTCCCGCTACGAGGGGCCCACCGGCATCCTCGGCGTCTTCCAGGACGCCTGCGTGCAGGCCGGGCTGCCGGCGATCAGCTTCTGGGCCGCCGTCCCGCACTACGTCTCGCAGCCGCCGTCCCCCCGGGCGACGGTCGCGCTGCTGCGGCGGGTGGAGGAGGTCCTCGAGCTGAGCGTGCCGCTGGGCGCCCTGCCGCAGCAGGCGGACGAGTGGGTCAAGACCGTCGACGAGATGGCGAACGAGGACGCCGAGGTGGTCGAGTACGTGCGCTCGCTCGAGGAGCGGGCCACCGAGGACGACCTCTCCCAGGCCAACGGCGACCAGATCGCCCGCGAGTTCGAGCGCTACCTGCGCCGGCGGGGCTCCTCGCCCAACTGAGCACGGACCCCCTGTGCCCACCGCTCGCGGCGGGACCCGGGAGCAGCCGCTCCCCCGTCGACGGGACCGACGGTCTCGTGGTCGTCAGCGCCGGATCGCCACGAGTTCGTCGGTCTCGCGGCCGAGATGGGGATAACGGTCGACGTCGGCAGGTGGTCCGGCCGCCGTGCGGTCCGGAGGACCGCGGTCAACGCAGCAGCGGGCGCATCCGGCTCGTCGCGTCGGCGTCGAAGAGCCGGTCGTGCGTGGACAAGGCGTACCGGTCGGTCATCCCGGACACGTAGTCGACGACCTGGGTGACCGGGTCGGCCGACGTGTCGCGGTAGGTCGCCGGGATGAGCTCGGGGTGGGCCAGGTGGTGGTCGACGAGCCGGCGGGTGACGTCGATGGCCAGCTGCTTCTGCCCCGCCGCGGTCTCCGAGGCGTACACCCGCTCGAACATGAAGGCCCGCAGCTCGTGCATGGCCTCCAGCGGCTCGGGCGCCATGACCACCGCTCCCCCGTCGGCGAGCGACCCCGCGACGACGGCGTCGATCATCGCGCCGACCATCCGGCTGCCCGGGTCGCCGAAGACGGCGCGCGCCCGGGCCGGGAGGTCGCCGACCTGCAGCACCCCGGCGCGGACGGCGTCCAGCGCGTCGTGGGACAGGTAGCCGATGCGGTCGGCGTAGCGCACGCACTCCGCCTCGCGGGTGGTCGGCGGCGGCGTGATCTTCCAGCTGTGCGCCCGGATGCCGTCGCGGACCTCCCAGGTGAGGTTCAGGTGCTCGAGCACCTCGACGATCCGCACGCCCTGGGCGGCGTGGTGCCAGCCGCCGGGGACGTAGGGCTCCAGCGCGTCCTCGCCGATGTGGCCGAACGGCGAGTGGCCCAGGTCGTGGCCGAGCGCGATGGCCTCGGCGAGGGCCTCGTTGAGGCCCAGCGCGCGCGCCAGCGAGCGGGCGACCTGGGTGACCTGCAGCGTGTGGGTCAGCCGGGTGACGAAGTGGTCGCCGTCGGGGTTGAGGAACACCTGCGTCTTGTGCTTGAGCCGGCGGAAGGCCTTGGCGTGCAGGATCCGGTCGCGGTCGCGCTCGAAGGCGGTCCGCAGGGGGTCCTCCGGCTCGGGGACGGCGCGGCCGCGGGTGGCCGTCGAGCGCGTGGCCGCCGGCGCCAGGGCCTCCTCCTCGCGCTCCCGGGCCGCCCGGTCGACCAGGCGGAAGCACCCCCCGCCCATCAGCGCGACCGGGGCGCGGGGCGGTCCGTCGCGGGGTCCAGGGCGATGCCGAGCAGCGCGTCGACCGCGTCGGCGACGACCCGCGGGGCGCCGTCGTCGGGGTCGTCGTCCGGCCCGGTGGCCAGCGTCCGCGCCGCCCAGTCGTCGACCAGTGCGATGGCGCCGGGGCTGTCGAGGTCGTCGGCGAGCCGCTCGCGCAGCCCGTGCAGCACCGGGGCGGCCGGGGCGCCGGCGTCGCGGGCCACGGCGCGCCGCCAGGTGTCCAGCCGCTGCTCGGCGGTGGCCAGCAGGTCCGGCGTCCAGGCGCGGTCGGTGCGGTAGTGCCCGGCCAGCAGCGCCAGGCGGATGGCCATCGGGTCGACGCCCTCCCCGCGCAGCTTGGAGACGAAGACCAGGTTGCCCCGGCTCTTGCTCATCTTCTCGCCGTCCAGGCCGATCATCGCCGCGTGCACGTACGTGCGGGCGAACGGCTTGGTGGCGGTGAGCGCCTCGGCGTGGACCGCGGAGAACTCGTGGTGCGGGAAGACCAGGTCGCTGCCGCCGCCCTGGACGTCGAAGCCCATCCCGATCGTCTCCAGCGCGATCGTGGCGCACTCGATGTGCCAGCCGGGGCGCCCGGCGATGCCGCGGGGGCCGGGCCAGGAGGGCTCCCCCGGCCGCTCACCGCGCCACAGCATCGGGTCCAGCCGGTTGCGCTTGCCGGGGCGGTCGGGGTCGCCGCCGCGCTCGGCGGAGTACCGCAGCATGGTCGCCTCGTCGTAGCCGGACTCGCTGCCGAAGCCGGGCGCCTGCGCGACGTCGTGGTAGACGTCGCCGGTGCCGTCGTCGAGCACGTAGGCCAGGTCCTCGTCGAGCAGCGTCTCCACGTGGGCGACGATCCGCGGCACCGACTCGACCGCGCCGACGTAGTCGTCGGGCGGCAGCACGCGCAGCGCGGTCATGTCCTCCCGGAACAGCGCGGTCTCGCGCATGCCGAGCACGACCCAGTCCTCGCCGTCCCGCTCCGCCCGCTCGAGCAGCGGGTCGTCGATGTCGGTGACGTTCTGCACGTAGTGCACGGCGTGGCCGGCGTCCCGCCACACCCGGTTGACCAGGTCGAAGGCCAGGTAGGTGGCGGCGTGACCGAGGTGCGTGGCGTCGTACGGGGTGATGCCGCAGACGTACATCCGCGCCGTCGTGGCCGGTGAGGTGGCGACCACCTCCCCGCGCGCGGTGTCGTGCAGCTTGAGGACCGGACCGGTGCCCGGGAGGGTCGGGAGGAGCGGGGCGGGCCAGGCGAGCACGTACCGAGCCTAGAGGCGGCTATCCACGGGCCCGATCGGCCCTCATCCTGTCGGAGGACCGCGGCGCCGCCCGCGGGGAGAGGGGCGCGATGGAACCCGACGAGTACCTGCCGGTCCTGCAGAAGACGGACGCCCGCTTCGCCGACGCCGCCGCGGAGGCGGTGCTGGCCCGGGGGTGGCAGGCACCGGTGCCCGGCTGCCCCGGGTGGGCGCTGGCCGACCTGGTCTGGCACCTGGCCGAGGTGCAGCACTTCTGGGCGTGGGTGGTGCGCACCCGCGCCACCGACCCCGGGACCTACACCCCGCCGGTCCGGCGCCCGGACGACGAGCTGCTCGGCTTCGGCCTCGCCCAGTCCGCCGAGCTGGAGACGGTGCTCGACGGCGCCGACCCGGCCGAGCGGGTGTGGACCTGGGCGCCCCGGCAGGACGTCGGCTTCGTGCTGCGCCGGCAGGTGATGGAGGCGGTCGTGCACACCGCCGACGTCGAGCAGGTGCTCGGCGACGTGCACCCGATCCGTGCCGACGTCGGCCTGGACGGCCTCGACGAGTGGCTGGAGGTGATGGTCCCCGGCGCGCTGCCGCAGGGCCCGCCGGCGGACGCGCACCCCGTCGTCCTGCACGCCGTCGACGTCGGCGTCGAGCGGGTGCTGTTCCCCGGCTCCCGGCCGGTGCCGGTCGCCCGGCTCACCGGCACCGCGGGCGACCTGCTGCTCGCCGTCTGGCGGCGGGTGCCGCTGGAGGTGCTCACGGTGGACGGCGACGGGCTGCAGGCCGCCGCGATGATCGACCTGGTGCGCCTGGAGTGAAGGCCCCCCTGCCCCCCACCGCTCGCAGGCTCGCGGCGGGACCCTGCAGGGGGCCGGGCTCAGGGCCAGGTCGTGGCATTCTGCTCGAAGTCCTCCCCGGTCTGGACGCCGACGACGTCGAAGACCATCCCGGCGGGGTCCTTCATCTGCCAGAAGCCGCCCATGTCCGCGATCCGCCGCGCCCCCAGGGCCTCCAGCCGGGCCACCTCCGCCTCGACGTCGTCGGTCTCGACGTCGACGTGCCAGCGGGGCGGCGTCCCGGTCCCCGTGCGCTGCACCTCGAGGTGGAAGCCGCCGGCGAACGAGCCCAGCGACGACCAGTTCTCGTCCGAGGGGTCCGGGGACACGTCGTGACCCGTGGCGGCGGACCAGAAGGCCCGCCCGGCGTCGTGCAGCTCGGGCGGCAGGTCGAGCATGAGGACGGCCAGTCGGCTGCGGTGCGGCACGCGGAGATGGTGCCGCAGGGAGTGCGACGGCGTCCTGGCGATCAGGCGCCGATCACCACGGATCCGTCGCACCCGACGCGGGGAGGGCCCGGACTCAGAACGGCGGCCAGGGCAGCGCGGGCCAGTCGCCGCTGGGCTGGGGGTGCCGGCCGGTGCGCAGCAGCTCGGCGACCCGCTGCTGGGTGCGCCGCACCTCGCGCCGGGTCAGGTGCTCGTGCAGCTGGTCACCGAGGTCGCCCATCAGGTCGCCGGTGAGCTTCTCCAGCGCCTCGACCGCCTCCGCCGGCAGCGGCTGCCCGGCCCAGCGCCACAGCAGGGTGCGCAGCTTGGGGTCGACGGAGAAGCAGATGCCGTGGTCGACGCCGTACACGTGCCCGTCGGAGGTCGGGATGATGTGCCCGCCCTTGCGGTCGGCGTTGTTGACGACGGCGTCGAAGACCGCCATGCGCCGCAGCCCGGGGTCGTCGGAGCGGACGAAGGCGGCGAGGTCGACGTCGGGGTCGCCGTCCACCCACAGCTGCACCATGCCGGGGCCGAACGGACCGTCGCGCAGCACGGTCGGCGGCACGACCCGCCAGCCGGTCGCCTCGCTGACCAGGGCCGCGGACACCTCGCGCCCGGCGAGGGTGCCGTCGGGGAAGTCCCACAGCGGCCGCTCACCGGCGACCGGCTTGTAGACGCACTCGGCCTCGAGCTCGCCGGTGCGGACGTAGCCGACCAGCGTGACGTTGCTGGCGTCGAGCATCCGGCCCTCGAGGTCGATCTCGCCGGTGAGCAGCAGGGCGCGGGCCTCGGCGTCGTCGGCCGGGGCGCGCAGAGCCGCGGCGGGGTCGGCGGGGCGCTCGGTCATCGGGGCGGCCGGGTCGCGCTCAGCGGCGGTAGCCGTTCTGCCGCGGGCACACGTGCCCGGCGGGGTCCAGCGGGAGCGAGCACAGCGGGCAGGCGGGGCGGCCGGCGGCCACGACCCGGCGGGCCCGGACGACGAAGGCGCGGGCGGCGGCCGGGGTGATGGTCACCCGCAGCGCGTCGGGGCCCTCCTCGCTGTCGGAGAGGATGACGTCCTCCTCGACCGGCTCGTCGCCGGCGGCCACGGCCTCGACGACGACGGCCTGCGACTCGCCGTCCCACGCCAGGCCCATGGCCGCGACCCGGAACTCCTCGTCGACCGGGGCGGTGAGCGGCTCGAGGTCGTCGACCTCGGCGTCCGGCGGGACGACGGTGCCCGGACGGGTGGCGACCTCGTCGAGCAGCTCGTTCATCCGGTCGGCGAGCACCTGCACCTGCGCCTTCTCCAGCGCCACGCTGACCACGCGGCCCGAGGCGTCGGCGGCCTGGAGGTAGAAGGTGCGGTCGCCGGGCTGGCCCACCGTGCCGGCGACGAACCGGGACGGGCGGTCGAAGAGGAACAGCTGGCGAGGCACGGCATCAGGTTACGCGGGCGGGCGCGGTGGGCGAGCCAGGCGGCGAGGTCAGACGGTCGCGCCCGCGCCGCCCCCGACGACGGCGTCGGAGTCGGCCCTGCGGCGGCGCCGTCCCTTCTTCCTGGGCGGGATCAGCGCGGCGACGTCCCCGCCGGTGTCGTTCACGCGTACCACGAACGGGCGGGTGTCGGTGTAGGTGACCACCGAGATGGACGCCGGGTCGACGACGATCCGCTGGAACTGGTCGAGGTGCAGCCCCAGCGCGTCGGCGAGCACGGCCTTGATGACGTCGCCGTGGCTGCAGGCCAGCCAGACCGCGTCCGGCCCGAGCCGGGCGTTCCACTCGCGGACGGCGGCCACCGCGCGGGCCTGCGTCTGCGCCAGGCCCTCCCCCTCCGGGCCGGGGAAGACCGCGGCCGACGGGTGCTGCTGCACGACCTTCCACAGCGGCTCCTTGACCAGCTCCTTGAGCGGGCGGCCGGTCCAGTCGCCGTAGCGGGCCTCGCCGAGCCGGTCGTCGAGGGCCACCTCCAGGGCGCGCCCGGGGAGGACGGCGCCGGCGGTCTGCCGGCAGCGCTCCAGCGGGCTGCTGACGACGGCGGCCAGGGGCACCGGCGCCAGCCGCTCCCCCACCGCCCTCACCTGCTGCTCGCCGGTCTCGTCGAGCTGCACACCCGGGGTCCAGCCGGCGAGCACGCCGCCGGCGTTGGCCGTCGTGCGGCCGTGCCGCAGCAGGATCACGGTGGTCACGACGCCCGAGCCTAGAGAAAGGACCCTCCTGCTCCCCCACCGCTCGCAGGCTCGCGGCGGGGCCCTGCGGGAGGGCCGGCCCGGGTCCCGCCCTGAGCCTGCGTAGCACGATGCCCGTCCTCGACGCCGGGGAGATCGCCGCGGCCGTCGGCGACCACGTCGCCCGCAGCACGCCGTCCTCGTGTTGATCATGGGGGTGTTGCCGGGGGGCACGCCGCGTCGGGCGCGTCCGCGTGCACCGACCCCATGATCAACTCAGCGAGGCGGGCGAGCGGCGGGGCACGGGGAGCCGCTCCCCCGCGTCACTGCGGCGCGAGCACCCCCGCGCCGACGAGGCCGAGGATCAGCAGGCCGAGCAGCACCCGGTAGACGACGAACGGCGTGAAGCTGCCGCGGTCGAGGTAGCGCAGCAGCCAGGCGATGACGGCCAGGCCGACGCCGAAGGCCAGCACCGTGGCCACGATCGTCGGGCCCCAGGAGACCGCCTCCCCGGCGACGCCGCCGGTGAGCGCCTCGTACACCTGGAAGAAGCCCGAGGCCAGGACGGCGGGGACGGCGAGCAGGAACGAGTACCGCGCCGCGGCGGCCCGTGAGTAGCCGAGGAACAGGCCCATGGTGATCGTGCCGCCCGAGCGGGAGACGCCGGGCACCAGCGCCATGGCCTGGGCGAACCCGAAGGCGATGCCGTGCCCGACGGTCAGCTGGTCCAGCTCGCGCTTCTTGCGGCCCACCCGGTCGGCCCAGTAGAGGACCAGCGAGAAGGCGACCAGGGCGATCGCGACGATGCGCAGGTCGCGGAAGGTCGTCTCGATGCGGTCCTGGAACAGCAGGCCCAGGATCCCGATCGGCAGCGTGCCCACGATGATCAGCCAGCCCATCCGGGCGTCGGGGTCGCTGCGCATCCTGCGGTCGCCCAGCGAGCGGACCCAGGCGCTGATGATCCGGCCGATGTCGCGGCGGAAGTAGAGCAGCACCGCGGCCTCGGTGCCGATCTGGGTGATGGCGGTGAAGGCCGCGCCCGGGTCACCCCAGCCGAAGGCCTCCCCCACCACCCGCAGGTGCGCGCTGGAGGAGATGGGCAGGAACTCCGTCAGACCCTGCACCAGCCCCAGGACGACGGCCTCGATCCAGCTCATCGCCCGAGGTACCCCCGTCGGCCGCGAGCGGTCGGGAGGCTGGGCGGGGAAGGGCGCCGGGGCGGGCTGGTCAGCAGGAGCACGGGAGGCCACCCTAGGCCGCGCCCGGTCCGCGCCCCGCGCGGCACGCAGGGACCGCGGTCCCCGGGACCCGTCCGGACCCGCCGGTAGGTTGGCCCCCCGTGGAGCAACGCGCACTCGGGCGCAGCGGCCTGGTCGTCTCGCGCCTGGCACTGGGCACCATGACCTGGGGCCGGGACACCGACGAGGACGAGGCCGCGATGCAGCTGACGGCCTTCGTCGACGCCGGCGGCACGCTGGTCGACACCGCCGACATCTACTGCGACGGGGAGAGCGAGCGCCTCCTGGGCCGGCTGCTGGCCGACGTCGTCCCCCGTTCCGACGTGCTGGTCGCCACCAAGGCCGTCGGGCGCACCGCGCCGGGGCCGATGGGCCGCGGCGCGTCCCGCGGCCACCTGCTCGCCGCCCTCGACGCCTCGCTGGCGCGCCTGGGCACCGACCACGTCGACCTGTGGCAGCTGCACACCTGGGACGAGACCACCCCGCTGGAGGAGACCCTCGCCGCCTGCGACACCGCCGTCTCCTCGGGCCGGGTGCGCTACGTCGGCATCAGCAACTTCACCGGCTGGCAGACCGCGCAGGCGGTCACCTGGCAGCGGGCCTGGCCCGGCCGCGTGCCTCTGGTGAGCACCCAGGTGGAGTACTCGCTGCTGCAGCGCGGCGTCGAGCGCGAGGTGGTGCCCGCGGCCGAGGCGCTGGGTCTCGGGGTGCTGGCCTGGTCGCCGCTGGGTCGCGGCCTGCTCACCGGCAAGTACCGGCAGGGCGCGCCGGACGGGTCGCGGGGCGCCTCGCCGCAGTGGCAGGGCTTCATCGACGGCCTGCGCTCGGCGACGGCCGACCGGATCGTGGAGGCCGTGGTCACCGCCGCCGAGGGGCTGGGCACCACGCCGCTGGCGGTGGCGCTGGCCTGGGTGCGCGACCGCCCCGGGGTCACCGCACCGGTGGTGGGCGCGCGCACCGCCGCGCAGCTGCAGTCCTCGCTGGACGCCGAGGCGGTGCGGCTGCCCGCGGCGATCCGCACCGCGCTCGAGGACGTCTCGGCGCCCTACTTCGGCTACCCCGAGCGGCGGTACGACCGGTGACCAGCACCGCGACCGACCCGGTCTTCGCCGCCTTCTGCGCCGCGGGCCTGTGGCCGGGCCTGGGCAAGCGGGCGGCCGCCGAGCTGCCGGCCGCCGGGATCACCTCCCCGGACGACGTCACCGCCGACCGGCTGCTCACGCTCCCCCGCGTGGGCCGGCAGCGGGCCGAGCGGTTGTTCTCGGGCTTCCTGTCCGCGCAGCCGACCTACGAGGTCGTGGCGCTGCTGGTCGGCGCGGGCCTGGACGCCAAGCTCGCCTCGAGCGCAGCCGACGCCCTGGGCAACGACGCCGCCCGCCGGCTGCGCGACGACCCGTGGGCGTTGCTCGGCCTGACCGGGGTCACCCTGGGCGACGCCGACAGGCTGGCCATCGCCGTCCTCCCCGGGGCCGACCGGCAGGACTCCCGGCGCGGCCGCGCGATCGTCGCCCAGACCCTGCGGACGGCGACCCGCGACGGGCACACCGTGCTCCCCGCCGACCTGGTGGTCGCCGCGCTGCGCGCCGAGGGCGTCGCCGACCCGGCCGCGGCGATCATCGCCGCGGTCGAGTCCGGCGAGGTCCTCGAGCACGAGCCCCCGGAGCCGGAGCACGACGAGGACGCGGATCTCGACGAGCTGCCCGAGCCCGACCCGGCGCTGCGCATGCTCTCGCTGGCCCGCTACGGGATGGCCGAGGAGGCGGTCGCGGAGAACGTCGCCCGGCTGGCCGCCACCGCCGAGCGGATCGCCGACCCCGCCGCCGTCCGCTCGGTGGCCAAGGGGCTGGACGACGCGCAGAAGCAGGCCGTGGCGCAGGTCCTCGGCGCCGGCGTCTCGCTGCTGACCGGCGGCCCGGGCACCGGCAAGAGCCGCACGGTCGCCGCCGTGGTGGCGCTGCTGCGGTCCAAGGGCACCGAGGTCGCGCTCGCCGCGCCCACCGGCCGGGCGGCCAAGCGCCTCGAGGAGCTCACCGACCACCCGGCGGTCACCGTGCACCGGCTGCTGGGCGCGCAGGGCACCTCCGGCGGGTTCGCCCGCAACGAGGAGTGGCCCCTCGACGCCGACGTCGTCGTGGTGGACGAGGCCTCGATGCTCGACGTCGAGCTCACCGCCGCCCTGCTGGAGGCCTGCCCGGACGGCACCCACCTGCTGCTCGTCGGCGACCCGGCGCAGCTGCCCTCGATCGGCCCGGGGCACGTGCTGGGCGACCTCATCGACTCCGGGGTCGTGCCGGTCACCGAGCTGACCACCCTCTACCGGCAGGCCGAGGGCGGGGCGATCGCCCGCCTGGCCAACGCCGTCCGGGCCGGTCAGCTGCCGCCGGTGGACTCCCCCGACCGCGAGGTGGTCGTCGTCCCGGCGTCGGGCAGCGCGGAGGCCGCCAAGCGGGTCGTGCAGCTGGTCACCGACTCGATCCCGCGGGCGCTGGGGATCGACCCGGCGACCGTGCAGGTGGTCACGCCGGTGCACCGCGGCCCGGCCGGGACGATCGAGCTCAACAAGGCGCTCAAGGCGAGGCTGAACCCGGGCGAGGGCACGGTGTGGGGCTTCGACGTCGGCGACCGGGTGGTGGCCACCGCCAACCACCTCGACCTGGAGCCGATCGGGTTCGCCAACGGCGAGGTCGGGGTGGTCACCGGCACCGGCGACGGCACGCTCGACGTGGACTTCGCCTCCGGGCCGGTGACGGTGACCGGGTCGGCGATGAGCGACCTGCGGCACGGCTGGGCGATCACGGTGCACCGCGCGCAGGGCTCGGAGTGGCCCGGCGTGGTCGTCGTCCTGCCGCCGGAGGCCGGCGGCATGCTGTCGCGGCCGCTGGTCTACACCGCGCTGACCCGCGCCCAGCGGCACCTGTCGGTGGTGCACGCCTCCGGGGCTGCGCTGGCCCGCGCGGTGGGCCAGGTCGACGTCCGGCCGCGGCGCACCCGGCTGGCCCGGCTGCTGGCGGAGAACGCGCACTGAAGGACCTCGTCCTCCCCGCTGTCGCAGGCTGATGGTGCGACCCGGGACGGGGCCGCGCCGGTCCTACCTGGCCCGGGCGGCGCAGATGAGCTGGCGGGTGGCGGCCTGCAGCTGGCCCGGGCAGGTCAGCGGCCGCGGGAACGGCACCCGCAGGTCGCGGGCGCCGGCCGGGCGCTCGATGCGCAGCCGGAACCCGAAGCGGTCCAGCCCGAGCGGGCGGACGACGTCCCGCGGCCCGAGGTCGCCGGCCGGGATGCGGCTGCGCAGCAGGTCGAGCACCTCGGGGTGGTCGCGGTCGAGGTGCTGCAGCACCGGCGCCTCGACGGCGGCCAGCGGGTCGGGACGGGCCTGCGCGTAGGCCTGCGGGCCGACCTCGGTGCAGCGCCCGCCCTCCCGCAGCACGACCTCGGCGACGTCCAGCCGCAGCAGCGTGGCGCCCCGGCCCACGTCGAGCAGCGGCCCCACCGGCCGGGTCTCGGCGAAGGCGAGCACCGCCGCGCGCCGGGCGGCCGGGTGCACGGGCGTGAGCCAGCCGGACAGCCACAGCTGGGCGCGCAGCGGGTCCCGCAGCGGCACCGGCGCCCGGTCGCTGACCATCAGGACGGCGGTGAGGTCGTCGTGGCCGGCGAGCGCGGCGTCGACCTCCCCGCCGGTCGGCACCAGCACGTGGGTCGTGCCCGTGGTGGTCGTGGCGTGCGCCAGCGGGCGGCCGGCGTCCAACCCGCGCACGCACAGCACGGCGGAGCTGCGGGCGCCGACGGTGCGGGCGCGCTCGGCGGCGTCGGCGCGGAGGACGGGCGCTGCGGGGCTCGACGTCACGGGGCTCCCTCGGGGTCGCAACTGGGTTAGGGAAGCCTAACCTGACCGACCGCGGGGCGGGAGCTCCCCGGTGTGCCGCGGACGACGCGCCGGGCGGTTACGGACTGGTCCCGTTCAGGTGCCTTGTCCCCCACGCGCCCGCGGGTGTTGCATGGCGGTCCCGGGCGCCCACCGGCCGCCCCCAGCCTCGGGAGCCGCCGTGAGCGCACGCCGTCGTGCCGCTGCCGTCAGCACGCTGACCGTCCTGGTCCTCGCAGCGGGGACGGGGGTCGCGGGAGCGGAGAGCCCCACCGGCGAGCTCCCCGCGAGCCCGGTCGCGCCGCTGGCCTGGGCCGGGTGCGGGACGACGGCCGAGGCGACCGCGGCCGGGGTGGAGTGCGCCACCGCCGACCTCCCCATGGACTACGACGAGCCGGGCGGGGAGCGGGTGCAGATCGCCGTCGCGCGCGTCCCGGCCACCGACCCGGCCAACCGCATCGGGTCGCTGTTCGTCAACCTCGGCGGCCCCGGCGGCCCCGCGGTCGAGGTACTCCAGGCCGTCGGCCCGGGCGTGTTCGCCGCGCTGAACCAGCGGTTCGACATCGTCGGGTTCGACCCGCGAGGCGTCGGGCAGAGCACCCCGGCGGTCGCGTGCCAGAGCGACCAGCAGGTGCAGGACCAGCAGTCCCCGCAGCTGCCCACGCCGCTGGACATCGACGTCGACGCCTACGTCGCCGAGGCGCAGACCTACGTCGACGCGTGCCTGGCGAGCAACGGCGAGATCCTCGAGCACCTCTCGACGGCGAACGTCGCGCGGGACATGGACGCCCTCCGCGCCGCGATGGGTGACGAGCAGCTCACCTACCTCGGGTTCTCCTACGGGACCTTCCTCGGTGCGACCTACGCCAGCCTCTTCCCCGGCAACTACCGGGCCATGGTGCTCGACGGCGCGGTCGACCCCGACGAGTACGTCAACGACCCGCTCAGCACGAGGGCCGTGCAGACCGCGGCGTTCGAGACCGCCCTCGCCCGCTTCACCGAGGCGTGTGCGGTCGACCAGGTGGCCTGCTCCGGCTTCGGTGGCACCGACCCCTACCTGGCCTACGACCAACTGCTCGCCGCGGCCGAGGAGTCCCCCATCCCCGCCGACGGCTACCCGCCCGACCCGCGCCCGGTCACCGCCGACGACATCCGCGTCCTGACGCTGAACCTGCTCTACGGCAGGGAGCTGTGGGGCCAGCTCGGCGCCGCCCTGGCCGAGGCGGCGGCCGGGAACGGCTCCCCCGTGCGGGCCCTGCTCCACCAGGTGGTCTACACCGACGGCGCCTCGGGCGACCAGTTCTTCGCCATCACCGCATCCGAGCAGCGCTATCCGCAGGGGGACCTCGAGGTCTACCTCGACCGCGGCGCGGAGTCCTGGGCGTCCTTCCCCCACTTCTGGTTCACCAGCGGGTACGCCGAGATCCCCTACGCGCTGTGGCCGGCACGCGACGAGGACGCCTTCGCCGGGCCGTTCGAGGTGCCGGCCTCCTCGCCGACCCCCCTGGTCATCGGCACCACCTACGACCCCGCGACGCCCTACGCGGATGCGGTGAGCCTGGTCGCGGACCTGGGCAACGCACGGCTGCTCACGATGGAGGGCGACGGCCACACCGCCTACGGCGGCAAGTCCCCCTGCATCGACAGCAGCACCGACGCCTACCTGGTCGCCGGCGCGCTGCCCGCCCCGGGGACGGACTGCTCGCAGACCGTCCCGTTCACCGCCCCCGCCCCGGTGCCGGTGGGAGCCGCCACGGCCACCCAGCTGGTCCTCGGCCCC
Organism: Geodermatophilus sp. SYSU D00779; assembly: GCF_054050595.1. Classification (NCBI taxonomy): domain Bacteria; kingdom Bacillati; phylum Actinomycetota; class Actinomycetes; order Geodermatophilales; family Geodermatophilaceae; genus Geodermatophilus; species Geodermatophilus sp. SYSU D00779. The sequence goes on from NZ_JBJGZQ010000004.1 coordinate 68,349, forward strand.
CGGCCCACCGCGTGGCTGCGCTGAGCTCCCGGGTGGGGTCAGGAGTTCGCATGAGCACCCGTCGCCGTGCTGCTGTCGTCGCCAGCACGCTGACCGCCCTGCTCCTGGCCGGCCAGGTACCCGGCGCGTCGGCGCAGGGCCCGGCCGCAGAGCCGCCCACCACGCCGGTGCCGCTGCTGGCGTGGGCGCCCTGCGGGACGACGCCCGAGGCCACCGCGGCCGGCGTGGAGTGCGCCACCGCCGACCTCCCCATGGACCACGACGAGCCGGGCGGGGAGCGGGTGCAGATCGCCGTCGCGCGCGTCCCGGCCACCGACCCGGCCAACCGCATCGGGTCCCTGTTCGTCAACCCCGGCGGCCCCGGCGGCCAGTTCGTCACCTCCCTGCAGCGGACCGGCGCCGGCCGGTTCGCCGACCTCAACGCACGCTTCGACATCGTCGCCTTCGCCCCGCGCGGGGCCGCGCCGAGCGCGCCGTCGATCGACTGCCAGGTCGACCCCGAGACCCAGAGCATCTACTCGACGCCGGTACCGAGCCCGCTGGACATCGACGTCGACGCCTACGTCGCCAAGGCGCAGACCTACGTCGACGCGTGCCTGGCCAACAACGGCGAGATCCTCGAGCACCTCTCGACGGCCAACGTCGCCCGCGACATGGACGCCCTGCGCGCCGCCGTCGGCGACGAGCAGCTGACGTACCTGGGCTACTCCTACGGGACCTTCCTCGGCGCCACCTACGCCAGCCTCTTCCCCGACGACCACCGGGCGATGGTGCTCGACGGCGCCCTGGACGCCGACGAGTACATCAACGACCCGCTCAGCGGGATCGCCACGCAGACCGCCGGGTTCGAGACGGCGCTCGCCCGCTTCACCGAGGCGTGTGCGGTCGACCAGGTCGCCTGCTCCGGCTTCGGCGGCGCCGATCCACACCTGGCCTACGACCAGCTGCTGGCCGCGGCCGAGGCCCGGCCCATACCGGTCGACGCCCACCCCGCCGACCCGCGGCCGGTCACCGCCGACGACATCCGGATCGTCACCTCGCAGCTGCTCTACGCCAAGCGGAACTGGGGCCTGCTGGGCGCCGTGCTCGCAGAGGCCGCGGCCGGGGACGGGTCGACGGTCCGCGCGCTCCTCGACCAGGTGGTCCACGCCGATGCCGCCTCGACCGACCGCTACTTCACCATCGGCGCGTCCGAGCAGCGCTATCCGCAGGGGGACCTCGAGGTCTACCTCGACCGCGGCGCGGAGTCCTGGGCGTCCTTCCCCCACTTCTGGTTCAACAGCGGGTACGCCGAGATCAACTACGCGCTCTGGCCGGCCCACGACGAGGACGCGTTCGGCGGGCCCTTCGACGTGCCGCAGTCCTCGGCGACCCCGCTCGTCATCGGCACGACCTACGACCCGGCCACGCCGTACTCCGGGGCGGTCCGCCTGGTCGCGGACCTGGGCAACGCGCGGCTGCTGACCATGGAGGGCGACGGCCACACCGCCTACGGCGGCAGGTCCGCCTGCGTCGACGGGGCGACCGAGGCCTACCTCATCGACGGCGTGCTGCCCGCCGAGGGCACCGTCTGCCAGCAGGAGGTCCCGTTCACGGCACCCAGCGACGTGCCGGCGGGTGCCACCACGGCGACCCAGCAGCTGGCCACGCCGCTGGCGGGCTGACCTGCGGGGCCCGGTCGGCCTCCTCGCTGCCCGGCCGGGTCCCGGCGCGTCGCCTGCGGCGCGCCGGGGACCGGAACGGCCAGATACCGCAGCCGTTGCCTGCGCAGATGCGTCGGGTGTTCCATGTCCGGCGTTCACGGGGCGCCGGCTCCGTGGCGCCCCGGCATCCTCGGAGAGGGCTGGGGTCCGTGGTCAGGTGCCGTCGATCGCTCGTCGTGGTGGCCGTGGCCGCCCTCGTCTCCGCCGCCGGGACCACCGTCGCCGGCGCCGTCCCCGCGGCCGAACCGCTGCCCGGCTCGGTGCCAGAACTGAGCTGGGCGGCCTGCGGAACGGCGGAGGAGGGAACCGCGGCCGGCGTGGAGTGCGCGAGCGCCGACGTCCCGCTGGACCACGACGAGCCCGACGGCGCGAGCATCCGGATCGCCCTCTCCCGGGTGCCGGCCACCGACCCGGCGAACCGGATCGGCTCGCTGTTCGTCAACCCCGGCGGCCCCGGCGGCCAGTTCGTCACCTCCCTGCAGCGGACCGGCGCCGGCATCTTCGCCGACCTCAACGCACGCTTCGACATCGTCGCCTTCGCGCCGCGCGGGGTCGCGCCGAGCACCCCCGCCGTCGACTGCGGGCTGGACCCGGAGACGGAGGGGTTCTTCTCGCGGTCCGCGCCCACGCCGTTCGACGTCGACCCGGCCGCGCTCGTCGCCAGCGCCCAGGAGTACGTCGACGCGTGCCTGGCGAGGAACGGCGAGATCCTCGAGCACCTCTCGACCGCGAACGTCGCCCAGGACATGGACCTGCTGCGGGCAGCCGTCGGCGACGACCGGCTGAGCTACCTGGGCTTCTCCTACGGCACGTTCCTCGGCGCGACCTACGCCGCCCTGTTCCCCGACCGCTACCGGGCCCTGGTGCTCGACGGCGCCCTCGACCCCGAGGAGTACCTCACCGACCCGGTGTCCCTGAGCACCGCGCAGGCCGCCGGCTTCGAGCGGGCCCTCGACCGGTTCACCGAGGCCTGCGCAGTCGACCAGCCGGCCTGTTCCGGGTTCGGCGGCCCCGACCCGCTGCTGGCCTACGACCGGCTGCTGGCGACCGCGGAGGCGGTCCCCCTCCCGGCTCCCGGCTACCCGGTGAACCCGCGCCCGGTGACCGCGGACGACATCCGCGAGGTGACCCAGACCCTGCTCTACGCCAAGCGGCTGTGGGGGCTCCTCGCCGCCGCACTGGCCGCCGCGGAGGACGGGGACGCCTCCGCGCTCCGGGCGCTGCTCGACCAGGTCGTGTACGACGACCCCGCGTCCACCGACCGGTTCGTCGCCATCTCGGCCGGCGAGCAGCAGTGGCCGACCGACATCGACACCTACCTGGAGCGCGGTGCCGCGGAGTGGGCCGCCTTCCCGCACTTCTGGGGCAGCTTCGCCTACGCGGAGATCCCGTGGGCGCTGTGGCCGGTGCAGGACGACGACGCCTACTACGGGTCCTACGAGGTCCCCGGGACCTCCCCGGCGCCGTTGGTCATCGGCACCACCTACGACCCGGCCACGCCCTACGCGGGGTCGGTCGCCATGGTCGAGGCCCTGGGCAACGCCCGGCTGCTGACCATGGAGGGCGACGGCCACACCGCCTACGGGCGCAACTCCGCCTGCATCAACTCGGTGACCGACGCCTACCTGTTCGGCCAGACGCTGCCGGCCGCGGGCACCGTGTGCCAGCAGGAGGTGCCGGTCGCCGCTCCGGCGAACGTGCCGGCCGAGGCCTCGACGGCGACCCAGCGCCTGGCCATCCCGCTCGCCGGCTGAGAGAGCCCCCCCCCCGAGCTCGGGGCGGTGCCCTGGGGGCCACACCGCGCGCCGGCGGGCCCGCGCCGCGGGCTACAGCGGGATGTCGTCGTCGTCGACGGGGACGTCGGCCTCCTGCTCGAGGACGTCGGCGGGGTCGGCCTCGCGGTCGCCGACCGGACGCAGCGGGCTGCCGGCCTCGCCCGGGCGGGCGGCCAGCTGCTGCTCGAGGGCGTCGGCCTCGGGAACGCCCTCACCCGGCGGGGTGGCGTCACCGGCGAGGGCGACGACCGGCGGGTCGAGCGGGGCCTCCTGCTCGGCGCGGTCGGCGTCGGGCACGTCGTTGCCGGGAGCGGTCACGCCGTCCTCCGTGTCCTCGGGGATGGGGTCGGGGCCCATCCTGCCGCCCGGCGCGGGGCCGGTGCAGTCCGGGAGGTGACGGTCACGTGACCAGCGGGCGTCCGGCGGGCACAATCGGCCAGATGGAGGCGGTCGCCGGGGATTACGAGTTCGCGCCGCTGCGGATCCCGCCGGGTACGTCCCGGTCCGCAGCGGCGACCATGCTGAGCCTGCAGGCGGACACCGGTGGCTGGGAACTCGCCCGGCTGCAGCTGCACGCCGACGGCACGCGCAAGGTCATCCTGCGCCGCCGGGCCCGGCTGTCCTACCTGCCCAAGCCGCACATCTAGCGCTGCCGGTGCCGGGTCGGCCCCCTGCGGTCGCCGAGCCGGCACGGGCGTGTCAGGGTCGGGGCTGGGTCGCCGCTGCCCGGGCGGCCCGGGAGGGCGGCATGAGAGAGACCCTGACCGACCGGTTCCGCTTCCTGCGCGCCTTCCTGGCCAACCCCCGTCAGGTGGGCGCTGTCCTGCCGACCTCCCGCTGGGCGGTGCGGGACATGCTGGACCTGGCCGACCTCCCCCGAGCCGACCTGGTCGTCGAGCTCGGCGCGGGCACCGGGGTGCAGACCGGCGAGGTCCTCGCCCGGCTGGGCCCGAGCGCCCGGCTGGTGGCGCTGGAGATCGACCCGGACCTGGCCGCGCTGCTCGAGGAGCGCTACGACGACCCGCGGCTGCAGGTGGTCTGCGACTCGGCGGAGAACCTCGACGTGCACCTGGGTGGTAAGCGGGCCGACGTGCTGGTCTCCGCGCTGCCCTACACCTCGTTCGAGGCGGGGCTGCGCCGCCGGGTGCTGGACTTGCTGCCGGTCGCACTGGCGCCCGGCGGGGTGCTGCTGGTGATCCAGTACTCGCCGCTGATCCTGCGCGAGCTGCGCCGCCGGTTCCCGTCGGTGCAGCAGAAGATCACGCCGTGGAACGTGCCCCCGGCGTTCCTGTACGCCTGCCGCACCGACCCCGCCTGACGCTCACCGCATCTGACGCTCACCGCATCGACGGCGGGCGCAGCGCCTCCGGGACGACGGCCGTCTCACCGCTGGCCGTCTTGGCGCTGGGCACCCCCTTGAACCGGTAGGGCACGGTGCCGACGCCGGGCTGGACGACGTAGGCCGCGCCCGGCTCGCCCGACGTCCAGGCCGCGACCATCGCGTCGGCCACCTCCTCGGCCGACAGCACCGGGAAACCGGCCTGCGTGAACTGGTCGCGGATGCGGTCGATGATCGCGGTGTCGGCGAAGCCCGGGCAGATCGCGGTGATCGTCGTCCCCTCGCGGGCCAGGCGCGGGGCCATCGACCGGACGAAGGCGATCGCGCCGCCCTTGGCGACGCTGTAGCCGGGGTCGGTGGCCATCGGCGAGAGGCCGGCCAGGGACGCCGTGACGACGATCGCGCCGCCGCCGGCCCGCTTGATCGCCGGGCGGGCGGCCACCGCGCCGTAGACGACGCCGAAGAGGTCGACGTCGACCACCCGCACGAACTCGTCGAGGTCGAGGTCGTCGTCGGACTTGGCCGCGGAGATGCCGGCGTTGAGGTAGGCGGCGTCGAGCCGGCCGTGCCGGGCCTCGATGCGCTCGACGAGCGCGGCGTTGGCCGCCCGGTCGGTGACGTCGAGGACCTCGAACTCCGCGCCCAGGTCGGCGGCGACCTGCCGGTTGCGCTCGCTGTCGAGGTCGGCGAGGACGACGGTGACCTCCCGCTCCCCCAGCTTGGCGGCGAGGGCGCGGCCGAAGCCGCCGGTCCCCCCGGTGATGAGTGCGACGGATCCGGGACGGGGAGTGGCAGCGGTCACCCGGCCATCAGACCACGGCCGGCCGCGAGGCGAGCGCGGCGTCGACGGCCGCGGTCACGTGCAGCCGGGCCGAGGGCAGCAGCGGCACCGGGCTGTCCCCGGCGCCGAGCAGCAGCTCGAGCTCGGTGCAGCACAGCGCCACGGCGTCGGCGCCCCGCGCGGCCAGCCGGCGGACGACGGCGCGCAGGTCGGCGCGGGTGGCGTCGGAGAGCACGCCCCGGCACAGCTCGTCGAAGATGGCCGCGTCCACGCGGTCCACGTCGTCCTCCGGCGGCACCAGCACGCTGAGGCCGGCAGCCCCCAGGCGCTCCCGGAGGAACGGCGCCCGCACGGTGCCCGCCGTGCCGAGCAGGCCGATCGTGGGGCCCGGCGCGGCGGCGGCCACCGGGTCGGCGATGTGCAGGAACGGCACGCCCAGGGCCGCCTCGATCGCCGGCGCCGTCCGGTGCATGTAGTTGGTGCACAGCAGCACCAGCTCGGCACCGGCGGACTCCAGCGCTCGCGCCTCGGCGGCCAGCAGCGCGGCCGCGTCGTCCCAGCGGTCCTCCAGCTGGCACTCCCGGACGACGCGGAAGTCCAGGCTGCGCACCAGCAGCGACGCGCTGGCCAGCCCGCCCAGCCGTTCCCGCACCAGCTCGTTGGCGATGCGGTAGTACAGCGCCGTCGACTCCCAGCTCATCCCGCCCAGCAGCCCGATGGTCCTCATGCGCCCAGGCTCGCCCCCGGGGAGGGGATCGTCCAGGCCGGGATGTCGACGTCCTGACCCAAGCGCTGCTTGGATGTCGCACCGTGGATCCCCGTCGGGTGCTCGTCTTCCGCGAGGTCGCCCGCGCCGGGTCGCTGGCCGGGGCGGCCCGGACGCTGGGCTGGACGCAGCCGGCGGTGAGCCAGCAGGTGCGGCAGCTGGAGCGCGAGATCGGCACGGCCCTCGTCCTGCGCCAGGGCCGGGGCGTGGCGCTGACCGAGGCCGGCCGGGTCCTGCTGCGGCACGCCGAGGGGGTCGCCGACCGGCTGGCCGCGGCCGAGCAGGAGATCGCGGCGCTGACCGGCCTGGCCGCGGGCACGGTGCGGCTGTCCGCCTTCCCGACCGCCGCGGCGGTCCTGCTGCCGTCCGTGCTGGTCGCGCTGCGGGAGCGGGCGCCGGCCCTGCAGGTGCGCTTCACCGAGGAGGAACCGCCGGAGGCCGAGGCGGCGGTGCGCAGCGGCGCGGCGGACCTGGCGCTGGTGTTCCGCCACGAGGACGACGAGGACGCCGTCCCCGGCGACCTGATGCGCGAGCCGCTGGCGCGCCACCCGGTCCTGGCCGTCGTCCGGGCGGGGTGGCCGCTGCCCACGACACTGGCCGACCTGCGCGACCAGCCGTGGATAGCCGGGTGCGTGCGCTGCCGCGGTCACCTGCTGCGCTGCGCGCGACGGGCCGGCTTCACCCCCGACGTCCGCTTCGTCACCGACGACCACGTCGTCGTGCAGGGCCTGGTGGCCCAGGGGCTCGGCGTGGCCCTGCTGCCCAGTTGGGCCCTGGCGGCGAGCACGCAGCCCGGGGTGGTCGCCGTCGACCTGCCCGACGTCGACGGCCGGGTGGTCGAGACGCTGGCGCGCCCGGACGCCCGGCGGGTGCCCGGCGTCGCCGCCCTGCTGGCCGCGCTGCGCGCCGCGGCCTGAGCGGCGTCAGCAGGCGCGCAGGAAACGGTCGAGCACCCGGATGCCGAAGCGCAGCGACTCCACCGGCACCCGCTCGTCGATGCCGTGGAACAGCGAGGCGAAGTCCAGGTCCGGGGGCAGCCGCAGCGGGGAGAAGCCGAAGCAGCGCATGCCCAGCCGCTCGAAGCTCTTGGCGTCGGTGCCGCCGCTCATGGTGAACGGCACGGGGCGGGCGCCGTCGTCCTCGGCCTTGAGCGCGGCCACCATCGCGTCGACCAGCGGGCCGTCGAACGTCGTCTCCACGGCCTGGTCGTGCACCAGCCACTCGCGCTGCACGCCCTCGCCGATGAGGCCGGCCAGCTGCCGCTCGAACTCCTCCTCCTGCCCGTAGAGGAAGCGGCCGTCGACGGTGGCGCTCGCGGTGCCCGGGATGACGTTGGCCTTGTAGCCGGCCTCGAGCATCGTCGGGTTGACCGTGTTGCGCAGCGCCGCGCCGATCATCCGGCTGATGCTGCCGAGCCGGGCCAGGGCCTGCTCTGGCTCGTCGGGGTCGATCTCGATGCCGTAGGCGTCCTCGACGGCGGCGAGGAACGAGCGCATCGGCGGGGTGAGCGTGGTGGGCAGCCGGGCCGCGCCGAGCCGCGCCACGGCCGAGCAGAGCCGCGTGACGGCGTTGTCGTCGTGGACGAACGAGCCGTGGCCGGGCTTCCCGCCCGCGGTGAGCCGCATCCAGGCCAGGCCCTTCTCCGCCGTCTGGACGAGGTAGAGGCGCAGGTCGTCGCGGACGGTGATGCTGAAGCCGCCGACCTCGCTGATCGCCTCGGTGCAGCCATCGAAGAGGTCGGGGTGCTCCTCGACGAGGTAGCGGGCGCCGCGCTTCCCGCCGGCCTCCTCGTCGGCGACGAAGGCCAGGACGACGTCCCGCGGCGGCCGGACGCCGGTGCGGGCCCAGTCGCGCACGAGCGCGAGGGTCATCGCGTCCATGTCCTTCATGTCGACCGCGCCGCGGCCCCAGACGTAGCCGTCGCGCTCCTCGCCGGAGAACGGGTGCACGCTCCACTCGGCCGGGTCGGCGGGGACGACGTCGAGGTGGCCGTGGACCAGCAGCGCCGGACGGCTGCTGTCCTGGCCCTCGATGCGGGCGACCAAGCTGGCCCTCCCCCGCTCCGACTCGTGGATGACCGACGGGATGCCGACCTCGCCGAGCTTCCCGGCGACCCACTCGGCCGCCACCCGCTCGCCCTTGCCCGTGGCGGTGTCGCCGGTGTTGGTCGTGTCGATGCGGATGAGGTCGGACAGCAGCTCCGCGACCTCGTCCTGGGCTCGGGACAGGGGCGCGGCGGTCGTCTCTGACATGCCGACGATCGTGCCACCGGGGGTGTGCAGACCCTGGCCGAGGCTCGGTTATGCTGACTCCCGACGCTCGCGAGAGCGGCTCACCTGTCCGGGTGGCGGAATGGCAGACGCGCTAGCTTGAGGTGCTAGTGCCCTTTATCGGGCGTGGGGGTTCAAGTCCCCCCTCGGACACCGAGTTGAGCCCCCGCGGCTTTCTGGCCGGCGGGGGTTCTCCTGTTCCTGCGTCGGCACGTCCGCTCGATACCTGTAGAACCACACCGGCCGGCTACCGTCTCCGGACGCCGGTCAGGGTGGGCCGAGATCCCGCTGCTCCACGGGTGAGCGGGCGCAGTGCTGCCCGCGACCTCGCGGCGAGGAGGAGCTCGTCGCCGAGTGGGTGGGAGGATGAGATGCGTCAGACCGCGGACCGTCACCGAGGCCGGCGAGCTGGCCGCCTTCGCGGAGCACCCGCCCAGCTGTTCGGCCTCAGCTGGCGGACGACCGAGTCACCTTCACGACCCCTCTGCCCGCCCGGAGGGGGCACGCCCTCGTCGGCGCAGAGCTCGGCTACTGCACCGCCAAGTGGCCGAAGTGGCGCCGGTGGTCGCCCGGGGTGGTGTTCCAACCGACGACGGAACGCACGGCTCATCATCTCCGGCGTCTGGAATCCGCGGACCGAGCGATGTAGTCGACGGCGTGGCTAGTGGTCCCGAGGAGCTGGCAGGCTTCCTCAAGCCGCAACCTTTCCACGTGCTCGCTCGGCGTCACCTCGACCTCGGCCCTGAACACCCGGCTGAACTGCCGTTCGGACAGGTGCACTCGGCGGGCCAGGGTGGGCACCGTCAGGTCTGCGGTGAGGTGGTCAGGCAGCCACGCCAGCAGCTCCCGCACGGGTTCCCTCTCCACTGCCTGCGCGGCGAGCAGCGTGGAGGACTGCGCCTGCCCACCGGATCGCCGCAGGTAGGCCGGCGACGTCCGTGTGACTGAGATCGGCCCGCGAGGGGTCACGTCGTAGACCGGGGATCCCGTGGCCAATAAATTTGCAAGCCCCCACCCAGCACAGCGCCGGCGTCACGGCCCAGGCCCAGGCCCCAGGGTGACTCACGTTGCACCAGCTCCCCGTCCGCATCGCTGACGCGGACCATCGGTCCCCGGTCGTAGCTCACCCCGTCGTAGGCCACCCGCTGAGCAGCGGCCGTCCCCACGAAAATCTCTGTTCCGGCAGGGATCACATCTTCGACGTACCTGTCGCGGGAACCCCAGCCTGGCTGCAGAGCAAGGCCGTGCAGGTCCTGTTCGGTGGTCCCCCTGTACATTGCAGGGGCACACCAGCCGCCGACCTCAGTCCTGCTGTCGTCGTCCCCGAGCCGCTTGTAGACGGGGATGTCCACGTCCGTGACCACCCGGTCGTAGCTCCCGTTCCGGAAGTTCTGCGCGACCGTTCCCTCCCCACCGGGCTGCTGCATCTCGGCGAGGGGCCCGGGGTTGATCACGGCGTTGTAGTGCTCGCGCTGGCTCCAGCTTGCGGAGATCCCCGGAGGGGGCACATCGCCACCGATGTCGCCGTCGGGTCCTCCTGGCGGCGGCACATCGCCACCGTCGTCACCGCGCGGTCCTCTTGGTGGCGACAGGTCGCCACCATTGTCACCGCCGGGTCCCCCGGGCGGCGGCACATCCACCTGAAGCGCTGTCGGTCGATGCGCTTCAGCTCCGCCAGAGGGCACGTCGACCTCAGGAGGATTGGGCTGCGCGCTGGCTGCCCACGCATCGTGCGCTGGCGTCGACGTCCGCGCCTCCGGCGTGGTCACCAGATCGGGCATCTCCGCCGGACCTTCAGCGCGTCGTAGGTCGTGCTGGTGGGCCGGGTCCGAGAGGTTGCTTCTCCACCTCGCATGGCCCCCGTCGAGATCCGCCTGCATCTCCGGCGAGAGCCTGAGAGCGGCGGCCTCCTCTGTGCGGCTGTCCCGGCGTACGTCCGGCTGGTGAGCAGGGTCGGACAAATTCTGATCCCAGCGCGCGTGCCTCTCGTCGAGGGCCGCATGCATCTGGGGGGAAGGCCTCAGCTCGGGCCCGTGGTCGCGGTCAAGCCCGTCGACGGCCAGGTTGACGGGCTCGACCGGTTGCACCTCGGGCCCCGACCGGTCGCGCTCAGGCGAGGGCCGCTCTACTGGTGGCCCCAAAGCGGAACGGTCACCTGTCTGCTCGACGGGCCGCCGCTCGTTCACTAGGTCCGCCTTCTCGTGCGCCGGGCGCTTGGCCGGAGCGTCGGGGGACGGTGGTGGTGGAGGCGGTGGAGCATCGGAGGGCGCAGGTCCGTCAGTGGCCATCAGCGATTCCCCTCACCAGTCAGACGACGATCATGTCCGCGCAGACGTCGATCAGAAGGTCGCGGTCCGGACCGACGGCAGCGGTCCGGACCGCGGTGGAGAAGGCGGCGGGACCGGTGTTGCCGGTCAGCGCGCGGACGGCGTCCGTCAGGCCCGAGACGGTCAGGTCGCCCACGGCTGCTCGCTCCTGGCCGTCGGCGTACTCCGGCCGGCCGAGCAACTGCTCGAACTGACCACGCAGGGTCGGTGCGTCCAGCGCCAGCCCCCGGCGGGCCCACTCCTGCGTGGAAGGGTGCTGCGGCAGGTCGCCGTCCCCGACGCTCTGCAGAGCCGTGCGCAGGTCGTAGCGGACGTCGGACCAGCGATAGGCGCCCGTGCGCCAGCGGTCGTGCGGGCGGCCGCGCAGACGACCGTCGAGCAGACCGGTCAGCGTGTGGAGGAGCTCCGCCGCGAAGTCGTCGGTGTCCACTGCCCTCCACAGCCAGCCGCGACGGGCACGGGTAGCCCGGTCGACCGCGTGCGCGAAGACGCAGTCCCGGAGTCGTCCCGGCGCGGGCAGCGCGGTGGTGACGACCTGCCGGGGGCTCGGCGGCGCCAGCCCCGCGACGAGGGCAGCCGTCACCGCCTCGATCCACACGGCGACCAACGGGGCAAGCGACACGTGCTCGGCCTCGTTAATCTCCCGCAGGGTGCAGGCCCGCTCCAGGCAGGACCGACCACACAGCCGGCTGCGCCGCCCGGTCAGGGGCGGGTAGACCACGCACAGGTCCGCGGACTCCCGCGCGTCGCCAGGCTCCATCTGCACCAGCAACGGCCGATCAACGTTGTCGATCGTCACGGCCGCCACGCCCGGCGCGAACGCCACGACGGACTCGGACTGCTCTGGCTGCAGGTTCATCGTCGCGCCTACGGCGAGCCGGTCGTCCGCAGCAGGCAGACGGTGCATGACCTTGAGCGCCGTGTTCTTGAGGACGTCGGACAGGATCTTCGAGGGGATCTGCTCGACGACGAGGACGCCCTCCCCGTACGCCCGGATCTCCGCCAGCAGCGACGCGAACAGCTCGACGGCCGCTGCCGCCGGCCCCTCCTCGACATTCTTCAGCAGGCGGTGTGCCTCCTCGATAACCAGCAGGTGGCGAAGCCCTGACTCCTGACCGCCGGCCTGGTGCACGCGGAGGTGCTCGACGATGCGGATAAGGATGGCCCCCATGAGGAACGCCTTGTCCTGGTCGTTGGTCAGGGACTCAAGCTCCAGGACGACGTTGCCCTCCAGCAGCGCCTCGACGTCCAGCGGGTGTCCGCCTTCGAAGAACCGGCCGGGCCGCCCCTCGCGCAGGCTCCCGATGCGGACATCGACGAACCCGCGCACGTCGGCCGCTACCTCCTTGCCGTACCCGATGCGCTCGACGACGCCCTGCGCAGTCTTCTGCAGGTCGCCGAGGGTGGGGTACTGCGGGCGCACCTCCACGTCCGGCTCGTCCAGCGTGTACTTGGGCTTGTGCAGGGGCCGGGGGGACCCGGTCACCAGGTCCCAGCCAGCCGCCCGGTAGCACTCGGTAATCGCGCGGGACAGCACCTGGGGAAACGGTTCCTGAGCCTCGAACGCCGCCAGGAAGAGCGCCCGCACGAGGTCGGCGTGGCTCTGCAGCGGGAATCCGGGAGCCGGTTCTAGCGGGTTGAGGCAAGCCGGCGCGGCGTCCGGCTCACCCGGGCGGATCACCAGCACCGGCCGGTCAGGCCCCAGACGCCCACTCATCAGCGCGTATTCGGCCTTGGCCGGCTCCACGACAAGCCAGGGAACCGGCTCGTCCGCCAGCGCCAGTTGCTCCAGCACGCCGCGGGTCGTCTGCGACTTTCCCGAGCCGGTGGCTCCACAGATGAATCCGTGCCGGTTGAGGGTCTGGGTCGGCACCCGCAGGATGCCCGCGCTGCGCCGCCCGGCGTCAACGATCGTCCCGAGCGGTATGCCTGCCCCGACGTCGTTCGGCGTGACGTCGAAGTCGTGCGGACTGACCAGCCGGATGCCCGGCAGCTCCTTGGCCGGAGGGCGCGCCAGACGGGCCACCAGATCGGCGCTCGCGAGGAACGGCGACCGCCCGTCCTCATCCTCGGGTACCCCTGAGGCCAGGATGTCGGCCAGCGGCCCGGCAGCGGCCGCAGGCAGCAGCGTGTACGGCAGTCCCTCGGCCTGAGCGGCACTGCACAGAAGAGCCGCGGCCTGCCGGAGAGACGTCGGGTCGCCACCCCCGACCAACACGTCGACGTCCCACATGCCGGTCGCGCGTGCCCGGGTTAGCTCCCGGTATCGGCCCTGGGCGCGTTCGAGCTCGAGCCGGCCGTCCTCCTGGTTCTCCCGCCGCCGCAGGCCCGGGATGCGCTCGGCCACCTGGAGGCGTTCCCGGTCCACGCGTTGCCGCGGGACCGGCGTCGCGACTACGACCCACGCGAAGGCGGTGCCTAGATGGGCGGCGTACTCGTCGAATGCGGACCCGAAGGGGACGACGCCCGCGTGCTCCTGTCGGTCCTGGACCTCCGCCACGAGGGCGTCCGCTCGGCCGGCGCAGCGGGTCCAATGCGGCAGGCGTTGGAGGAGGCACTCGACCTCGCCGGCTGGCACCGACACGCCGGTCGACCCCGGCGGATAGGCCAGCGTCCGCTCGTGACCGGACCCCAGCGCGGGCTGAGTCGAGAAGGGAATGTCCGGCCGGCCTCCAACGAGGAAGTGCATTTGGTCGTCGTCAGGGAGGCGCAGCCACGCCATCGCGAGAGCCCCGTCCGCGCCGGAGGCATGCTGGAGTCCGGCATGGCTTGCCGTCACGGCCGCCAGCAGTTGCGTGGGCCGCGGGTCGAAGCGCGGCTCCTCCGGCGGACGCGGCACCGACACCACGCGCAGCCACTGGAAGCCCGCCAGTCCCCCGGTCTCCACCGGTACCGCAGGGCTCAACGTCACCGGCGGCCCGCGTGGGAGGCGTACGCCTGCTGCACGTGCTGCTGGTCCAGCTCGTCGAGGGGACAACCGTCGCCGCGGGTGACCTTCCAGCCGTGCAGAGCCGGGCTTCCGCGTTCTTCCTCGTAACGGACAACGTACCCAAGGTCCCGGATGCGGTCGGCGACGGCCACCAGCGATCGGGACGGGTCCGGGATCTTTATGGAGTCGGGGCCCGGAACGGCGCCCTGCCTCGTCTGCCCCGAGGCGGTCGAGCCCGTCACCTCCGGCGTCTCGGCGAAGCCCTTGCGGGGTCGGTCGGAGACTCGGCCGAGGAGGTAGTACTTGGGGTCGCTGTCCCCCACCACGACCCGCCTCCCCCGTAAGCCATAGTCGATGAGAACGAACGCCGTCTCGGGTAGGTCCGCAATCTGGGTCGGCTCCATCATGAACTCGTACACCCGGGTGTCCGTCGTCCCGTGCGTGGTCGTCGTCCCCCGCGACCAGTTCTCGCTGGCGGTGAAGCTCTGCGCTACGGAATAGGCCTCGGAGTACGACCGGCTAGACCCGTTACCGACGGTCCGGCCGAAGGTCTCCGAATAGGTGTCAGTCGTCGTCTGGCTCGTCCCGCCACCCACAGTGTCGGTCTCCCCCAGGCTGCGGGTCACCTGCCCGAGCACGTACTTGTGGCCCTTCCCGATGAAGTTGGCCGCCACCTCGGCCTCCTGGTGATTGGCCAGGCGCATGATCAGTGCCGCGCTGTCGGCACCGCCGATCAACTGCTGCAGGTCGTCGCGGAGGTGCTCGAAGAGGAAGACCAACCGGACCCTGCGCCGTCGCGCCTGCCGGTGCAGTTCCTCAAGCGCGCGCACGCCCATCCGGTCCGCGCCGACGACGACAACTACCCTGCCGACGACCCAAGACGAGCCATTGCTCACGTGTCCCGACACCGCGTGGAACAGGACCGCGTCAACGAGATCCGTGACCAGGGACCGGCCCGGTGCCGTTTCGAGGACGAGCAGCGGGACGTCGGCCTCGAGCGTGGGGACGGCGGGGTCCATGGCGTCTTGCGCTCCGTCGGCTGCACCGAGCCGGTCAAAAGCAGAAATCAACCGACCGAGCTCGTCACGGGTCCGCTCCGTCTGCCCGATGAGGTCGACCCGTTCCGACAACCGGCTCCGCTCGTCAAAGGTGAGGATGTCGTCGGGATCGTCGAAGTAGGTGCGATCGAGCACCCGAAGGCCGGCCGCGATGCGGCGGGCGCTCACCTGCCCACCGAGCACCCGCAGGACCACCCGAAGCAGATCAGCACCGATAGGAACCAGATCCTGACGGTCAGACCCTGACCTGCCGGTGTGGACGGCCTCGGCCAGCACCTCAGCGAGTTCGTCGCTTCCCAAGCCGCTGAGCAGCGCGGCCAGATCATCGGGAAACTCATGGCGACGGACTTCCAGCCCCCGCAGGCCCGCGACCTCCTGCAGGGCGGCCGACAAGCGGTGCTGGGTCAAGTCGACCATGACCATCGGCGTCCGAGACCCGAGCACGGACCCGCCCATCGTCGTGAGGAGGTTGACCCAGCCCCGGCCGGTTCCACCGAAGACGTCGACCCGGCTGGGCGGCGGGTCCAACTCCAGCGGGAAGAACGCGTCGCGCGAGGACACGCGAGCGCCCTCAGCGGCATCGTGAGCACTCACGTCCCGCTGCCAGCGAGCATGCTCCTCCTGGAACTGTTGCCACGCCTGGGCTCTGCGCTGATCCGCCTCCCCCCGGACCTTCGAGATCCTCGACTCCGCAAGAAGAAGGGGCGCGAACCAGTAGTAGCCCAGGCCAAGTGCACCCAGGAAAAAGAGCCATCCCCCATCAGAAGCGAAGCTCATACTCACCAAAACGATGACTACGACGATTGCGATCTTGCGGCCAAGGTGATAGCGCGCTCGCTGCTGCGCATCGCGAATGTGCCGGACATCGGGTCCCATCGGCTCCGCCCACCGCGGCTCGCTGGCCAGCAGAGGACTGGGACGAGGCACTCCTGGATCGACGAACTCCCACCCCCAGCGCTCCGTCGGGGCCAGAACCACGCGCGCCAAGTCATTCAGAGGGTGCGCAGCCACCACGAAGATCTCCTCGAGCCAGGATGATCAAACCGAGCCTGTCGCGGTCACACAGCACCTCGCCGAGACCCGGACAAAGTTGCGACAAGCTAGCAGGACGCCCACCTTCCTGACTACCGTGCACCCCATCAGATTTGCGAGGGCACGCCTTTTCAAGATCCTCGAGGGGTATCCGGACTGAGTCCCGACGGTTCCTCGAACGCCATTTCCTTACACGCGAGTCGTCCCGTGGAAGCGGGGAAGGACGGACCGATGACGTACTCGACTCCTCCTGATGGCGGTGTACCGCCCTCCCCTGCCGCAGCGCTGGCGGCCTACTTCCGGCAGGGTGGCCAGCCAGCCCCCGTCGCAGCACCGTTCCGGATGGAGCCGGAGGAGCACTGCGTCGCGGTGGCACCGGTGACCGTGCTCCAGTTGGTGGAGGGAGACGGCACCTACGTTCACAAGTCGGGCGGCTACCTCGGTGGCGGCCTCGTCGGCCTGGCCGCGCTCTCCGCGGCCCGCGCCGTCGGCAATGCGCGGCGCAGGGCCAAGGCGGCTCGACGGGCCACCGTGGGATGGCGGCCGGTCGAGCACGGGGACATGGCGCTCACCAACCGGCGGATCGTCGTTCAGGGCCAGGAGTGGACCGACCTTTGGCACAGCTACCTGAACACCGCGGAGGCCGGCCCGGACTGGGTCGAACTGCAGTACAGCGGGATAGCGCCCCTGCGGATCGAGGTCCCCGACCCGGCATGGTTCCTCGTCATGCTGCACCGGATGGCGTGGAACGAGGTGATCGCCCCGCCCATGACCTGACGAGTGGGTCGCTCCCCTGGCTCGGCCGGGGCCACGCCTGAGCGTCGTCGGAGTTGCGGCCGCGCTCAAACCAACACGCAGGGACCGGCCGCCAGGAGCCCGCAGTCGAGCGGGGGTGTCGCCGCCCGCGGCGGCCTCTCGCCACCGCAGGAGCTGGGTCCGACCGAGGAACGCGCCGCACTTCAGCCCGTTCGATCAAGGTCGCAGGCGTGTGCGTATGTAGCGTGTCGCTCCTCGGACACTCTCCCGCCCCGGGATCCCTGCAGGTCAGGAGCCCGGGGCGTTCGCATGCAAGGACTCTCGAGGCCCTCGTGATACCCCCGTGATACTCCGCGCCTCGGATCGGCCCTCGAGCAGTGCGGCGAAACGGTCGGCCGCCTCGCGGCCCATGCCGGGGTGCACGTGCTGGTAGACGGTGAGCGTGACGGCGGCGGTGTGTGTCCCAGCCGCTCGGGGACCACCTCCACCGGCACACCGGCGGCGAGCAGCAGGGTGGCGCGGGTGTGGCGGAGGTCGTGCAGCCGGATCGCCGGCAGCTGCTCCTCCCCCAGCACCTTGCGGGCCTGGGCGACCTGGCCGGCGAACGGACGGGAGAACCGCTCGGGGTGCCGATGGGTGCCGTCGAGGTTGCCGGGCAGCAGGGCCGTGTCGCGGACCAGTCCAGGGTTGGCGAGTCGCGGACCACCCAGTGGGCGCGCAGTGCCGCCACCGTCCCGGAGTCCAGGTCGACGACCCGCGACTGCCCGGAGCTTGGTGGCGCCCTCGACCAGCTCCTCAGGCAATCCCGTGTCGCAGTGCCGACGCACCGCAACGCTCCCGCTATGGGGCCGCCACCGTAGCGCTACGTCTTGTGCCCAGGCTTTGGACGTCGCCGAGCACCGCTCCGACATCCACCACGATTGGGGACGGCCATGACCACGACCACCGACCGCGCCGGCACGCCGTTCAGCGAGCGGCCCACCGCTGGCGCGGCGCCGGATGCCTCGCAGTTGCGTGACGACCAGCCGCTCGTCACGCTCAATCATCTCCGCATCACAGCGGAGCCGGGAAGCCTCACCTCCCCGTCCTTCTTCTTCCAGCAGGCCGGCAGCTCGTCCGACGGCTGGGACTTCGCCCTGGTGGTGGAGAACCTCGGGATCGAACTGCGCCCCGGCGAAGAACCGTTGCAGGGCACCCTGCACTGCCAGGTACGCGCCTCCGTCCGACCGGCTTGCGGCTACCGGCTCACCGAAGTCAACGGCAGCGTGACCAGCGGCGTTGTTGGAGTGGATGCTCCAACGCGCGGGACCGCCGCGGTCACCACTCAGTCGACGCTGGGCGGCTTCGCGCTGCCGTCGACGAACAACACCACTGGGGAGAGCACGGACCTCATCCCGACCGTCACTGTTCCGCCCTCTCTCCAACGTCCCGGTCAGCCACTGCCGCTGGACATCTCGATCGCCATCGCGATCACCCGCGCTGACCTGAATGCAGATGTCCGCGCCCATATCGATTCGTACGATCTGCGTTTCGGGCTTGCTCGCTGTAGCTGACCGCGACGACCCGGCGCGGCGGCGGCCTGCACGACAACATGAGTGCCGCGGTGGAACCCGTAGACCCGCGGCCAGCACCCCCGAACCGCCGCGCCGTGCCACACCCCCGTCCCGCCGCCGGCGTCCTGCGGCGACAGCCTCCCCTCCCGCGCACCCGAGCCGCGGGCGGCTGCTCGGTCCGACGCTGCGTGATCAGCCCGCCTGGCCAACGGCGCAACCGTCTGCCGGCTCACCCTCACCCCGGTGACTCAGCGTCGCCGGACACCCAGAGGAGGCCGACCCGCGCACAATTGGCAGCCTTCGGGCTGAGAGCAGGTGACCACGATGGATGCCGCGGCTTCATCCGAAGAGTCGGCGGTGCAGATGCTGCGGATGCTCAGCGGCGTCCTGACCGTGCAGGCCCTCTACGTGGCCGCCGATCTGGGCGTCGCCGACGAACTGGCTGCCGGGCCGCGCAGCGTTTCCGACCTTGCGACGGCGACCGGCGCGCATCCCGGCGCGCTGTACCGGCTGTTGCGGCTGCTCGCCGGGACCGGCGTCTTTCGCGAACAACCGGACGGACGGTTCGCACTCACCCCGCTCGGCCGGTGCCTGCGCCGGGAGGGACCGGACTCGGTCCGGGACTGGGCCCTCTATCTCGGCTCTCCTGAGCTGTGGGAGGTCATCGGCACGTTGCGGGAGACGGTGCGCAGCGGCCAGCCGGCGTTTCCTCGGCTGCACGGCATGACCGTGTGGGACTACATGGCCGAGCACCCGGAGTTCGCGGCCCCGTTCCAGCGCTGGATGAGCCGACAGTCCGAGTTGCACAACGCCGCTGTCCTTGCCGCTTACGACTTCTCACCGTTCCGGGTGCTCGCCGACGTGGGCGGCGGGCAAGGCGCCACGCTGGCCGCGATCTTGGGGGCTCATTCCTCACTTCGCGGCATCCTGTTCGACCTGCCCGACGTGGTCAGGCATCCCATCCCGCTCGACGAGGCCCAGCTCATGCCCCGCTGCGAGGTCATCGGCGGCGACATGCTGCACGGCGTGCCCTCCGGCGCCGACGCCTACATGATCAAACGCACCCTGATGACCTTGAGCGACGAAACCGCGACCGCAGTGTTGCGCGGATGCGCAGCCGCCATGCCCGTTCACGGCAAGGTGCTGGTCGTCGAGATGGTGCTGCCCGCGGGCAACGAGCCGAGCCCCGCCAAGACCTTCAACGTCCTCATGCTGCTGCAGCATCCGGGAGCAGGCATCCGGACCGAGGCCGAGTTCGCCGACCTGTTCGCCGCCGCCGGCCTGGAACTCGCCCGGATCATCCCGACGAACTCACCCAACAGCATCCTCGAGGGCGTGAAGGCGCGCCGGCTGTCATGACCCCCGGTGACCCAGCGCCGCCCTGTGACAGCCGTTTCAGGCAGCTTGGCGGGTGAGGTAGCCGGCGTGAGAGAACCAGCCGGTGTCATCGGCTGCCGTGACGGCGGCCAGGGCGGCGGCGATCGCGGTGTCCAGGGCCGCACGGCTGCGCGTGGCGGCCGCCTTGACCAGCGCCTTGGTCTTGCTGAAGGCCTCCTCGATCGGGGAGAGGTCCGGCGAGTAGGCGGGCAGGAACACCAGCTCGCAGCCGGCGGCGGCGACCAGTTCGCGGATTTGCTCGGGCTGATGGGCGCCGACGTCGTCGACCACGATCACCGTCCCCGGGCAGAGCGCGGGGAGCAGGAAGTGCTCCCGATGGGTTGCGAACACCGCCGTGTCGGTGCCGCCCTCCACGGTCGTCTCCGGGCGCATGCCGCCCAGGCTCACCCCGGCCAGCGGGGTGGTCACCGGCCCGCGGATGCGCGGCACCGCTCCGCGCGCCCGCTCACCGCGCGCGGCGTGGGGCCGCCGGCGGGCCATCGCGGTGTGCGTGCCGCACTGGTCGACGACCACAGGCCGCACCGGATCCACCCTGTTCATCTGCGCCCGCCACCGGCGCGCGTGGTCTCGTCGCACTCGGTGGCGCTCAGGCTTTGTGCTTCAACGGCCCGCCCCGCCTGCCGCCGGCGCCCGCCGGGGGTCCGCTGCTGTTCGGGCGCGGGCGGCAGGCCGGCGATCACCCGCAACATCGAGGCCAGCGACACCGGCTGGCTGCCAGCGGCGACGAACGCCGCCACGTGCTCGGCCAGCGTGGCACCCACGGCAGCCTCCGGCCGGGTGGGCAGCCAGGCCTGCAGCCGTCGACGCACCGTCGGCTCCCGGCCGTGCCGCTGCACGGTCGCCGCCAGGCTGCCGGTCGCCCGCCGGCGGCCCAGATAGCGCTCCACGGTCCGCAGCGACACCCCGAACCGCGCCGCCGCCTGCGGCTGGGGCAGCCCCGCGTCGACCGCGGCCACCACCCGCTCACGCAGATCCATGGCCGGCGGCGTACGTGGCAGGGCGATCGGCCCACGCCTCCTGGAGAGCATGCGCGGTGACCGGGTCGAGAGCGTCACCGGTTCCTGCGGCGGAGGACGACTGGACTGGCCTCGTGTCGCGGCGGCACAGGGCGATAGCTCGTGGAACTGCGTTCAGCTGTCACGCAGGCGTGTGCGCATGTACCGTGTCGCCCCTCGGACACCACGGAGTGGGAACCTCGCCACCTCTCCGGCCTGCAGCAGGCCCTCGCTGATCAACCCACCGCCACGGTCCCGGGCGCCTCGGGGAACAGCAACCAGTCCGCCGGACACGCCGGATCCCCAGCCCGGGCCCCCGGCCGATGGCACCTCGGACGCCGCCGCCCTCGCGCGGCGGCTGACGGCAACTGCGCATCAGGAGATGGTCCGGACCAGTCGGCCCGTGCCGAACCCCGCGCCGCCGTCCGGCCGCCGGCTGGCGGTGCCGGCGAACTCCGGCAGCGGCCGCAACTGCGGGCCGGGCGGGTATGGCACCGGCGCACCGTAGCCGTGCGGACGGGCGCCATCGCCCCCCGCGCAGCTGACCGATCGACGGGTCATTGGCGGGTAGCACCGACGCCCCGGCCGCCGAGAGAGAAGCGGGCGTCCGACCGAGCCACCGGGATCGGCCACGCGAACGCGCGGCCGACGCCGTGCACCGCAACGCCCAACGCGGCAGCCCCTGACAGGCCCGGCTCGGCGGCGCCGGTCAGGCGGTGAGGACGAAGCCCTCGTAACCGCGGGCGGCGACCCCCTCGCACGTGACGCCGAAGGGGCCGACCCCGCCCAGGTAGACCATGAAATCCCGCGCCTTGCCCTCGACGTTCGACCCCAGGTACCAGGAGTTGGAGGTCGGGAAGAGCGTTGCGTCCGCCACCTCGCGGACGTGGGCCACCCACGTCTCCTCGGCTTCCGCAGTCGCCTCGATGGTGCGGAGGCCCCGCTCGACGACGTGACCGATGGCGTCGGCGATCCACTCGACGTGCTGCTCGATCGAGACGATGACGTTCGACAGCACCGTAGGCGTCTGCGGCCCGCCCACGATGAACATGTTCGGGAAGCCTTCGACGGCGAGCCCGAGGTAGCTGCGCGGACCCGCCGCCCACTTGTCCCGCAGTTGCCGTCCACCGCACCCGCGGATGTCGATCGCGGTCAGGGCACCGGTCATCGCGTCGAACCCGGTGGCGAGGACCAGACTGTCGACCGGGTGTTCCCGCTCGGTGGTGCGGACACCGGTCGGAGTGATCTCCAGCAGCGGGGTGCGTCGTAGGTCGACGAGGTGGACGTTGTCGCGGTTGTAGGTCTCGTAGTAGTCCGTCGCGAGGCAGAGACGCTTGGTGCAGATCGGGTAGTCCTTCGGGCAGAGGACCTCGGCTGTCTCGGGATCCGTGACGATCTGCCTGATCCGCTCCCGGACGTACTCGGCGGCGGTCTCGTTGGCGTCCTTGTCCACCAGGATGTCCGCGAAGGACAGGTAGAGGTCGCCGAGACTGTTGTCGGGGTCGTTCCACGCGCGGTCGTACACGCGCCGTCGTTCCTCGGGGTCCACCTCGAGCGCGGAACGCTCCGGCATGGGAGCCGCGATGCCGAACATCGAGGCCCGCGCCTGGGCACGCAACTCGCGGTACCTCGCCTTGACACCTTCCTGATAGCCGGGCGCGAGCGGGTGGTTGTGCGCCGGGATGGCGAAGTTCGGCGTCCGCTGGAAGACGGTCAGGTCGGCCGCTTGCCGGGCGATGAACGGGATCACCTGGATGGCCGAGGAGCCGGTCCCGATCACCCCGACGCGCTGGCCGGAGAAGTCGACATCCTCGTGCGGCCAGCGGGCGGTGTGGTACCAGGCACCACGGAAGGTCTCCAGCCCGGATACCTCGGGCTTCTTCCAGACCGACAGCGGTCCCGAGGCGTGGACGACGAAGCGCGCGGAGACCTCGTCACCGCGGTCGGTGTGCACCGTCCACCGCGCCTCGCCCTCGTCCCAGATCGTGGCGGTCACCCGCGTGTGGAACCGGATGTCGCGGCGCAGGTCGAAGCGATCGGCGACGTGCTGGGCGTAGCGGAGGATCTCCGGCTGCGTCGGGTACTTCTCCGTCCACTTCCACTCTTGCTCGAGGTCCGGGTCGAACGAGTACGAGTAGTCCAGGCTCGAGAAGTCGCAGCGGGCCCCGGGGTAGCGGTTCCAGTACCACGTGCCTCCGACGTCGTCCGCCATCTCGAAGGCCTGTACCGTGCTGCCCTGCTGGCGCAGCCGGTGGAGCATGTACATGCCGGCGAAACCGGCACCGATGACGACGACGTCGACCGTGCGACGAACGGTGTCATCGTGGGCACTGCGGGCGAGGATCTGGGTCACGGGTGCTCCTTGCCGGGAAGCGACGCGACGCGGCAGCCGTGCACCGAGTACGGGATGGGCCGGGGCCGCTGTGTCGGGGACCACGAGTCTGCCGAGCGAGCCCGATGCCGGTACAGAGACCTTCTCCCCCCACCCCGCGTCCGCTGCCGGCCACTGACGGGGCGCCCGCCGCGGCCAGCCGCCATCGCCGGCGACGGGTTGGGAGGGCCGAGGGCGCCCTACGCCGCCGTCCCGCACCTCGGCCGGGGTGTGCGACGACCTCGCCTGCACCTTCGACGCGCTCCGCCGGCACGCCGACGCGGTTGCGATGCGCGAGCGTTCCCGCAGCGCAACGCCATCCGTCGACGACCGCGGCATCGAGCCATGAGTTTCGGGGGCGATCCTCACCGAGCCGGGCGAGAGGCCCGGTGACGGTGCACGCCTGGCGGTGACCCCGGTCTCGATGGCTCGGTGCGGACCGGCAGTCGCTCGACGCTCCGCGATGGGTCGCTGCCCTCGGCGGCCAGCCGCTCCATCGTCGCCACCAGCTCGGCGTGCCAAGGTCCAGGTGTGACCAGCCTCGACGACGTCGCGGCCCTCGCCGCCGACGAACACCACCTCGCGGTCGTCTCCACCCTGCGGGCCGACTCGACCATCCAGGCCTCGGTGGTCAACGCCGGGATCCTCGCCCATCCGGCGACCGGACAGCCGGCGCTGGCCTTCGTCACCTACGGCCGGGTCAAGCTGGCCAACCTCCGCGCCCGCCCGCAGGCGACCGTGACCGTCCGGCGCGGCTGGCAGTGGGCGACCGTGGAAGGACGCGCACAGCTGGCCGGGCCCGACGACCCGCAGCCGTGGCTGGCCGACGCCGACCAGCTCCGCCTCCTGCTGCGCGCGGTGTTCACCGCGGCCGGCGGCCGGCACGACAACTGGGAGGAGTACGACCGGGTCATGGCCGAGCAACGGCGCACCGCCGTGCTGATCGATCCGAACCGGGTCTACAGCAACGGATAGGCAGCACCGCAACCGGCCCCTCGGACCGGCAGGCCCCGGCGACCACCGCACCCTGCGCGCCGGGACGGCGTCGGCCGGGCCCAGCCGGTGCGCGAGGGCCTCACCCACCGGGGCGCGGCCGGCGTCCGAGGGGATCGTGATGTCCCATGCGCCGCCGCCAGGGCGCGCAGCTGCGTCTCCTCCTCCGTGGAGACGTACACCCGGGGCCATGTGCTTGAACGATCACCGGGCACGTCCTGGCGCCGCCGCCGTGGCAACTCCGCCGTACCTGCGATGGCTCAGTCCCACCCCAGCCGGTCGGCCTTCGCAGACCACGGCGTCCCGGTCTCCACCGTCGACTGCTCGGCGGCGGCACGTCGGGCTGCGGTCCCAGCCGCACCCGTCGGCCCCCACCCACTCGGTGTGGTCGCGTGCTACCCGTGCCCGGTCGATGCCGACCCGGCCGCCGGTACGTCGGGCACCGTCGGCAGCGGCAACGTCCCCCGATGATCCGCACCCGAGAACGGCCGCACGTCATCGGTCACGTCGCCGCACACCCGGCCCGCGTTCAGACACCCCTCCACCAACGTCTGCATCTCTCCCGGGTCCCACGCCAGGATCGCGTCCGCGTGGAGCCCGTACGGCGACAGCCCGCCCTCGAACCGCATCCCCTCGTACGTCGTGCCCTCCGCGTACGAGGACTCCAGCGACAGCTGCGGAATCGCCACCGGATGCGACGCCGGGCACTCACCGCCCCGCGGGTACGCCATGTGCGCCACCCCCTCCAGCCACAGGTTCACCCCGTCCCAGCACTGCGGGAACTCGACGTCGGACCGCAGGAACTCTCCCGGCCCACAGTCCACCGCGGTGTCGTGGACGGAGTTCACCAGCGCATACGACGTCCCCAAGCACAGGTAGTCGATGTCCAGCGGTTGCCGCGACGTCGCCATCGGATCCCCTGCCACCAGACGCAAACCGAACGGCGCCGGCTCGATCAGCCGCGGGTCCACCTCACCCGCCCGGTAGTAGGCGCGGAACGACTCCGGCACCACCGGCTGACCGGCCTCGTCCACCAACGTCGGCTGCCAGTACGCCGACCGGTCCGCCGAGTCCTTGCACCCCGAGCCTCCCGCGAACAACTGGCCGGCCGTCGACGACGCGTGCACCGCGGGGTTGCCCCCGAACGTGTGCAGATGAGGCCACGACCCGCCCGGGTTCAGGATCGGGTCGATGTGCGCCGTGCCGGACTGGTCGCACTCCACGATCCAGTGCACGTCCACCGGCACGGCCCGCACGGCGGCCATGTCCGGGGCGGGAGTCATCGCCGCCGCCACCACGAACACCGCCGCCACCGACGCAGTCACACGACCCCACATGGGCCGAGTCTGGAGGTGTTCAGCCGACGGGGTCACTACACCCACGACCCGCCGGAGCCAGCGGACGCCGGCCCTCCCCCTGCCCCTCGTCGCCGAGCTGCACCGACACGAGGCCACTCAGCTCGGCGAACCGGATGCTGGCCGGCTCCGAGTGGCGGCCGTGATGGCTCTCGCGGTCGTGACCACGGATCCTCCTCGGACCGAGATCCGGCGCACCGGAGCGGGGCCCGGGCACGGTCCCGCACGAGGCACCCCGCTGGCACGCGTTCCTGCCCGGGAGTGTCCCCTCTCGGCCGCCGAGCGCGCCGCGCCTCCCGGCGTGCCCGCCGGCAGGTCGTGCGACCCGTCGACGGGGAGGTCTCACCACGGCCACTCCCGACCTCGTGCAGCGGGTAGGACGCTGTACAGGGAGCGCTGTCGCGGCCATGGTGGGCCCGGCCACGGGGACACCACATCGTCACCTCCACGGGAGGAGCTGCTCCTCATGCGCCGATGGATGCGCCCCGCCGCCCTCGCACTCGCCCTGCTCGCCGGGGCCGGGACGACCGGCTTCACGGCCAACCCCGTTCTCCCGGCCGGGTCCGCTCCTCCCCCGGCCCCGACCCTCGACCCGGACCTCGCCGCACAGGTCGACGAACTGGCCCGGGCCGCGCTGACCAACGGCATCACCGGTGCGGTGGTCGGCATCTCCGACCCGGTCCGGGGGAGTTACCTCCAGGCCTACGGGACCGCGGACGCCGCGGGCACGCCGATGACCACCGACGTGCACTACCGCATCGCCAGCGTGACCAAGACCTTCACCGCGCAGGCGGTGCTCCGCCTCGCCGACCAGGGGAAGCTGTCCCTCGACGACCCCCTGGAGGAGTACGTCCCCGACATCCCCCACGGGGACGAGATCACCATCCACGACCTCCTGGGCATGCGCGGCGGCGTGTACGACTTCGTCACAGACGAGGAGTTCATGGCGCGGTACGTCGCCGATCCGCTCCTGCAGGGGTGGTCCCCCTACGACGTCCTCGAGATCATCCGCGCGCACGCCGACGAGGCCACCCCACCCGACCGGGCGACCGTGTACTCCAACTCCGAGTACGTACTGCTCGGGCTGGTCGTCGAGCAGGTCACCGGCCGCTCGGCACAGCAGTACACCACCTCGGTGATCGAGGACCTCGGCCTCCCGGAGACGTCGTATCCCACGACCGCGGCCCTGCCGGAGCCGTTCACCCACGGCTACATGAACACCGACAGTCAGCTGGCACCGGCCGACCCCGCCGCGGAGGAGCCGCGGGACGTCACGCTCAGCAACCCCGTGGTCCCGTTCACCGCCGGTGCGGTCATCTCCACCGTGCCGGACATGACCCGCTACGCCGAGCAGCTGGCGACCGGCGCGGGCCTCGCCCCGGAGACCGCCCGGCTGCGCCAGGAGTGGACGCCGCTCACCTCGACCGGCATCCGGGTGCAGTACGGCCTCGGCGTCCTCCAGCTCGGTGACTGGGTCGGCCACAACGGGTCGATCTTCGGCTACAGCGACATGGTCTCCCACCTGCCGGAGGAGGAGGCGAGCGTGGTGGTGATGGTCAATGCGGCCGACGGCGAGGCCGTCCCCGCGACCGACCTCTGGGGTGGGATCGTCACGCTGCTGTACCCCGACAGCCTGCCGACCTGGTGACCGTCAGGGCACCGCGGTCCGCTCCGACCCCGTGGCACCAGAGTGGGCCGAGCCCAGCACGCGTCCACGCGGGACGCGGTGCAGGACTGCCACCATCTCAGCGAGCTTGCCGTGACTCCTCAACGCGACCCCGCAGCAGGGCGTCGTCCCCGGACCCGACCCGACGTGACACATGAGCCCTCCCCGTGCAGACCGTCCACGCCGCGGCGACGCCGGGCCGTACCGCCCCCTCGGTCCAGGCCCGGCTCGAGGCGTTCGTGGGGTCGTCACCGCGGTGGACGACGAGCGCCGAGGAGAGTCGGACCGGTGCGTCGACGGAGGTACCAGGAGACCGTCGATGGACCACGAGCGATCGCCGTCGGGCGAGATGGCCCAGCGGTTCGGGACGTGCGCCGCCCACGCCTCTCCCGGAGGGCCGCGGTGTGGCGCGCCGACCACTCGCTCCTGATCCTGACCTGCGCGGCGGAACACGGGAAGCTGGCCGGTACGTGCGAGGTCCACGCCGCCATCGCCCGGGAGCTGACCGATCCGGGGGCTCTCTCGGTGTGTGGGCTGTGCGAGGAACTCACGGGCACGGCCGCGTGCGCCGCCGCGGCGGCTGCGGTCACCTGCGTGCTGCGCGTCCTGCCGATCGCTCCCGTGCCGGGCACCAGGCTGCCGGCCGGGATGCAGTCGCTCGCTGGCGCACGTGGGGTCGGCGGTGCTGGTCCCTGCGGCCGTGTTCGGTGCGCTGGGCTGCGCGACCCCGGCTTCCCTCGCCGGGACCCTGCTGACCGGCCTGCTACCTGGCGGATCCGCGGGGTCGCACTGCCCACGGTCGCGGGCGTCATCAGCGTCGCCGTCCTCGGCGCCGTGTGGTGAGCCGGCCGCGGTGGGCGCCCGAGCGTCCCTCGGCGACCGCGCGGGCCGCCACGCTGATCGAGGCGGCCTTCCCCGCGCTGCGCGGCCGGCCCGTGGAGCCGCTGGCGGAGGGCTGGGACAACACCGTCTTCCTCGTGGACGGGACCTGGGTCTTCCGCTTCCCGCGCCGGCAGCTCGCGGTGCCCGGCTTCAGGCGGGAACTCGCCGTCCTCCCCCGGATCGCCACACTGCTCCCCCTCCTCGTTCCCGAGCCGGAGTTCGTGGCCGAGGACGACGACCCGGTGGACCCCTGGCCGTTCGCGGGTGCCCGGCTGCTGCCAGGACGGGAACTGGCCGACACCGGGCTGCCGGATGACCAACGACGGGCGGCGGCTGCGACGGTGGGTGCGTTCCTGCGGGTGCTGCACGCCGCCCCGACCCGGCAGGCCGTGCCGACGGGGCTGCCGCTGGACCCCATGGGCCGTGCGTGGCCGCGGGCCCGGATCGACGACACCCGGGCCCAGCTGCGGCAGCTCGTCGAGGAGGGCACGTGGGCCGGGGACACGGGCGTGGAGGCACTGCTCGCCGAGGCCGAGCGGTTGGACGCCCCGGCCCGGCCACCCGTCCTCGTGCACGGCGACCTGCACGTGCGGCATCTCCTCCTCGACGACGGGGGCGGCGCGGTCGGCGTCATCGACTGGGGTGACGTGTGCCTGGCCGATCCCGCGGTCGACCTCGCCCTCGCCTACACCGGCTTCTCGGGGTCGGCTCGGGCGGCCTTCCTCACCGCGTACGGGGAGGTGGACGCCGACCGGGAGCTGCGGGCCCGTGCCCTGGGCGTGCGGCTGAGCTCCTTCCTCGCCGCCTATGCAGCCGACGTCGGACGCCCCGCCCTGCTCACCGAAGCCCTCGCCGGCCTGCGCCGGGCGGTGGGCTGACCACGGGCAGCGCCCTGCCCCGGCGCTCGGGCCGGCCGGCGTAGACCAGCGCTCCACCGGCGACCCGGACCGCGCCACAGGTGGCGTCCGCGCCGCCCCGCTGCATGTCCCGTCGACGCCGCGGTTCCCGATCCGACCGTGTGCCACGGCCTGCCGTCGACGACCCGGCCCGGGACGCCGCGGCCGCGACCTCCGCTGCGGATCCTCCGGGGCGGATCGAGTGGCCGCCCAGGTCGGCTATCCGCTCACGCCTCCCACGTGATCAGGACTTCCGCAGGCGATGTAGCGCGGCATCCGGTCCGCGCGGAGACGCCCGTCCGCGGTGAACACGCTCTGCTCGTACCGGCGGATGCGTGCCCGTTCCTCAGCGGTGAGGTGGCCCTTGGCCAGCCCCGGCCCGAGATGCTCTGACTGGTAGGCGGTGTGGTCGTGAGCGGGGAGCACGAGCAGCTCGGGCAGACGTGCTCTGAGCTCGTTGAGCCGACGGATGGACGCATTGTGCTGCTCGACCCGCTTCCCGGCGCCGAATGCCTGGACGTCGCCGTTCGCCAGGTGGCGCAGCGTGTGGAACGCCACGTTCTTCGGTCGCCGCAGTGCCAGGAACGGCTTCCTCGGCCTGCTGGCCTTCCTCTGCCCCCTGGGACTGCTGCAGATCTCGATCATCGAGGACCGGAGGTCCTCGCTCACCCTGGGTGCCTACACCGCCTACGTCATCGGCTACGACCTCCCGTGGACATACCGGCTCTGGCGCCTCAACCCGGCTCCAGCGGAGCGGTCGGCCCCCTCGTGGCCCATGCCGGGGTGCACGAGCCGGTAGACGGTGGGCGTGCTGGTGCCGCTGGTGTGCCCGAGGCGCGTGGGGACCGGACACCGCGGTGACCGTGATCGGGGGCCTCGACCCTGGAACCCAGAGGCGGCGTCCCCGAGGATGAGTTCGCGCCGGCCGCGGGCAGGACCCGGCTGCGGAGGGGACGGGCGAGGGCGATGGACGAACTGGTGCGCAGCGCGGTCCGCTGGACCACCACCCACGGCGCGTTGCGGCTGGCGATCCGGGCACGCGCCCGCGCGGGCAACCCGGACGCCCAGGTCATGACCGACCCGGCACTCCGCGCGGACCCGTACCCGCACTACGAACGGCTGCGGACGGCGGCCCCTCTCGCCGACGGGGCGCTGGCCCGCGTCAGCGTCCACCACGACGTGTGCACCGACGTGCTGCGCAGCGAGGACTTCGGGCAGATCGGTGCCCACCGGACCGACCGGCTGCCGGCGGCGTTCCGGATGGTGCTGCGGCTGGCCGGCGACCGGCCGGGGGTGAGCCCCATCGACCCGCCGTCGATGGTCGCCGTCGACCCGCCCGAGCACACCCGCTACCGCCGGCTGGTGAGCCGGGCGTTCAGCGCACGGGCCGTCGCCGGGCTGCGCGAGCGCACCCGCCAGATCGCCGACGAGCTGCTCGACGACCTCGAGCGCGAGGCCGCGGCACACGACGGGCAGGTGGACCTCGTCGCCCGCTACGCGAGCCTGCTGCCGGTCACGGTCATCTCCGAGATGCTGGGGGTCCCGGTGGCGATGCGCGAGCAGTTCCTCGCCTGGGGCGACCGCGCCGCGCCGGTCCTCGACCTGGGCCTGGACTGGGCCACCCACCGCGACGTCGAGCGCACCCTCGCCGAGCTCGACGCCTGGTGGCGCGAGCACCTGCGGCGGCTGCGCCGGGACCCGGGCCCGGACCTGCTGTCGAGCCTGGTGACCACGGTCGACGACGACGGTGGCGGCCTCACCGAGACCGAGCTGCGGGCCACGGCCGCACTGGTCGTCGGTGCCGGGTTCGAGACCACCGTCAACCTCATCGGCAACGGCGCCGCCCTGCTGTTCGCCCACCCCGACCAGCGCCGCCTGCTGGCCGAAGACCCGTCACTGTGGCCGAACACGGTCGACGAGGTCCTCCGCGTCGACCCGCCCGTGCAGCGGACCGGACGTCGGGCCCGGCGGTCCACCACCGTCCACGGCGTCCCCGTCGCCGAGGGCGAGTGGCTGGTCCTCCTGCTCGCCGCGGCCAACCGGGACCCGCGGGTGTTCCCCGACCCGCGCACCTTCGACGTCACGCGCACCAACGCCCGCGACCACGTCGCCTTCTCCAGCGGCATCCACTTCTGCCTCGGGGCCGCGCTCGCGCGGATGGAGGGCGAGGTCGCGCTGCAGGCGCTGTTCGAGCGTTTCCCCGACCTCGGCCCCGCGGGCTCCGGGCGCCGCCGTGACACGGTCATCCTGCGTGGCCACGAGTCCCTGCCCGTCACCCTCAGGTCCACGACCTGGCGAGCCCGGTCCGCGTCCGGTGGGAGCCGGCCCGACCAGGAGCCGGTCGGGACGGGCTCCGCCTGACCCCGCGGCGGCGCGGCCACGGTCTCCTCGTCCTCCTGGCGGAGCCGGGAGTCGTGCAGCCGGATCACGGGCAACACCTCCTCCGTCAACGCCTCGCGCGCTCGGTCCGCCTGGCCGGCGAGCGGGGGACGCCGCTCCGCGTGCCGATCGGTGCCGCCGAGGTCGCTGAGCCCCTGGCCGCGACACCCGTGCACCGTTGCGGTGCTGAGCGTGGTCGCTGCGCTCGCTCGACAGCCGGCGCCGCCCGACGGCCTCCTCGTGGAGGGTCATCGCGATGGGCGTCCGCACTCGGCCGTCCCGGTCCGCGGTCGGGAGGGGGGAGCTCACGTGCCCGCCACCGAGTGCCACCTGCGTCCTATCCGCTGGCCGACGACGTGCGCGCCCACGCTGCGGCCGCGGAGGACGACGGCTGGGAGAGGCCTCGGTCGGCGATCCGTGGCGTCGGCGTCACCAGGTCGCCGGGCACCGCCGACAACACCCTCTCGACGTAGTCCCGCACCGCGGCCTGCATCCCGACGTCCCGGCCGGCCGCTTCGGACAGGAACCACCGGTGCTCGAGGATCTCGTGGAAGATCTCGGCGGCGTCCAGCCGACTGCGCAGGTGCGCCGGGATGGCGGCGATCGTCGGCTGGTACACCTCGGTCAGCCAGCGGATGGCGGCCGCGGTCTCGGAGACCGGGCCGTCCTCTGCCTGTTCCAGCCCGGCCCGGTAGCTCGCGATGTCGGCGAGGAGGCGGCGGGCCTGCTTCTCCTGCACGTCCAGCCCGGTCCGGGTGAACAGGGCCCGCCGGCAGGTGCCGGGTTCGGCGACGCGGGTGGTGAGCCGCAGCCGGCTCCCGCCGGCCGGGTCGTCGACGAGCTCCATCTCGCCGACGTCGAACCCCAGGTCCTGGAGCCTGCGGATGCGCTCGGCGACGCGGAACTGCTGCTCGTCGCGGGGCATCACCTCCTCGCTGGTCAGCTCCGCCCACAGCTGTTCGTACCGTGCCACCAGGTCGGCCGCCGCGAGGGCCGGGTCGAGGTCCTGGGCCAGGGAGCCGCTCTCCCGCAGGTCCGTCAGCTCGCCGACGACCCGCGCATAGGCGACATCGGTGTCGTGGTCGCGCTGGCTCTGGGTGAGGCGCTCGTGCACCTCCCCCGTCTCGG
Organism: Geodermatophilus sp. SYSU D00779; assembly: GCF_054050595.1. Classification (NCBI taxonomy): domain Bacteria; kingdom Bacillati; phylum Actinomycetota; class Actinomycetes; order Geodermatophilales; family Geodermatophilaceae; genus Geodermatophilus; species Geodermatophilus sp. SYSU D00779. The sequence goes on from NZ_JBJGZQ010000004.1 coordinate 100,701, forward strand.
CGTCCACGAGATAGGCGGCCAGCGTCCCGGCGTCGAACCGGAACAGGGTGTTGGCCAGGGAGCAGTCGCCCCAGACGATGCCGGCGAGGTGGAGGCGGACCAACAGCTCGACCTGGGCGTTCATCACCCGGTCGATCAGCTGCACCCCTCTCGGGTTGGCGAAGAGGGCGAGGAAGGACGATGAGTAGTCCAGGAAGCGGGTGACGAGCACGGCCTCCTGGGCGCCGGGCCGGTCGACGACGACGCCGATGACCTCGACCGCCGGGATGCCGAGCTCGTGCAGTCGGCGCAGCACCTCGTACTCGCGGCGGGCGGGTCGTTCGGGCAGCTCCTTGAGCGCGAACACGCGTCCGGCCTCGGCCACGAACCGGACGACGTGGCGGGAGCGTCCGTGCTGCGGGATCTCGACGATCCGGTCGTCGGTCCACTGCGACAGCGGAGCGTCCCAGGGCAGGGTCACCAGATCGGCCGCCGCCTCGGCAGGAGGGCTGAACACGAAGCGCATCCCGGACCTCCGGTCCTCGGACTCGGTTGCCTGTGAGGCTAGCGCGCGGCAGTCCAGCTGCCGGGCGGTCAGGGTGGTGTGCGCGGACCCGACCCGGTTCGCTCGGACCCGCGCCCGGCGCCGACGACCGAGGCCGACGGAACGGACGCCCGACGATGCCTCGATCCGGCGGCGACCTCGTACGGCGCGGGCTGGTCGCCGACGGGGCACTCACCGAGCAGGGGCGGCGGCTGCGCGACGGGCATCGAGCAGCAGACCGAGGCCGCACTCGCGCCGGTCCTGGACGCGATCGGCCCCGCGCTGCCCACGCTCACCCGGCGGCTCGACGAGTGGTCGACGGCGATCGTCACCGGCGGCGCGGCCCCGCCCGACGTGTACAGGCGGATCAGCGGCTGACCCGCGCGGCCTCCGGCGCCGCCACACCGGGGAACGGCCGCGCGCGCCGGGATGGGAGGCTGCGGACCGGCCCGGACCGTGCGCCGGTCATCCGTCATCCGAACCGGGCACGGCTGTCGGACTGGTCACCGGTTCCGATCCAGCCATTCGAGGAGCACCTTCGACACGTGCTCGGGCTGGTCGGTCATCAGCACGTGGTTCGCGTTCGGGATCATCACGAGCTCGGCGCCGGGGATCCGGCCGGCGATGATGCGGCCGTTCTCCGGCGGGACGAGCGCGTCCAGCTCCCCGTGTACGACCAGCGTCGGCGCGGTGATGCCCTCCATGCGGTCGTAGCCGTCCCATCGCGACGACCCGACCACCTGCGCCAGGTAACCCTCGTTCGAGGCGGCGAGCGGGAACCGCACCGCCCAGTCCTCCTCGATGCGCTCGCGAGGTGTCTCGGGCGCGTAGTTGTAGGGGATGGAGGCCTCGGCCGCCTCCTGGGGTGTCATCTGGCCGCGCTGCGTCAGCATCGCCACCGCCTGGGGGTTCATGACGGCGTGCGCGATGCCCGGGTGCGTGGCGAGCAGGCACAGCGAGCGGACCCGTTCCGCAGCGGTGAGCACGATCTCCAAGGCGATCAGGCCGCCCATCGAGATGCCGACGATGTGGGCGGTGTCCACATCCGCAGCGTCCAACACGGCCAGGGAGTCCGCCGCCATGGTCTCGACCGTGTACGGCGCCCCAGGAACGTCACCGGTGCGGCCGGCACCCCGGTTGTCGATCCGGATGACCCGGTAGCTCTCGGCCAGAGCGGGCACCAGCCGGAACCACATCGCGGCCGGGTAGGCGAGCCCCATGAGCAGCAGGACGGCGGGAGCGTCCTCCGGCCCGTCGGACTCCCACGAGATGCGGGCCGTGTCAGGACGCTCGATGACCGGCACGGGTCGCTCCCCTCATCGTGAGGTCTCGCGGCCTGGAACGGAGTTGCAGCTCCTCACGTGCACCGCACCCCGAAAGGTCGGGTCCGGGCCCGAGAACGGCTCCAGACTCCCGGGAGACCGGGGCTCGGTCCATTCTGCAGCACGACCTCGGCGCCACGTGCAGCCGTGTGCGCATGTGGCGTGTCCCCCCTCGGACACAGTCGAGGCGCACGGGCTCGGTGTCCTCTCAGTTCCCGGTGGCAGACCCAGCGTTGCTGTCACTCGCGCGTCGGCAGGCCCAGCCGCAGCTCGTCCATGGCATGCGCGAGGCTCACCCGCGGCACCCATCCCCACCCCCGCGCGCGCTCGGTGAGCAGCTGCCCGGTCCAGACCGGCTCGTCGGTCCACTCGGGCACGACGCCCAGCGCGTCGGTCACCGTGCCGAGGTAGTCCCGCCACGTCGCAGCCTCGCCCGCGACGATGACCGGCGTCGTGCCACCGGCCACGGGGCCTCGCTCCGGGTCGTCGACGGTCGCGACGGCGCCCGTGGCGACGTCCGCGATCAGGGCCGCCAGGTCGTCGACGTGCACCCAGGCCCAGGTCTTGGCCGGGTTCGCTCGGCGCTCACCGTCACGGATCCCCTGCGGTCGCAGCGTGTTCCAGACCGACGTGTCGCCGACGCCCATGATCGCCGGGGGGCGGACCAGCACGGTCGTGAGCCCGCCGACCTGCGCCAGCGCGGCGTCGGTGGCGTTCTTGGTGTCGGGGTAGTCGCCGCTGCCCGCGGGCAGGAGGGCACCGTCCTCGGCGACGTCCCCGACACCGGCCGAGCGGTCGTAGACCCCGGCCGTGGACACGTGCACGAACCGGGCGACGCCGGCGTCCCGGGCAGCCCGAGCGAGGACCGGCGTGCCCTCGACGCCCACCCGGTGCTGCACCTCCCGGGATGCGCGCATCGGGTGGACTGTCGTGACGGCCGCGTCGGCGCCCTGGGTCACCGCGCGGGCGAGGCCCTCGTCGGCGAAGTCGCCGACGTGCTCGGTGACTCCGTCGAGTGCAGGCGCGCTGCCGGCGCGTCGGACGACGGCGCGCACCTGCGCCGACCGCTCCACGAGCGCCCGGCACACCGCGGCGCCCACCAACCCGTTCGCACCGGTCACCACGACGACGGGAGCGGAAGCGGCCATGCCGTCCACACTGCCAGCGACCACACGACGGCACCCGCTGCGCCGCACGTCGCGGCGTCGGGGTGGGCCCGGTGGGCGGTCGCCGTCCGGTCAGCCGGCCGTCGCGCGTGCGGCCTCGTCGATCACCCGTGCGACGGCGTCGGGCTGAGAGACCGTCACGGCGTGGGAGGCGTCGACCTCGACGATGTGCGACTCCGCACGCTCGGCCATGAAGCGCTGCGACCGGGCCGGGACCGCGAGGTCCTGACCCGTGACCACGGTCCAGGACGGGATGGTCCTCCAGGCCGCCTTCGTCGCCTTCCCCTCGAGCGCGTCGGCGACGATGGGCCGCTGTGTGGCAGCCAGGAGCGCGGCGACGTCCTCCGGCACGTCCGCGGCGAAGACCTGTCGGAACTTCCCCAGCTCGATGTACAGGTCGTCCACCGTCTGCCCGTCGGGACCGGCGACGGGCACCGGACGCAGCGCAGACCCCAACTCGTTGCCGGGGAACCTCCCGGCCAGCTCGCCGGTGCTCTCACCCTCGTCGAGGAGGAAGCTGGCGACGTACACGAGCGCCTTCACCCGCGGGTTCCCGTCGGCGGCCTCGCTCATCACGCTGCCTCCGTAGGAGTGGCCCGCGATCACGAGCGGCCCGTCCACGCTGTCGAGCACGCTGCAGAGGTACTCGGCGTCGCTGGGCAGGGCGCGGAGCGGGTTGGCCACCCCGATCACCGGGTAGCCGTCTGCTCGGAGCTGCGCGATCACGCCGTTCCAGCTGGAGGAGTCGGCGAAGGCGCCGTGGACGAGCACGACCGTGGGCTTCGGCGCGTCAATGCGGGGCGCTGCGGTGCTGAGGGACATGGGTCGTCTCCTCTCCAGTCGTGGGCGGCCGAGCCGCCCGGGTCCGACGCCGCAGCCGGGCTGCTGCGGGTCTGCGGAGGGCCTCGCGTTCAGGCGGCGATGACCAGCTCGGCGATGAGGTCGCCGTCCATCGCGAAGCGGTACTGCAGCTCCGCGACGCCGCCGGGGAAGTCCCCCTCCAGCCGGTTGACGGCCACCCACCGTGTCCCGTCGATGCGCTGCGCGCCGACGAGTTCGGTCGTGTACCTGAACTCGGCTCCGGCGTTCCGGAGGAACTCGAGGACCTCGCCGCTCCCCCGGAAGGTCTGGCCCTGGTCGACGACCACGGCCGTGGGGGTGAAGGCGCGGATGGCGGCGTCGACGTCGCGGGCCGCGTGGGCGTGGAGGAAGTCGCGGAGCGTGGCAGGGAGCTCGCTGGGACGGATGCCGGTCGGTGTGGTCATGTCCCGACCGTGCGGCCTCCCGCACCGGGAGGGTCAAGCACTGGACTCTCCCCCGGGGAGAGGGTGCACAGTGCCCCCGTGCTGCCGATCGGCGAGTTCTCCCGGCTGACCCACCTGAGCGTGCGCACGCTCCGCCGCTACCACGACGCCGGGCTGCTCGAGCCCGCGACCGTGGACCCCGCGAGCGGTTACCGGTACTACAGCGCCGACCAGATCCCGACCGCTCAGGTCATCCACCGCCTGCGCGCGCTCGACGTCCCGCTGCCCGACGTCCAGCGTTTCCTCCGCCTCCCCGACCCGAGCGCCCGCGCCGCGCTCGTGGCCGAGCACCTGGAGCGCCTCGAGTCGGAGCTGGACCGGACCCGCGCCGCCGTGGCGTCCCTGCGCCGCCTGTTGCAGCCGGAACCCCCTCCCCTGGACGTCGAACTCCGCGCGGTGCCGGCGAGCACGGTGGCGGCCGTCGAGGACGACGTCGACCACGAGGACGTGCTCGCCTGGTACTCCGGCGCCATGGCCGAGCTCGATGCGGTGGTCAGCGATCCGACCGGCGTCCCCGGCGGCCTGTACGACAACGCGTTGTTCGAGGCCGGCCGGGGGCACCTGCTCCTGTACCGGCCGACGACGGAGCCGCCGCGCAGCGGGCGGGTCCACCCCGTGACGCTGCCGGCCGTCGAGCTGGCCGTCACCACCCATGTCGGGCAGCACGACGACATCGACGTCACCTACGGGGAGCTCGGCGCCTGGGTGGTGGCCAACGCACTCGCCGTCGCGGGGCCGGTGCGGGAGACGTACCTGGTCGGTCCCCGCGACACGACCGACCCGGCCGCGTGGCGCACCGAGATCGGCTGGCCCGTCTTCCGGGTGGCCCCGCGCCGAGCCGCCAGCGGCACGGGCGGGAGCGGCCGATCGACGGTCAGCAGCCGTCTGCGCATGTAGCGAGTCGCCCCTCGGACACCGTCCCACCCCGGTGTTCCTTCAGGTCAGGCGCCCGGGGTCCCAGGTCCTCTCCCGGCGCTCGCCGGTCCGAGCGACCTGGCCGGTGGAGCGGCAGGAGGACCTCGGGGTCCCGGCGGGTGCCGTCGAGCCTGCTGAGCACGCGCGCCGAGTCCCGCAGGAGCTCCAGGGCCGCCCCTGCGCGGCCTGCCCGACAGGCGCGGAGCGCGGCCACGGTGCGCGTCCCGGTCGGCGACCCGAGACCGGCCCATCGTGGCCGGACCCTCGACGAGGCGCTCGCCGGAGGCTCGACCGCGACCCCGCAGGACGCGAACGTCGCCGCCACTGCTGGACGCGGGCCCGCTCGGGCACCCGCCGCTGCCGATCGAGCCCCTGCTGACCGGGACGGCCGCGCAGCGCCTCGCCCAGGGCAGAGACGTGCGCCGAGACCTCGATGTCACAGATGGCCGGGGCTGTCTCGTCACCGGGCTGAGAGCCGATGCTGCGATCAGGAAGGTGATGGTCATGCGGGTCTTCGTGGCCGGTGGCACCGGGGTCATGGGGCGGCGGCTGGTGCCGCAGCTCGTGGCCCGCGGTCACCAGGTGACGGCGACGACGACGGACCCGGGCAAGCTGGGCCTGCTGGAGCGGCTGGGCGCCGATGGTGTCGTGATGGACGGGCTGGATGCGGTGTCGGTCGGTGGGGCCGTGGCAGCCGCCCGGCCCGACGCGATCGTGCACCAGATGACCGCGATCAGCCCCGCTCACGCCGGCAAGCCCGACATGAGGCACATGGACCGGTTCTTCGCCACCACCAACCGGCTGCGCACCGAGGGGACCGACCACCTGCTGGCCGCGGCCGAGGCGACCGGCGTCTCCCACGTCGTCGCCCAGGGCCACGCCAGTTGGAACGGGATCCGCGAGGGCGGGTGGGTCAAGACCGAGGAGGACCCGCTGGACCCGGGCCCGCCGAGCATGCGCAGAGGGATGGCGGCGATGCGCCACGTCGAGGACGTCGTCGTCGAGGCCGGCGGCGCGGTCCTGCGATACGGCGGGTTCTACGGGCCGGGCGCCACCGATGACGTGGTCGAGCTCGTGCGCAGGCGGCAGTTCCCGCTCGTCGGGGGCGGCACCGGGTACAGCTCGTGGGTGCACCTCGACGACGCGGCGAGCGCCACCGTCCTGGCCGTGGAGCAGAAGGCGACCGGCGTGTTCAACATCGTCGACGACGACCCGGCGCCGGCCAGCGAGTGGCTGCCCCACCTGGCCGCGTGCACGGGCGCGAAGCGGCCGATGCGGGTCCCCACGTGGCTGGCCCGGCTGCTGGCCGGGGACGTGGCGGTCACGATGATGACCGAGGGGCGCGGCTTCTCCAACGCCAAGGCCAAGCGCGAGCTCGGCTGGGAGCTGCGCTATCCGTCGTGGCGCCAGGGCTTCAGGGAAGGGTTGGCGTGACCCGGGCCGAGGAGTTCGAGGAGCTGCGGTCGCTGCTGTTCGCGATCGCCTACCGGATCCTCGGCAGCGTGAGCGAGGCCGAGGACGCGGTGCAGGAGACCTGGCTGCGCTTCCAGTCCTCCCCGACACGACCCACGTCGACCAAGGCCTTCCTCTCGGCCGTCGTCACCCGGATCTCGATCGACGTGCTGCGCTCGGCCCGCGTGCGGCGCGAGGAGTACGTCGGGCACTGGCTCCCCGAGCCGCTGCTCGACGACCCCTACGAGGATCCGGCGCGCTCGGCGGAGCTGGCCGACTCGGTGTCGATGGCGGCCCTGCTGCTGCTCGAGCGGCTCAGCCCGCTCGAGCGCGCGGTCTTCGTGCTGCGGGAGGTGTTCGGGTTCGGCTTCCCCGAGGTCGCGTCGGCGGTGGGCCGGTCGGAGGCGGCGTGCCGCCAGCTCGCGGTGCGGGCGCGCCGCCACATGGACGCCGGGCGCCCTCGGTTCGAGGCCGACCGGAGGCAGCGCGAGGAACTCGCCGAGCGGTTCTTCGACGCCTTCCGGGAAGGGGACGTCGACGGTCTGCGGGAGCTGCTCGCCGCCGACGTCCAGCTGGTCGGGGACGGCGGCGGGAAGGCCCCGCAGCTGGCCAGGGCCGTCGTCGGCGCCGCGAAGGTGGCCCGGCTGCTCACCGCGATCGCCCCTCCGATGGCCCGCATCGACGTGACGTTCGAGCCGCACGAGATCAACGGCCAGCCGGGCGCGGTCTTCCGCGATCGGGACGACAAGGTCCTCCTCACCTGGACGCTGGAGATCCTCGACGGGCGGATCCAGACGATCCACTCGCTGATCAACCCCGACAAGCTCGGGCACCTGGGTCCGGTGGCGGACGCCTGGGCCGTCGCCCGCGAGGTGAGCCAGGCTCGCCGGCGCACCGATTGACCCGAGAACGGAACGGGTCATCGCAGAGCCCGGCACCTGCGACATCCGGCGGGCCCGCCGAGGCTCCCGAGGACGTCGGCCGGGACTTCTCCCCACACGGAGCTCCCGTTCCCTGACCGCGACAGCCAGCACCGACGGTGTCAGCCGCGCTCGTGGGCCACGGCACGACGCCACTCGGCTCCATCGCCCCCGTCACCGGGCCGGTCGGTTGCTCACGGGCCGACTGCTGCGCCGTCCACCCGACCCCGGCCGCCCCGAGGGCCACGGGGCTCCAGGCCCGGGCGGGTGAGCGCCTTGGAACCGACCGCCAGCGTCCCGATGTCACAGGCGGACCGGGTTGCCTCGTCCGGGGGGTGAGGCCGTGACGCCGAGTCTCGGCCCGGTCCCCTCACCCACCGAGGCGGCCCGGATCACCTGCACATCGCTGGGAGGGAGAACTCATGGACCTCGCCCTGTGGATCGCTGCCGGACTGCTGGCCGCAGTCGCCCTGGCCGGCGGCACCAGCAAGACGTTCGTGCCGAAGGCGAAGCTGGCTGCGGCCCATGGCGGTGAGTGGACCGCGGGTGCCAGTGCCGGCTTCGTCAAGACCCTCGGGGTGCTCGAGCTCCTGGCTGCCGTCGGCCTGATCCTGCCTGCCATCGTCGACGTCGCACCGGTGATGGTGCCGGTCACTGCCGTCTGCTGGGTCCTGCTCATGATCGGCGCGATGATCACACATGGCCGCCTCGGCCAGTACAAGCTCGCGATGCTGAACCTGGTCTACCTCGCGCTCGCGGCCTTCATCGCCTGGGGCCGCTTCGGCCCTGAGTCCTTCGCAGGCTGACGAGGACCACGTGAGGCAACAGGAGCCGGTCGGGACCTCGGTCGTCTCGGTGCGCAGGCCGTCGGCACCGCCCTGACGGTCGCCCCGTACGCCCGGGCTCGCCGGCCGGGTGTGCTCCGGAGTCGCGGTGGGTGCCCCTCACCCTCGCGTGGGTGGGCAGCGGCGCCACCTGGGCCGGCGGGTGGTGCCCGTGCTCCTGTGGATCGGCGAGGTCACGGGAAGTCGGTGACGAGCAGCCGCATCCCGGCCACTCAGCCGACGGGGACCGCCAGGGCGCGCTCGGCGGCGGCCGCGGCGTCGAACGACGACGGGACGCGGACCAGCGGCGGGCGCACGATCCCCATCGGGTGCCCGTGGCGCTGCTCGGCGATGCGCTTGAGCGTCCCGGGACCGACGAACTCCTTGGTCATCGCCCGCACCCGCTGGAGGTGCGCGGACAACGACGCAGCCTCCTCCGACCGGCCGCTGCGGACGTGCTCGTAGAGCGCGACGACCTGCTCGGGGACGATGTTGGCCAGCGCCGAGATCGAGCCGTGGGCGGTCAGCAGCCGGGATGGCAGATCGTCCTCCGTCCCGACCAGCACCCCCTTCCCGGCCGCGTGCACGGCCTCGGCGTAGCCCACCTCGCCCCCGGAGTCCTTCACCCCCCACACCGGCAGGCTCGTCACGAGTTCCGCGGGGACGGGCACTGCGTACTTGGGGATGTGGTAGACGACGACGGGGTGCCGGATCGCGGCCACGACGCGTTCGTAGAAGACCCGCAGGCCGTCGATCGGTGCCGGCTTGAAGTAGTACGGCGGCATCACCATGACCGCTCGCACGGGCAGGTCCTGCAGGTACTCCAGCAGGTCGAGGGTGTCGGGCAGGTTCCCCTCGGCGACCGTCGGGACGACGTGCAGTGCCCCCACCACCGGGAGGAGGGCCTCGAGCACGGCCCGCTTCTCCCGCGCCGAGACGGAGGGGCCCTCGCCGTTGGTGCCGAACGGGATGACGCCGGTGACCCCCTGCTCGCCGAGCCACCCGACGTGGGCGAGGTAGGAGTCGACGTCGATGCTGAAGCGCTCGTCGTCGCGGAAGGGCGTCACGTTGGCGACGTAGACGCCCTCGAGGACGCCGGCGGGGTCGTCGGACTGCATCGTCATCTCCCGAGGTCGACGGTCCGGTCCAGGAACGCGGTCAGTTCGCGGCGACTCGGCAGGCCCTCGTAGTCGCCGAGGTTCTGCACGCAGAAGGCCCCCATGGCGTTGGCCGTCCGCAGGCGGTCCGCCGGCTCGAGGCCCCACAGGACGGCGGCGAGGTAGCCGGCGGCGAACGCGTCCCCCGCCCCGATCGGGTCCAGCTGGCGAGCCGGGAAACCCGGGGAGGCCAGCCGCTCGCCGTCCACCATCGCCACGCAGCCGCGGGCGCCGAGCTTGAGCACCACCTCGTCGGGACCGGCGTCGGCGAGGCGCTCCAGGCAGGCCTCGTCGTCCCGGCCCCACAGCGCCCGGGCCTCCTCGTCCCCGGCGAGCAGCACGTCGACGTGCGGCAGCAGAGCCTCGGTGGCGGCGCGGGCGGCCGCCGGCTCCCAGAGCCGGCTGCGGTAGTTGACGTCGTAGCTCACCCGCACGCCCGCCTCGCGGGCGGTGCGCGCCGCCCACGTCAGGAACTCCGCGCACTCCGGCGACAGCGCCGCCGTGATGCCGGTGAGGTGCAGGAAGGCGGCGCCCCCGAGGACCGCCGGGTCGAACGCGCCCGGGGCGAGGGTCGAGGCCGCCGACCCGCGGCGGTAGTAGTAGACCCGCAGCGCGCCGGCGACCTCCTCACGCAGGTAGAGCCCGGTCGGCCGGTCCGGGACCCGGAGCACGGCGCTGGTGTCCACGCCCTCGGCGCGCACCCGGTGCAGCACCAGCTCGCCGAGCTCGTCCTCGCCGAGGGCGCTCACCCAGCTGGCCGGGACGCCGAGCCGGGACAGCCCGATGGCCACGTTGCTCTCCGCGCCCCCGATCGAGAGGGTCACCGCGCCGGCGTGCCGCAGCCGGCCGGGGGCCGTGGGGACGACGAGCACCATCGTCTCCCCCGCGGTGACCACCCGCGGGACGGCGACCGTGCCCTGCGCCGCCATCTCCCCCGGCTCACCCACCGAGGAGGTTCTGCAGCTGCTCGTTGAAGGTGAGCACGGACAGGAAGCCGAACAGCAGGAAGGCCCAGACCAGGGCGGCGACCCGGCCGGCGCCCGGGCGGATCTCCTTCGGCAGCACCCGCCGGTTCACCAGCAGCAGCAGCGCCGAGTAGATGAACATCATCAGCCCGCCGGTGACCGCCGAGATGACCAGCAGGACCAGGGGCTGGCTCAGCCCGGACAGCAGGACGACGACGCCGATCACGACCAGGCCCCAGACCAGCGCGAAGTAGATCTTGCTCTCGTTCGTGTCCTTCAGGTAGGCGGTCTTGAGGACGTCGGCGCCGAGCCGGCTGGTGTAGTCGACGATGCCCAGCGCGGCGGCGAACAACGAGAACGCGCCGATGATCCAGAAGAAGGTGCCGAACCAGCCGCCGACGGTCTCGTCGAGCACCTCTCCCTCTGCCCGGAGGAAGGAGATGTCACTGGCCAGGCCCTCCCGGCCGAACACGGTGGCGTAGGCGAGCAGCGAGGTGAACAGGATGGTCAGGAAGCTGATCAGCACGAACGTGGTCAGCTGCTCGATGTTGGCGAAGCGCCACCAGCGCCGCCACCGGCCGAGGTTGTCCGGGGTCGGCTCGAACGCGAAGCCGGTCGAGGGCGCGGCCTCCGGGTGCCCGGTCACCGGGCTGACGATCCGCGGTACGTAGGCGCCCATGCCGAAGCGCTTGTCGCGGATCCAGTTGCTCTGGCACAGGTTCTGCCCGCCGCCCGCGCCGGCGAAGGCCAGCGCCCCGAGGAGGAGGGCGAAGCCGAGCTCCTCGTAGGGCAGCCCCGCCTCGGTGACGATCTGCGGCACGTCCGCCCACGTCGACGCACCGATGGCCGCGAACGAGGCGACGACGATGAGCAGGAGGACGGCCGCGACCTTGACCATCTCGATCTTCTCGAGCGCCTGGTACACCACCGGCGCCATCGTCAGGATGACGCCGATCAGGAGCAGGATGCCGATCGCGATCGGCACCACGCTGCCACCGACGAGGTAGGTGATCAGGGTCGCCGAGCTCGTCGCCCAGCCCGGCCAGATGTTGGCGAAGTACGCCATGATCGCGAAGACGAGGCCCCAGTGCCGCCAGTACCGGCTGAAGCCGGTGAGCGCGGTCTCCCCCGTGGCGAGCGTGTAGCGCTCGATCTCCATGTTGAGGAAGTACTGGGTGGCCAGGCCCACGAAGGCCGCCCAGACGTACACCAGCCCCACCTGCGAGGCGATGTAGGGATAGAGGATGAACTCGCCGCTGGCCATGCCGACGCCGGCGGCGATGATGCCCGGCCCGATGACGTGCCGGAAGTGGGGCGGTGGCTCCGGCATGTCCCGGACCGTCGGTGCGGCCAGGTGCTTGGTGGGGAACAGGTCGATCACCGAGGTGGGTCGACCTCCCGGACGAGTGGAGACCATCGCGCCCCCTCTGTGTCCTGCGTCACGATGAGGGCGTCCATTGCTGCACGTCCGCGACGCAGGGGCAACCTGGGGATGCGCGACCGCGATCAGACCGAGACGTTGGGGTAGTCCCCCGCGCCGTGCGGCGTGAAGGCGACGTGGCGGTCGGAGAGGTCCTCGCTGCGCCGCACGCCGAGCAGCTGCATGGAGCGCTGGTACTCCTCGGCGAGGATCTCGTAGGCGCGCAGGACGCCGTCCCGACCACCGGCCATGAGCCCGTAGAGGTAGGCCCGGCCGATCATCACGGCGTCCGCGCCCAGCGCTCGGGCGGCCACGACGTCCTGGCCGTGCAGGACGCCGCCGTCGATGAGGACCGTGGCCTGCCGGCCGACCGCCGCCCGGATGGCGGGCAGCACGTCCAGGGTCGCGGCCGAGCGGTCGAGCTGGCGCCCACCGTGGTTGGACACGACCACGCCGTCGGCTCCGCGCTCCATGATCTCGGCGGCCGACGCGGGCGTCGTCACGCCCTTCACCAGGAGGTTGCCCCGCCACCGCCGGCGCAGCCAGTCCAGGGAGGTCAGGTCCAGGCCCGGGTCGAACATCATGCTCGCCACCTCGCCCGGCGTCGGGTTGCCCGGGACCCCGGCGAGCGAGGCGAACGTCAGCCCGCCGGTGGTCAGCTTGTTGAACCACCACACCGGGAAACGCGACATGTCCAGCACGGTCCTGGCCGTCAGGGTCGGCGGGATGGTGAGACCGTTGACGACGTCCCGGTACCGCATCCCGGAGACCGTGGTGTCGACGGTGAGCATGATCGTCGAGTAGCCGGCCGCCTCCGCGCGGGAGACCAGGTCCTCGTTGACCTGCGGGTCGGCCGTGAAGTACAGCTGGAACCACAGCTCGCCGCCCGGCGCCGCGGCCCGCACGTCCTCGATCGAGGTCGAGCCCACCGTCGACAGGGCGTAGGGGACGCCGACGTGCGCGGCCACGGAGGCCACGGCCGCCTCCCCGTGGTGGTGCATCATCCGGGTGTAGCCCGTGGGAGCGAAGACCAGCGGCATCGCGATGCGCGACCCGAACAGCCCGACGCTCGGATCGGGGTCGGCGACCGACCGGAGCGCGTCCGGGAGGAAGGTGACCCGCCGGTAGGCCGCGACGTTGCGCGCCGCGGTGATCTCCTCCTCGGCCGCGCCGTCCACGTAGTCGAACACCGCGCGCGGGGTCGTGCGCCTGGCCGCCGCGCGGAGGTCGCGGACGGTCAGCGCGTGCTCCAGGCGCCGGGCCGTCCGGCCGAGCCGCGGCCTCCGGAACTGCACGACCTCGCGGAGCTCGGACCACCGGGGCACCTGCCGAACGGTCGGGACCGGCCCGAGCGGCGCCTTGTCTGCCATGTCCCTCGCCTCCGTGGGCCCACGTGACCACCAGCCGGATCGCGGCGTCGTCCAGGGTCGCAGGGTCCACGGGGGCGCGCTCGTCGTCCGCCGGCTCCACAATCGCGCCGGAAGGGGTCGAGCCGTCCGGTGTCGGGGCGCCCGGCCACGACCGGCGAGAGGAGCTCCGGTGGACGACGACGTGGCACCGGCCCGGCGGCTGCGCAGCCAGGCCTGGTTCGACAACCCGCAGAACCCCGGGATGACGGCGCTCTACGTCGAGCGGTACCTGAACTGGGGGCTCAGCCGCGAGGAGCTGCAGTCGGGCCGGCCGGTGATCGGCATCGCGCAGACCGGCTCGGACCTGGCCCCGTGCAACCGGCACCACCTGGTCCTGGCCGAGCGCGTGCGTGAGGGGATCCGGGACGCGGGCGGGCTGGCCCTGGAGTTCCCGGTGCACCCGATCCAGGAGACCGGCCGGCGTCCCACCGCAGCCCTCGACCGCAACCTGGCCTACCTCGGCCTGGTGGAGGTGCTGCACGGCTATCCGCTCGACGGCGTCGTGCTCACCACCGGCTGCGACAAGACCACCCCGGCGTGCCTGATGGCCGCGGCCACGGTCGACCTCCCGGCGATCGTGCTGTCCGGCGGGCCGATGCTCAACGGCTGGTTCCGCGGGGAGCGGACCGGGTCGGGGACCATCGTCTGGAAGGCCCGCGAGATGCTCGCCGCCGGTGAGATCGACGAGGCGGGGTTCTACGACCTCGTCGCCTCCTCGACCCCCTCGCCCGGCCACTGCAACACCATGGGCACGGCCTCCACCATGAACGCCCTCGCCGAGGCCCTCGGCATGAGCCTGCCCGGCAGCGCCGCCATCCCCGCGCCGCACCGGGACCGCGCCCAGATGGCCTACCTCACCGGCCGACGGATCGTGGAGATGGTGCACGAGGACCTCAGGCCGTCGGACGTCCTGACCCGGCAGGCGTTCGAGAACGCCGTCGTGGTCACCTCCGCCATCGGGGGCTCCACCAACGCGCCGATCCACCTCAACGCCATCGCCCGGCACGTCGGCGTTCCGCTGGACGTGGCCGACTGGCAGGACCTGGGGCTGACCGTCCCGCTGATCGTGGACCTGCAGCCGGCCGGTCGGTTCCTCGGCGAGGAGTTCCACCGGGCCGGTGGCGTGCCCGCCGTCGTCCACGAGCTGATGGCCCACGGGCTGATCCACGAGGACGCCCGCACCGTCAACGGCCGGACCATCGGGCAGAACTGCCGGGACAGCGCCGCCACCGACCGCGAGGTCATCCGCACCTTCGACCGGGCGCTGCTGCCCGACGCGGGTTTCCTCGTGCTGCGCGGCAACCTGTTCGACAGCGCGATCATGAAGACCAGCGTCATCTCCGCGGAGTTCCGGGAGCGCTACCTGTCCGACCCGGCGCACCCGGGCGTGTTCCAGGGCCGCGCCGTGGTCTTCGACGGGCCGGAGCACTACCACGCCTGCATCGACGACCCGGAGCTGGACGTCGACGAGTCGTGCCTGCTGGTGATCCGCGGGGTCGGCCCGCTGGGCTATCCGGGTGCCGCCGAGGTGGTGAACATGCAGCCGCCGGCGGAGCTGATCAAGCGGGGCGTGCACGAGCTGCCGTGCATCGGGGACGGCCGCCAGTCCGGGACGTCGGGGTCCCCGTCGATCCTCAACGCCTCACCCGAGGCCGCCGCCGGCGGCGGGCTGGCGCTGCTGCAGACCGGTGACGTCATCCGGATCGATCTGGTCGCCGGCCGGGCCGACGTCCTGCTGCCCGACGAGGAGCTGGCCGCACGCCGGCGCCGGCTGGCGGAGTCCGGGGGGTATCCGGTGCCGGCCTCCCAGACGCCGTGGCAGGAGATCCAGCGCGCGATGGTCACCCAGTTGTGCGACGGCATGGTCCTGCGTCCCGCGGTGGGCTACCAGCGCGTCGCGCACACCACGGGCATCCCGCGCGACAACCACTGAGAACCGTCGCCGGCGACCCCCTGCGGCAGCGCTCCCGGTGTCATGCGAGGCCGGCCTCATGGACGCAGATCGCTATCTGCACACGGTTCGCCACACCCGTCTTGACGAAGATGTGCGAGACGTGGGCCTTGACCGTCGGGAGGCTCATGAACAGCTCACGAGCGATGTCCGCGTTGGACCTCCCCTGCCCGATCGCGATGGCGACCTCCCGCTCCCGGTCGCTGAGACCCGCCAGCCGGGCCGCCGCGCGTGCCCGTGCGGCACCCGCCCCGGTGGGGGACGCGTCGACCACCCTGCGGATCAGCTGCGCGGTGACGCTCGGCGACAGCATCGGCTCGCCGGCGGCGACCCGCTCGACTGCCTCCACGATCTTCGCCGGCGCGGTGTCCTTCAGCAGGAACCCGCTCGCGCCGGTCGCCAGGGCGCGGACCACGTACTCGTCGGCGTCGAAGGTGGTGAGGACGACGACCCTGGGCGGGTCGGGTCGCGCGAGGAGCTGCTCGGTGGCCGCGAGGCCGTCCATGCGCGGCATCCGGATGTCCATCAGGACGACGTCCGGACGCGTCCGTCCGACCACGTCGAGCCCCGCGGCGCCGTCGCCGGCCTCCCCGACGATCTCCACCCGCGGCGTACCACCCAGCACGAGCCGGAGCCCGGTGCGCACCAGGGGGTCGTCGTCGACGAGGACGACCCGGACGGCGGGGCCGCTCACCGGTCCCACGGCAGCCAGGCCCGGAGGACGAAGTCCCCGTCGGCGGTGCGGCCGTGCTCGAGGCGGCCGTGGCTCGCGGCGGCCCGCTCGGCCAGCCCGACGAGGCCGAAGCCGGGGTCGTCGCCGTCCCGGCCGCCGGCGCGCACCGGGTTGCGGACGCAGAGGTCGAGGCCGCGCCCGGGGCTCCCGGCCAGCTCGACGGTGACCGCGGCGTGCGGCGCGTGCTTGCGCGCGTTCGTCAGCGCCTCCTGCACGATCCGGTAGGCGCTGCGGCCGGTCGACACGGGCAGCTCGTCGAGGTCCTCGACGGAGGAGTGCAGGGTGACGTGCGCGCCGGCGGCGTGCTCGTCGGCCAGCAGCGTGGCCAGGTCCCCGAGGGTGGGCTGCGGCCGGTGGTCGGTCGCGTCGATGCCGCGCTCGGGGTCGCGGAGCAGGCCGAGGATCTCCCGGAGGTCGGTCAGGGCGCGCTGGGAGTTGGCCTGGATGACGCCGGCGGTCTCGCGGGTCTGGTCGGGGCTCAGGTCGGTGCGGTAGGCGAGCGCGCCGGCGTGCAGGGCGACCAGCGACATCCGGTGGGCCAGGACGTCGTGCATCTCGCGGGCGATGCGCGCCCGCTCGGCCGTCCGCGCGGAGGCGACCTGCAGGGTCTGCTCCCGCTCGGCGCGGTCCGCCCGGTCCCGCAGGGAGGCCAGGAGCTCGCGGCGGGCGCCCACGTACATGCCCACGGCGACGACCACGCCGGTGAGCAGCACGGTGAAGACGAGGTTCGCCACCCAGGACAGCGGCTGCTCGGGCTGCACGGCGTAGAGGACCAGGCCGCCCAGGACGCCGAGCACGGCGACGGGCAGGACCTCCCGCCACCTCCGGCGCGTCGCGAGGGACGCCGTGCAGACGGTCCACGCGCCGATCGCGCTGGCCGAGAGCGCCGTCGCCGCCGCGGTCAGGACGGCGACGGCGACCGGCCGGCGTCGGCGGAACGGCACCGCCCCGACGGACACGACCCCGAGGGCGGCGTCGATCCAGAACAGCGCCCCGGCCGACCCCCACTGCTCCCGGAAGAGGACCAGCCAGACGCCGCCGAAGAGGACGGCGAAGAGCGTGACGCGCCAGTGCCGCCGAACCGCAGACCGGAGCCGTGGGGCGGGATCGGCCGGGAGGCCCATGGCCGGAGCGTAGGGCGGATGGCGTGCGCCGACGACCGACCGAAGTCGGCACCGGACGCCGACTTCCGTCGCGCAGGCCCCGACCGCAGCCGGATGCCCGGCCCCATCCCGCCGCAGCAGGCTCACCACGACGCCGGTGGTCGACCCGATGTCACCACCACGACTCGAGGGAGATCTGTCATGACCAGCGTCGCCACGGACACCAGGTCGGGCCCGGACGGCCCCCGGCACACCGACGCAGCGGCCGAGGTCTCGCTGCCGCGCCTCCACGCGTTGCGGGCCGGGTACCTCCTCATCGGCGTCGGCCTCGCCGTCACGGAGGGGCCGTCCTTCGTCCAGGACAGCCGGTCCTGGCCCCTCGTGGAAGGAGTGGTCACCTGCATGCTCGCGGCGATGTCGATCCTCGCCTTCGTCGGTGTCCGGTACCCGCTGCGGATGCTGCCCCTGCTGCTGTTCGAGTGCGCCTGGAAGCTCATCTGGCTGGCCGTCGTGGCCCTGCCGCTCTGGGCCGCCGGTCGGATGGACCAGGCCACGTGGGACGTGGCGTTCGCGTGCCTCCTCGTCGTGGTGGTCCTCGTCGTCGTCCCCTGGCGCCACGTCGCCGCCCACTACGGCACCGAGCGCGGGGACCCGTGGCGCTCCGACGCTGCCCACCGACCGCGCCTCTCGGGAAGGCACTGACGTGGGGACGAGCGTTGCCGAGGTCCTGACCCGTGCCGCCGACTCCGCCGAACGCCGGCACGTCGGGATCGTTCTCGGCCTGGTCGATGCCCGCAGCGGCGAGACGGTGGTGGCCGGCCGAGGCCCCACCGGGCGCCCGGACGGCCGGCCCGTCGACGCGAGCACGCTGTTCGAGATCGGCTCGGTCACGAAGACCTTCACCGCGCTGCTCCTCGCAGACGCCGTCGTGCGGGGCGAGGTGCACCTCGACACGCCGCTGCGCGCCATCGTCCCCACCGACGTACGGGTGCCGTCGCGGGACGGCGTGGACATCACGCTGGAGGACCTGGCGACACACCGGTCGGGTCTCCCGCACTCGCCCCTGGGCTGGGCGCCCCTCCTGCGATCCGGTCTGCTGACGCACGACGACCCGTACGCCGGCATCACGGTCCCTGGGCTCTATGACGCGCTGGAACGCGCCCGGTTGCGCCGCACGCCCGGTACGGGGCGCCCCCGGTACTCCAACTTCGCCATGGCGGTACTCGGTCAGGCGCTCGCCGACCACCTGGGCCACCCCGACTACGCCTCGCTCGTGCGGGCACGGGTGTGCGAGCCGCTCGGCCTGCGCGACACCGTCGTCGTCCCCGGCACCCACCAGGAGGAGCGCCTCGCCAGGGGGCACGGGCGCCGCGAGCGGCCGATCGAGCCGTGGCCCCTGCTCGGGGTCGTCGGCGCGGGCGCCCTGCGGTCCACCGCTCACGACCTGCTCGTCTACCTGCGCGCCCAGCTCCGTCCGGACTCCACGCCACTCGCGGGAGCGCTCGTCCTGACCCAGCAGGAGCGGCACCGCAGCCGCCTGGCCGGCGGCATGGCCCTCGCCTGGATGCGGTGGTCCGGGCCGAGCGGCCCGCTGCTCCTCCACGGCGGCGCCACCGGCGGCTTCCGCACGTTCACCGCCTTCGCACCGGAGGCCGCGCTCGGGGTGGTCGCGCTGAGCAACAGCACCCGCAGCCCCGACCGAGCCGCCATCGGCCTGCTGCGGACCCTCCTGCGCGCCGGCTCCGCCCGGTCCGACCACTCCCCCTCCCCCGGAAGGACTCGTCCGTGACCGGACCATCCGCCTGCCTCCGGTTCCCCGATCGCACGAGGCACGGTGCCTACGAGGTGACCGACTCGAACGGCGTCGTCGCGCGCATCACGGCCGACTGGACCGGCAACCGCTTCACCGTCACCGACGCCCAGGGCGCTCCTCTCTGCGCGGCTCGGACGAGCTGCTGGCGGCTGCCGACGCGATGGCGGGCGACCGGACCGGACGGCAGCCTCCTCCTCACGGCGCGGATGCGGGGCATCACGAGGACCTCCGCGGAGGTCCACCTCCAGCGCGGAGGTCGCTTCCTGGTCCAGGGCAGCGCCTGGCGGCGTGACTTCCGCGTCACCGACGAGCACGGCGAGGTCATCCTGACCGCAGCTCCCCGTGCGTCCGCGTGGTCCTTGCGACCGCACGACTACGCCGTCCAGCAGGCGCCCGGGACCTTCCAGCTGGAGGAGGTGATCGCGCTCGTCCACATCTGGCGTACGACCATGAAGGAGGAGTCGGCGACTGCGGCGGGTGGCGCGCTCGCCGGCGGTGCCGCGGCCGTGTAGTCGGCGATCACACGGTGAGGTCGCCCGGCTGACCGTCGGAGCAGGACGCGCGCACTGCCCGGCCGCGCACGCCCGCTCCCGCCGCCAGTGGGCACGATCCTGGGGACGGTCCACTCGCCGCCGTCGGCTGCGGCACGTCCGATGGCGACGACGACGCGCGCACGGCTGTCCATCCCGACCTCACCGATGTCGTCTGGTGTCAGGTTCCACTCGTCGCGGCCGGTATATCGGTAGGAGGTCAGGGCTTCTCGATCGACACGTAGGCAGCCCTGACGCTGCTGTCGCCCCCGTCGAGGTCGTGGAGCGCAGTCCCGGCTCCCTGCCCGTGACGGCGCTGGTGACGGACCGCCATCGGAACGGTTCGTCCGAGTCGACGACCGTCGACCCGAGGATCGCTCCGTGACACGTAGCAGTCCCGCCGTCCATGCACGAGTTCGTCAGTACCGTTGCCGTACCGGAGAGTTGTCGAGCTGGCAGAGTTTGGCCCGGACGGCCTCGGCGTCGGGATGGGCGAGCTCGTCGAGGATGGTCAGGGACTGCCGCCAGGCGTCGCGGGCGGCCTGGGGCTGGCCTGCGGCATGCCGGGCGTCGCCCAGGGCGGCAAGGGCGCTGGCTTGGTAGTAGCGGGCGCCGAGCCCATGCAACAGCTCGACCGCCTGCCGGTAGCAGTCGAGGGCCTGGGTGTGGTGGCCGAGGTTGCTGTGCGCCAGGCCGAGGCTGTCCCAGGTCGAGGCCTCTCCCTGGCGATCACCCGTCTCCTGGAACAGGGCCAGGGCTTGCTGGCAATGGGTCAAGGCCCGCCGGTGGTCGCCGAGCAGAGCATGGAACCAGCCGACCGCGTTCAGGGCACGGGCTTGCTCGTCCCGGTCGTCGAGGGTCCGGAACAGCTGCAGGGCCCGCTGAGCGTGGTGGAGGGCTTCAGCGTGGCAGCCCTGTCGCTCGAGCACCCGCGCCAGGCTGAAATGGACGTGGGCCTGGCCGCCCCGGTCGTCGAGTTCCTCGAACAGTGCCAGGGCCTGCTGGGCGTGGTCGACGGCTTCGGCATGGCGGCCCAACCGGATGTAGGCACCAGCGAGGCTGCGGTGGGCGACGGCCTGCGGCAGCGGATCGGCCAACTGACGGCCGACCGCCAGCGCGGTGCGTCCGGCGGTGACCCAGTCGTGCCAGTGCCCCTGCCAGTCGAAGAACATCTCGATGCTCCACACCAGTTGCCAGGCGTGGGTGTGGAAGCCGGCGGATGCGGCGTATTCGATGGCGGCCAGCAGGGCGGGGTGCTCGGCGGCGCACCAAGCGAGGGCTTGCCCGGCGTCGGGTAGGTCCGCGAGGGTGACCCCGGGCTGCTGCGGGGCCGGGGTCATCGGGATCCTGACCCAGTGCAGCAGCCGAACGGCGGCGTGTCCGGTGTGCAGATAGTGGTCCAGCAGCCGGTGGATCGCGGCGTGCCGGTCGGCCTCCGTGTCGACGGTGTGGGCCTGTTCGGTGGCGTAGGCCCGCAGCAGGTCGTGGAAGGCATATCGGCCCGGGGTGGGCTCTGCGAGCAGGTGGGTGCCGACCAGCTCGGCCAGCAGTGGACGGACCTGCAACAACGGCAGTCCGGCCAGGCTGGCCGCCGCCGCGGCGGTGAGGTGCGGGCCGGGATGCAGGCCGAGCAGCCGAAACAGCCGCGCCACTGGGTCATCGAGCTGCCGGTACGACCAGGAGAAGACGCTCCGCACGTCGGCGGCGGGACCGTCCTGGCCCGTCAGGGCGTCGAGCCGGGCGTGCGCGTCGCGTAGCTCGCCGGCCAGCGTGGCGAGAGGAAACGTCGGCTGGGCGGTGGCGCGGGCGGCCACCAGTGTCAGCGCCAGCGGCAGCCGAGCGCATGACGTGATGATCTCTCTGGTGGCCTGGGGTTCGGCGGCGACCCGGGCCGTGCCGAAGCGGCGAGCCAGCAGCGCCTCGGCCTCGACCTCGGTGAACAAGTCCAGGGACAACGGCTGGGCGCCGGCATCTGCGACCAGTCCGGTGAGTCGGTTGCGACTGGTGACCAGCACCAGACAGCCGGGGGTGCCGGGCAGCAACGGGCGCACCTGGGCGGTGTCGCGGGCGTTGTCCAACACGACCAGCACCTTCTTGCCGGCCAGCCGGCTCCGGTACAACGCCGCCTGCGCGTCCAGCTCGGCCGGTAGGCGCACGGGCGGCACCGCCAGGGCGTCGAGGAAGCCGCGCACTGCCTCGGCCGGTGCCATCGGTTGTCCCCCAGGGTCGAAGCCACGCAGGTTCACGTACAGCTGCCCGTCGGGGAAGCGATCCGCGACCTGGTGGGCCCAGTGCACCGCCAGGGTGGTCTTGCCGACGCCGGCGGTGCCGGCGATCGCCGAGATCACCACCGGCGCGCCCGCGGCGGTCGCCTCGGCCAGCAACGCATCCAACGCCGCGAGCTCGGCGGTCCGGCCGGTGAAGTGCCGTACCGGCGCCGGGAGCTGCCGCGGCACCGGTTCCGCCCCCGGGGCGGACGGTCCGGTGCCGGTGAGGGTGCCGGGGGCGGTAGTGGTGGGGGTGAGCGTCGGATCGGCCCGCAGGATCTTCTGGTGGAGCTGCTGCAGCGCCCCGCCGGGGTCGACGCCCAGCTCAGCGGCCAGCCGCCTGCGCAGCCGCTGGTAGGAGTTCAGCGCCTCGGCCTGCCGGCCCGACCTGTACAGGCTGAGCATGAGCAGCCCGTGCAACCCCTCGTGCAGGGGCCATCGGGCGACGAGGACCTCCAGTTCCCCCACCACCTCGGCGTGCCGCCCCAAGGCCAGATCGGCCTGCAGACAGGCCTCGAGCGCCTCGAGGCGCTGCTGCTCCAACCGCGGGATCTCCGCTCGGGCGAAGGGCGCGTCGGCGAACTCCGCCAGCGGTTGTCCGCGCCAGAGGTCGAGTGCCTCGCGCAGCATGCCCGCAGCCCGGTCCGGCGCCGCGCCCAGCGCCCGGGCACCCTCGCGCACGAGCCTCTGGAAGCGCCGCAGGTCGAGCAGCCCGGGGTCGAGCTCGAGCACGTAGCCGGGCTTGCGGCGGTGCAGGACCGGGGCGCAGGGTCGATCGGATACATCCCCGGCCAGGAGGGCCCTCCGCAGCCGGGAGACGTAGACCTGCACCATGTTGGTCGCGCTCACCGGCGGCTGGTCCGCCCACAGGCCGTCGATGAGCAGATCGGTGGACACCACCTCGTTGAGGTGCAGCGCCAGCATGGCCAGCACCGCACGTTGCTGAGTTCCGCCCAAGGTGAGTGGTCCGGCCGCCGTCCGGACCTCGAGCGGTCCCAGGATCCGCACGTCCATACGCGGTCCCTTCGTCCCGGCCGGCCTTGCTCGCCGGAACCACGGCAGGTCGGGTGCCTGGGGATGCCACGGCCTACGCCACTCAGCGTGCCCGTTGCTGGAGGAGCGTTCAAGGCGGTTCAGCCGCCGTTCAGGAACTGACCAGCCGCCTCCGTCACCTTCAG
Source organism: Geodermatophilus sp. SYSU D00779 (assembly GCF_054050595.1). Lineage (NCBI taxonomy): Bacteria > Bacillati > Actinomycetota > Actinomycetes > Geodermatophilales > Geodermatophilaceae > Geodermatophilus > Geodermatophilus sp. SYSU D00779. The sequence goes on from NZ_JBJGZQ010000004.1 coordinate 123,653, forward strand.
TCGTACGCGTTGACCACCGCTGGAGGAATCGAGGTGCGTGATGTGTTCGGCCGAGAGGTTCTCGTTCCGCTCAGCCCGCAGCCGCCTTGCGGAAGCGGCCCCTACCGCGCAATTCCCGACTACGAGGCTGGCGTCCTCCGCCATCGAGTCGTCGCTTGCGGGGGCAGCTCGAGACTCCGGTGACCGCTGCGGTGGCGATCTGCTCGGCGGCGGATCGCTCCGTGCGGCACGTAGTCCGAACGAGGAGGTGTGAGGTGCGTGACCGGCAGCTGGACCTCGAGCTCCGAGCTCTCGATCAAGCGTTGGAGCAGTTCGGGGAGCGACTCGAGTTCACGTCCATGGGATTCGCGAGGACCATTCCCGATCGCCTGCAGGGCTGGGTGATCAAGCATTCTGCACTCGCGTCCGTCGTGCTCCGACACCTCTCTCGCAGCCGGCCGCGACAAGGGCTGCGAAGTGATGACGATCGCGGATCCGCAGTCACCGATCCGGGCCACCGATGCCCCCACTCGAGGTGGAGCACGCCATCGCCGAGCGTGCTGGGTTCTCGACTTCCACACCAGTCGGCGGCTTCAGGACCAGGTTCCCGATGACCCGTCAGTCGCCGCGGTGCCCATGCGACGGAAACGCCCGGGAGGACAGCCCGATGGTGCAACAGCTGCGAGACCAACAGTGCTGTAGCGGCGGCTCAGGCGCCGCTGGCCGGTGCTCTGGCGCCGCTCCCGAGCCCGACACCGGAGCGGGGAACGTGCGCTCCCGTGCGGCTGTGTCGACGTCCGCACGTACGGCCCCCGAGGCGCCGCGGCCGATCGGTGCCCAGGTCGGGTCAGCTGGGACCGGGCCGGCTCTGGCCCCTCTCGTCCCCCGGCCCAGGCCGACCGCAAGGGTCCTCCCGGGCGAGGCCCGCATCACCGAGTCGGACGGCGGGGTCAGGCCCATGCGCATCGACACCGCCCGTGGCTCCTTCGCCGCTCTCTGCGCCGGACCCCGGACGTCTGCCCGGCCGACCGTCGTCTGCGTGCACGGGTTCATGGGGTGCAAGCAGGACTTCGCAGAGCTGCTCCCACTCGTCGGCGCCGGATACCGCGTGGTCGCCTTCGACCAGCGCGGGCACTTCGAGACCGCGCAGATGCAGGCGACCGAGGCCGAGCAGGACGTGCGGCTGCCTGAACTGGCCGAGGACGTGCTCGCAGTCATCGACGCGCTCGGTTGTGAGCGGGTGCACCTGGTCGGACACTCCTTCGGCGGTTTCGTCGTCCGCGCCGCCGCCCTGGCGGAAGCTCGGCGGATCACCACGCTGACCCTGATCGGCTCGGGGCAGGGCGCGGTCGGGGAGCCACACGCCGAGGAGCTGCGCCTGCTCGTCTGGGCCCTGCGCGAATACCCGCTCGACCAGGTCTGGGAGGCCATGAAGGCCTACCGGGCGCGGCAGCGGTCCGGGCAGCGCCGACTGGTTGACCCCGAGCGGGAGAGCTTCCTCCGCCGCCAGTTCATCGCCCACAGTCCGCATGCGCTGATGGAGGCGGCGCGGGCTCTGCAGGAAGAACCGAACCGGCTCGACGAGCTCCGCCGACTCGACCGGCCGGTGCTCGTGCTCTATGGCGAGGACGAGAAGTACTGGCCAGCGTCTGCCCAGCGCCACATGGCCCAGTGCCTGAGAGCACGGCTGGTGGAGATCCCGCACGCGGGGCACTGTCCCCCGATCGACGACCCATGTCGCACGGCCGTGGAGCTCCGAGCCTTCTTCACCGCAGTCGACGGACTCGCCCAGCCAGCGCCGCCTGCGGCCGAGGCGGTACCCGGACCACCGCTGTAGCACCGTCCACTGGCGGGAGGGGTACACCGCCACCTCGACCGGGTCGTCCCTCGATCACGTCGACTCAGGCGCCTGCCCGGCGCAGCAAGCCCCTTTCCGTCCCCGGCTCCTCTCGGCCAGCAGGCACACGAGCCGGCGGTCCCCACCACGGCGTCCCTTCGACGCGAACGCATGTCAAGGAGGAGTCATGTCCGCTCTCGACCTCCGGCGACCGGAGTCCCAGGAGGTCCGCATCCTCCGGGCGGAGGATCGCGGGTGGGACGAAGCCCGGCGGGCCTTCAACCTGCTCATCGACCAGCGACCGGCTGCCATGGCGCTCCCGCGCAGCGCCGAGGACGTCGCGGCGGCGATCCGGTACGCACGCAACCGCGGGCTGCGGGTCGCGGCCCAGGCCACCGGACACAACGCCGGGCCCCTGGGTGCGCTCGACGGCACGCTGCTGCTCAACACCTCACGGCTGACCGGCCTGTCGATCGACGCGGCCGACCGCAGGGTCCGGGTGGGGGCGGGCCTGAAGTGGGGGCACGTGGTCCCGCAGTTGTCCGATCTCGGCCTGGCCGCCCTGCACGGCTCATCGCCCGACGTGGGGATCGTCGGCTACACCGTTGGTGGAGGCCTGAGCTGGCTGGGCCGTCAGCACGGGCTGCAGTGCAATGCCGTGCAGGCCTTCGAGGTCGTCACCGCCGACGGCGAGCTCTTGCGGACCGACCCCAGCTGCGAGCCGGAGCTGTTCTGGGCGCTGCGCGGCGGCGGCGGGAGCTTCGGCGTCGTCACCGCGGTCGAGTTCACGGTGCAGCCGGTGGCGGAGCTGTACGCCGGGGCGTTGTTCTTCGCGGCCGAGCGCGCCTCCGACGTGCTGTCCACCTGGCACGGGCTCCTGTCCTCCCTCCCGGACCAGTTCACGACCTGGGCCGCCCTGGTGCAGTTCGCACCCCTGCCCGAGATCCCCGACCTCCTGCGCGGACGGGCCTTCACCGTCGTGATGGGCGCGTTCCTCGGGGCGGCGGCCGACGGCCGGGACCTGCTGGGCGATCTGGTGAGCCTGGGCCCGCAGATCGACACCTTCGCGACCGTGCCACCGGTCGGGCTCAGCGAGCTGGCGATGGACCCGCCGGACCCGCTGCCCTACCGCACCGCGCACCAGCTCGTCGGAGCGCTCCCGTCCTCGAGCCTGGACGACTTCGTCGCGGCCGTCGACATGCGGCCGGGAGCATCGCTGGCCATCGCCCAGCTCCGGCACATGGGCGGGGCACTGGCCCGCCGCCCGGCGGGCGCAGGAGCGCTGGCGACGCTGCCCGGTGAGCTCTCGGTGCTGGGGGTGGGCCTGGTCACCGACGAGGCGTCGTCCTCCGCCGTCGACGCAGCCCTCGACGCGGTCACCGCGTCCCTGGCCGACCACCGCGTCGGGCACTACTCCAACTTCGTCGAGGAACCCGTCGACGCCCGCCGGTTCTTCGGCGAGTCGACCTGGGCGCGGCTGTGCCGGGTCAAGCGCGCCTACGACCCCGCGGACGTCATCCGCGGCAACCACCCCATCCCCCTCGCGTAGGGACGGCCCCCGGTCACCCCACCAGCCGTGGCGTGACCGGAGGACCTCCCGGTGCCGTCGCACCCACCTGGGGAGGCGGTGTGCACCACCCGTTCCGGGACGCCGGGCTCCACCCGGACATCGGGTCCGGGCAGCCCGAGGCAGTTGACGACGGGCAGGTCCACGACCTGCGACGGGGACGACGGGTTCGAGAGCTGCGGGACCCCTGACCACACGAACCGAGGACTCCGCCATGTCCGACTCGATCGATGAACGCCTCCCGTCCGGTGGACCCGCCGGGCACGGAGCCGCGGGGCTCCCCCGGAGCACGGACGGCCGTGACGGCCGGGAGCTCGGTGTGCCCGCCACCTCGACTGCGCCTGCGGTCCGCCTGACTCAGCGGCGCTCGCTGGCGGAGGCGGTGACCGGCCTGCTGGGCCGGCGCTGCTGGGCAGTGCTGGTCGTGTGGGCGCTGGTGCTCGCGGTGGCCGGGGTCGTCAGCGGGGACCTGTCCGAGCGGGTCGACCCTGGCGGCTGGTCGGTGGCCGACTCGGAGTCCGACCTGGCTGCGGCGGCCGTCCGGGACGGCTTCCTCGCTCGCGACGAGCAGACCGTCACGCTCGTCGTCCAGGACGAGCGGTACACCGCCGACCAGCCGCAGTTCGCCGAGCGGGTGCGGCAGGTCATGGCGGACCTGGCCGGCCGGGGCGACCTCGACGTGACCGCGTCCTACGGCTGGGCGACCCTGGGCGCGGACGCCCGCGCGCCGTTCGAGGGCCGCGACGGACGCACGGTGACCACGGTGTTGTCGTCGGGCCTGGAGGACGGCCCCGCCGCACGGGTCCTCCCCGAGGTCCAGCAGGAGCTGGACGACCGGTATTCCGACCAGGGCCTGCGCGTGGCCCTGGTCAGTGCCGCAGCCTTCCGCGGCGAGCTCACCGAGATCAGCGAGGACGGACTCGCCTCGGCCGAGCTCGTGACCCTGCCGCTGGTGGCCCTGCTGTTGCTCCTGCTCTACCGCAGCCTGGTCGCCGCGCTGGTCTCGTTGGTCGTCGCGGTCACCGCCGTCGTGGTGGCCCTCGGCATCCTTGCCGTGGTGGCCCACTGGCTGGAGTTGTCGGTGTTCGTGCGCAGCGCGGTGACGATGCTCGGGCTCGGGGTCGGGGTGGACTACGCGCTGTTCGTCATCAGCCGCTTCAGCACCGAGCTGGCCGGCGGTGCGACGACCCGACGGGCGATCGCCACGACGCTGCGGACCTCGGGCGAGACCGTGCTGTCCTCCGCCCTGGTCGTCGTCCTGGCGATGGCGACGCTGTTCGTGGTCCCGCTGGGCGCCATCCGCTCCATCGCGCTGGGTGCGATCGTGGTCGTGACGCTGGCCGCGCTGACCAGCGTGCTGGTCCTACCGACGCTGCTCCTCCTGCTCGGTCCCCGCATCCAGGCACTGCGCATCCCGCTGCCCCGGCGACGCGCCGGCTCCTCGGGCGACTGGGAGTCCTTCACCCGCCGCACCATGCGCCGGCCGGCAACGGTGCTGGCGGTCAGCCTCGTCCTGCTGCTCGCCCTGGCCGGGCCGGTGCTGCAGCTGCGCGTGTTCACCGCCGACGCCCGCATCCTGCCGACCAGCTCACCGGTGCGTCAGGCCCACGCCTGGCTGCAGGAGGAGTTCGGCGCCGGTGCCACCGCCCCCATGACGGTGGTGGTGAGCAGCCGCACCCCGCTGGCGACGTCGGGCGTCGACGACGACCTGGTCGATCTCCAGCAGCGCCTGGAACAGCTGCCCGACGTGGCCCGGGTGGCCTCTCCGCTCGCGCTGCTGGCACAAGTGCGCCCTGACGGCCCGCTGACCGCGCTGGCCCCCGACGTGCGAGACACGCTGCCGCAGGACGTCCGGGCGACCGTCGACCAGTTCGTCTCGAACGACGCACGCCGCATCGTGCTCGAGGTGGTACCGGCCGACGCCGCCGCCAGCGCCACCACGCGCGGCCTGCTCGAGGACGTGCGCACCGAGGCGCGACGCGCCCTGGCCGGCGGCGGCCTGTCGGTGGTCGTCGGCGGCCAGACGGCCGAGGGCGTCGACAGCAACCGGGCGATCACCGACCGGCTGCCCGTGGCGCTGGCCCTGATGCTCGGCGTGATCTCCCTCGTCCTGCTGGGAACGTTCCGCTCGCTGCTGATCCCGCTCAAGGCCATCGTGGTCAACCTGCTGTCGGCCGCGGCCGCCTTCGGAGTCCTGGTGCTGGTCTTCCAGCGCGGTGTCGGCGCCGGCCTGCTCGGCGTCGAGCCGTCCGGGGACCTGCAGAACATCGTGCCGGTGCTGCTGCTGGCACTGCTGTTCAGCCTCAGCACCGACTACGAGATCTTCCTCCTCAGCCGGGTGCGCGAGGAGTGGCTGGCGACCGGCGACGGAACGGCGAGCGTCGCCCGCGGCGTCGCCCGCACCGGCCCACTCATCACCGGGGCGGCCGTCCTCATGGTGGCCGTGTTCGGAGCGTTCACACTGACCGCCAGCCTGCCGCTGAAGCAGCTCGGGCTCGGGCTGGCCGTGGCCATCGCCCTCGACGCCACCGTGATCCGGCTGCTCGTCGTCCCGGCGTCCATGCGCCTGTTGGGTGCCTGGAACTGGTGGCCCGGGTGCGGCCGACCGCGCACCGTGGCGTCGACCCACAGAACGGCCGGCGTCCCCCTGCCCCGGCAGCGGGGACCGCGCCACCTCGCTCTCCAGGCCATCCACACGGCGCCGGCCCGACCGACCGAGGACCCCCGGAGCCGGACATGACCGTGGAGCACGGACGCCCGGCCGCGTCTCCAGATCGGCAGCTGCGCCGGTTGACCGGTCCCGCCGCTGATGAGAGGAGCAGGACATGAGCACGGACGGACACCGATCGCCGGACGCCGACGGCTCGAGGCCCGCGAGGAGCAGCCGAGGACGGCGGATCCCGTCGCCAGGAGCAGGCGGCGATCAGGCCGGCGATGCTGCGGTCGCGCAGGCGCTCGCCTGGCTCCTCGGGCCCGGTCAGGGCCAGATCGCGCATCTGGTTGAGGACGGCGGTGCGGTGACACACCCGCCGGTCCCGTTCGACCGGCCTCCGCTCGCAAGCCTGCGACGGCATCGAGACGCAGGTGCGCGCGCAGTCACTCCGGCGGCTGGCGCGTCGCGCTCACGCACTCACCGCGAACGCCAGGACCGTCGGGACCGACCTCGAGGACCTCACCGCCACCAACGGTGCCGCACCTGCTGGCCGAGCCCGGCATCGGCCCGATCGTGGCGGCGCAGCCATGGGTGAGCTGGTCCCACCCCGGGCGTATCCGATCCGAAACAGCGTCTGCTGCTCCTGCCGGAACCAGCCCGTTGCCGGCCAGCAGCGGGCAGGTCACCCACCTCCGGCTCGACCGCGGCGGCGACAGACACCTCGACCGCGCGCTGCCTCAGGTGATGATGACCCGACTCTCGTGCCATTCAGCCACGCGGAACACGTTCGTCGCCGCACCGGCGATGGGAGGACACAGCGCGAGGCCCCGCGCTGCATCAAGCACTGCTGTCGCTCGCCACCGTTCGAATAACGTCAAGGAAGCAGAGTTCGACAGCTGTGAAACGACATAGTTCGTTTCCCACATGCACAAGTGGTGCCGAGGAGGATCCGGTGGACCTTCGCTTCGTGGCCTTCAACCTCATCGCTCGCGACGCTACGTTGGTGACGCTGCTCGCCAACTACGCCCGGCACCTGGAGGACGACGGCGCTCCAGGGGATCAGGCGCCGTCCTGCTTCGTCTCCCTGAGCTGGGCCGTCGACGAGCACACTCCTGCACCGGCGGGACGTGAACTCCTGACCATCCACGCGCACGTGTCCCGTGATGTGCCGCGCCCGCAAGACCATCTCGAGGGAATCTGCGAGCGGCTGCGTGCGGCACTGACCACTGCCGGGCCGAACCCATGCCTCACTGCCCGGTGCCTGACGACGTCCGACGTCATCGCGGACGCCCACTCCTGGACGTTCGTCAAGACCAGTACGTGGGAGATCGCAGCCGTACAGGCGGAGTCGAAGGTCTCCCCTGCGACCAGACTCGTGCCATGGTCGGTGTGCGGCGGCACCGACGCTCCTGGCCTCCGGGCCGGGAGCGCGGCTGCCCCCAGCCTGAACTGATCGGCGTCGAGGGCTCTCCGCGGCACGGCTTGGAGTGGAGCTCTCGGCGATGCGCCCGGAGCTCGCCACGACCCACCGTGAGGTCGATGGGCGTACACCACTCCCGTCCCCAGACCACGAGCGCGGTACCGGGTGCCAGCGGAAGCAGCTGGTGGGTCCAGGACACCTGCTGCATTCGCACACCCTCTACTCGGGCTGTGTGCAGGCCCTCGCCAGCCAGGGTCCACACCACTGGTCTGCATGATCGCCAGCAGGTACCGGCTCGGCGAGCACGACGCCGGGGACGTGGGCCAGGTGGTCTGGATGCGCCTGGTCGAACAGGTCCAGCGCCTCCGCGAGCCGCGCGCGCTGCCCGGCTGGATCGCGACCACGGCCGTCGCGAGAGCCTCGCCCCGGCCCGCGCCCACGGGCGGACCCATCTCGTCGACCCGCTGGGAAGCACGGCGCACGAGTTCGTGGCAGACCACCCGGACGTCGACGCCGAGCTGCTGCAGGATGAGGTGGTCGAGGCCGTGCGCGAGGGTCTCGCCGAACTGCCCACGGCCCAGCGCGACCTGCTCCTCCTGGCGGCCGACCCTCCGCTCAGCTACCAGGAGCTCAGCACCAGTGAGCTGCGGGGAGTGACACGTCACGAGGTCGGCCGTGCTGCGGCGTCGAGGGGACGACGACCTGCGACTCCGCCCAGGTGTGCCGCGCTCAGCGCGCGGAACGCACGCTTCTCGACCCCGTGCAGCGGCGGGCGGACAGCGGCTCAGGCACGGTCGGTCACACCACCACGGCCTCGATCCCGGGACGCCCACCCAGACCGCATCCGGAAGCGCACACCAGCGGTGTCGTACGTGCCGCTGCAACTCCTTGACACGACGGTGACGGCCACGTGACGCCGCCCTCCGTACCGTGCGACCGGATCGCACGTGCTGCACAACTCGTCGCCGAGCCACCACCGACCCCCGATGGTGCGGATGAGAGGTCGACCGATGCCCCAGTCCCAGGGACACGAGGCCCCTGCTCGAGCGCATGTCCCCACCAGGGGATGGCACTGCACCCGAGCACATCGGCAGCACAGCCGCGAAGACCTCCGGTGATCAGAGGCCGCATTTCCGCCATCTGACGCGTCTTCTGCCGGTCACAGCGTGGACTGACCCGGCGGCGGGCGCACCGGGCGAGATGGGAGGGGGAGACCGTGCGCGTGTACGAGGCGATCGTGAGGGGCCTGGAGTCGGCGGGTGTGGAGGCTGCTTACGGTGGTGCCGGTGAGAACGCCGCCGGTCTGATGATCGCCCTCGAGGAATCGGAGAAGATCCGCCCGATCATCACCCGGAACGAACAGGCCGCATCGTTCATGGCGTGCGGCCACGCGATGTTCACCGACAAGCTCGGCTTCTGCTTCGCCACGGCCGGCCCGGGCGCGTTCAATCTCATCTCCGGCCTGGCCATGGCGATGTCGGATTCCTATCCGGTGTTCGCCGTCTCCGGATACGCCGACCGGAAGTGGAGTGGACGGGGATCGCTCAACGAGACCTCAGGCCTCGGGGGGACGCCTGACTCGCGGAAGGTGTTCGAGGCGACGACCAAGAAGTCGGTCCTCCTCGAGGACATCGCCGACACGTCCGACGTCGTCGAGGACCTGGTCAACGTCGCGCTCTCCGGCAAGCCCGGCCCGGTGCACCTGCACGTCCCGGAGGACCTCACCGAACGGGGGGTGGAGGTCGAGAACTACCACGACGTCCGGCTTCAGGTGCCCGAGGTCCTCCCGGATCCGGCCCAGGTGGAGACCGTCGCCGGGGTCCTCGCCGCGGCGATCGACGGCGACGAGCCGATCGTCGCGCTGGTCGGCTTCGGCGCGATCCGCAGCGGCGCCGGCGCGGAGGTGAAGCGGTTCATCGAGCGGTTCCAGATCCCGCTCCTGACGACGCTGGACGGCAAGGGCGTTGTGGGAGAGGGCCATCCCCTGTCGGTGGGCGTGTTCGCCGACAGCGGCCACGCCAGCGCGTGGAAGGCGTTCCGGCAAGCCCGGGTGGTGCTGGCCATCGGCAACTCACTCGCCCAGCACGCCACCTTCAACTACCGGGATGACCTGTTCGACGGCAAGGTCCTCATCCAGCTGAACATCGCCGAGTCCGAGTTCGGCCGCAGCGGGTACGAGCCGGCCTACACGCTGCTGGCCGACGCCCGTCGGGGGGTCGCCGCCCTCACCGACGCTCTCGACCGGAAGGTCGACCCCGTTCCCCGCCGCGAGGTCCTGGGGCGCGACTGGGAGGCCCGGCGGATCCTGCAGCCGACGCCGAAGACGATCCACCCCGGGAAGCTCGCGCAGATCGTCGGCCGGATGCTGCCGCGCGACGCCGTCCTGCTGGCCGATGCCGGCGCCCACCTCGCTTGGCTCGGCTACTACGTCGAGCTCGAGGAGGGGCAGAACTTCCGCAAGGCCGGGCAGTTCGGCCCGATGGCCGGGCACACGAACGGTGCGCTCGGGGTGAAGGTGGCCCAGCCGGACCGCACCGTCGTCGTCGGCTGCGGCGACGGCTGCTACTCGCTGTCCGGCTTCGAACTGATGACCGCCGTGGAGAACGACATCCCCGTCATCTGGGTCGTCTTCGACGACAACCAGTTCAAGCTGATCAAGCTCTACCAGCTCTCCGCCTACGGCCGCAGCGCGCTGGTCGAGTTCCAGAACCCCGACTTCGCCGCGTACGCCCGCGCCTGCGGTGCCGACGGCTACGCGGTCGACGACGAGGACGAGTTCGAGCAGGCGTTCGCCGCGGCGCTGGCCTCCGGCCGACCGTCGGTGATCGACGCGCGGATCACCCGCTGGGCCGTGCCGCACTACAGCCCCTCACCCGACGGGGTGATCGACGGCCTGGTCGAGATGATCGAGGAACGCTTCCGGGACGAGTGACCCGCGACGAGTCCCCTTCACAGCCCACCACGCGAACCCGGAGGACCGATGAGCGCCACGACGACCGTCCCGACGAGCGCGACGACCACCCCGAGCACCGCCCCGTGGACCGAGGAGTACGCCGGCGGCAGCCCGGAGGCCGAGCGGCGGCTGTTCGACGATCTCGCGTGGGAGATCATGCGGGTCCAGCGGAAGAACCAGCGGGCCGCCAGCGCCCATGGCGTCCCGCACGGGGTGGACCGCGCCTTCCACGCCAAGGCCACCCTGACCGTCACCGACGCCGAGCTGCGGTTCCGGGACGACCTCCCCGCCGACCTGCGGGTCGGGTTCGCCCAGCCGGGCGTGGCGTACCGCACCGTCGTCCGGTTCTCCAACGCCGCCGGGACCAGCCGCGCCGACCACGAGAAGGACCTGCGAGGCGTGGCGCTGCGCGTGACCGTCTCGGACGAGGAGCAGCACGACCTGCTGATGACCAACTACCCGGCGTCCCACGCCCGGGACGCCCGGCAGTTCGTGGAGTTCGCCGTCGCAACGGCGGGCGGCCGCGCGTCCCGGGCAGTGGGCCTGGTGCGGTTGGCCTTCCGCGTGGGACTCCGGGAGACCGTCCGCATGCTCGGGAACATCCGGAAGGCACGGACCCGGATCGGCAGCGTCGCCACGGCGACCTACTGGAGCCGGGGCGCGATCCGGTGGGGCCGACCCCTCGCCGTCCGGTACCTGCTGCGTCCGGCCGAGGGGACGCCGCCAGCGCCCGCCCCCTCCCGCACCGACCCCGCCCACCTGTCGCACGAGGTCGCCCGCCGGCTCGCCGCCGGCGACATCCGGATGGAACTGTGCGTCCAGCGGTACCAGGACCGGCGGTCCACGCCGATCGAGGACACCGCGATCGAGTGGAAGGAGGAGGTGTCACCGCCCGAGCCGGTCGCCGTCCTGACGATCCGCCGGCGCGACGTCACCACCGCCGAGGAGCGGGCGCAGGCCGGGCTGGTGGAGGCGATGGCCTTCAACCCGTGGAACACCACCGACTCCTTCGAGCCGTTGGGCAACCTGAACCGGGCGCGCAAGGCCGCCTACGACGCGGGCGCCGCGCACCGGCTGGGTCAGCGCTGGCGGACGGACCCGCCGCTGCGCAACCGCGTCCTCCTGGGCGCCGCAGAGCGGGTGTTCGGTGTCGTCAACCGGTTCCTCCCGTGGCACCGGTTACCGCTGCGGCTGAGCGTGCTGAACCTGACGGTCTTCCGGGAGGTCCTGCGGCGCCGGAACCTCATCGATACCGAGGAGCGGGAGGCCCCGCCGCGGGCCCGGACGGTGCCGCCGCAGCCGGCTGAGGACGACCGGGTCTTCCGGACCTTCGACGGCAGGGCCAACGACCTCTCCGAGCCCGAGATGGGCAAGGTGGGGGCGACGTTCGGCCGGAACCTCCGGCCGGTGCACCACCCCGAGACGGTCAACGAGCCGAACCCGATCACGGTCAGCCGGGAGCTCCTCGTCCGGAACCGGTTCATCCCAGCCAGCTCGCTCAACGTGCTGGCCGCGGCCTGGATCCAGTTCCAGGTGCACGACTGGGTCAACCACGCCCGCCACCCGCTGGGTACCCGTGACGTCCGGGTTCCCCTGCCGAAGGGCATGGACGGCTGGGTCAACGTGCCCGGCGGTGCCCCCGAGCCGTACATGAGGATCGCCGGGAACGAGACCCGCAGCGACGGGCCAGGTGCCGAGCAGCGGCCGTTCGGCAACGACGCCTCGCACTGGTGGGACGGTTCGGAGGTCTACGGCAGCGACCCCGACGCCGCCCAACGACTCCGCGACCCCGACGACAGGGCCAAGCTGCACCTGCCCGAGGGCTACCTGCCCGAGGGGACGTCCGGCATGGAGGTCACCGGGTTCAACGAGAGCTGGTGGCTCGGCCTCAGCAGCATGCACACCCTCTTCGCCCGCGAGCACAACGCCGTGTGCGAGGCACTGCGGACCCAGTACCGCAACTGGGACGACGAGCGCGTCTACCAGACGGCGCGGCTGGTCGTGTCCGCCCTCATCGCCAAGATCCACACCGTCGAGTGGACTCCGGCGATCCTCGGCACCCGCACCCTCGACGTGGGGATGAAGGCCAATTGGGGCGGACCGCCGGCCGGGGACTGGCTCACCCGGCTGTCGGTGTGGCTCCTGGACGAGCACGCCTCCGTCGGCATCCCGAAGACGAAGCCGGACCACCACCGGGTCCCGTACTCGCTGACCGAGGACTTCGCGACCGTCTACCGGATGCACCCGCTGATCCCGGATGAGTACACCTTCCTGGACCACCGCACCGGCGAGGAGCGGGGCCGGCGCGTCTTCGGCCAGATCCAGGGGACCCGGACCGATGAGCAGATGCGCCACTTCGGCCTGGCGAACACCCTCTACTCCTTCGGCCGCGCGCATCCCGGTGCCATCACGCTGCACAACTACCCGCGCTCGCTCACCGACTTCGAGCGCGACGGCGAGCGGATCGACCTGTCGGTCGTCGACCTGGTGCGGACCCGGATGCGCGGCGTCCCCCGCTACAACGACTTCCGCGCCGGGCTGCACAAGCCCCGGGTCAGGCGGTGGGAGGACCTCGCCGCCGACCCGCAGGACGCCGAGCTGCTGCGGGAGGTCTACCGCGGCCGGATCGACGACGTCGACACGATGGTCGGCCTGTTCGCCGAGACGCCGCCGCCGGGGTTCGGCTTCTCCGACACGGCATTCCGCATCTTCATCCTCATGGCCTCCCGACGGCTGCAGAGCGACCGCTTCCTGACCGTGGACTTCCGGCCGGAGGTCTACTCGCCACTGGGCATGGACTGGATCGAACGGAACAGCATGACCAGCGTGATCCTGCGGCACTGCCCGGAGCTGGCAGGGGTGCTGCCGCGCGACCGCACCGCCTTCGCGCCGTGGCGGCCGGTCGGGGTCCCCTGACCGGCCCACCCCGTCGCACCGGCTCAGGCTCGGAAGGGGAGATCGATGACACAGCAGCCGACGCGCGTCGGCCATCCGGGGCTGGACGCGCTGGCCGAGCGCGCGTTGCTCGAGGTCCTGTGGCGCCGTCGGACCCACCGGGTCAGCCGGGGCAGCTCGGTGCCCGCCGGCACGATGAGCTATGAGTCGAGTCAGGCCCGGGAGCCGCTGACCGACCTGGAGGAGGCGGTCCTCATCGCGGTCACCGGGTGCACCGGCCTGACCATGCCGGACCGGCCGTTCAACGACCCACGCACCAACGACCCGATCATGGCCAAGCCCAACCTGACGATGGCCGGGCGGACGGCGGGCAGTCCGGACAACGCCCAGGGCACACACTTCTTCCTCATCAACGACAGCGGCACGTACTTCCTCCGCAAGCTGCCCCCGGTCGAGGACCCGCGCTCCCCCTTCGACCCGGAGCTCCTGCTGACGCGGGCGGAGGAGGCGAAAGTCCGGCTGCTGGACCACCGGATCGACGTCCCGGACGGCAACCGCGACTTCCCGGCCTACCTGGACTCCAACCGGTTCCTGTCGAACCTGCCCGGGACGACGATCCTGTTCCCGGTGGTCGACCTCTCCCGCCAGTACATCAACGGCTTGATGTACCTGCTGACCCAGCCGTCGGGCGCGCGCCCGACGGTCGTCGACGACCGCAACTTCTACCGCCTCGCGGGCGTCGAGCGCTGGGTACGGCGGGGCTTCCTCAACGAGGACGTCAAGCTGCCGCTCGGGGCGATCTGGGGCATGCGGACCCAGATCGAGGCCGACCTTCTGCTGCAGAACCTCATGCTCACGGCCGACGCGATGGGCCTGGGCGCGTGGATCCACGCCACCATCTCCCCACCGGTGCTGCTGGGCGACCCGAAGTCCCGGGACCGGTACGGGCCCATGCTCGGCTTCGACTGGGTGACGCCGAGGTGGAAGCCAGCCGACGCCCTGCGCTGGCAGGTCCCGCTCCCCCACCTGTCGGTCCTCCGCGCCCACCCGGTGGGGCTCCGGCACGGCGGGGAGCACCTGATCAAGGCGATGTGCCCACCGAACTACCCGAGCATGGCCGCGGCGGTGGACGCGGTGATCGCCGACAAGTTCGGACCGCGGGGCATCTACTCCGACACCTCGGTGTTCAGTCGGATCTACAGGGGCGACTACGGCGCCGAGTACCTGGACCAGGCCGGCGACTACGACGCGGACGTCATCGCCTGCGCGCGCGACATCTGCACCTACATCCACGAGGTGCACGGCCGGTTCCCGGCGCACGTCGAGGCCATCCACGTGCCCGGGGTGTGGCTCCAGGCGCACCACGTGGAGCAGCCCTACTACGAGCGCTTCTTCCGCAACGGCCTGACCGAGGCCCACCTGTCCCACGACCGGACCTGGCACGCGGCCTCCTGATCCTGCAGCGGCGCAACCTCGACGGTCGCGAGCACCCGGGGCTGATCCGGCCCGGCGGCGAGCCGTCCGATCGACCGCCCACCGAACGGGACGTACCGGCAGGGCGCGACGACCTCCCGAACGTGGCCTGCGGCGCACGATGGGCACGAGGACACCGCGGGCGCCCGGGTCCAGCGGGCGTCCGAGGTCGGGTAAGGCCAGGCTGCGGGTCCGCGGCGGCGATCACCGCGGCTGCGTGAGTACCGCTCGGCCGGACGCTCGGCGGCTCCGCCTCGACCACGGCGCCGTGCTGAACGTCGACGACGTCGGCCCCGGTTCGCGCCGGCACCTCGCTGGTCACCACGCCGGGCAGCGTGGAGGCCCGCCCGCCACCGTGGCAGGGTCCTCGCCACCCGCGTGGGCCCGCGGAACCGGAGGACGGCGCCCGGGGTGATCAGGAGCCCGGATGCGAGACGAGAACCCGTTCGCCGGTGCCACTGGTGAGGGCCTGGTGTCGGCGCTCGCACGGTGCGCCCGGTGCGGTGGCAGGTGACGCCCGCGTGCGGCTGTCCACCCCTGCTGCGCGCGAGGGCGAGACCCGGAGCCGTGGTCAGGTGCTGGCGGGCTCCACCGGATCCGGGTCACGGCGGTCCTCGACGTCGTCCTCCCGGGTCAGGGTCAGGCCCAACGTGGCCCTGAATCCCGTGCCGTGGATGGGCAGCAGCCACTCCCCGTCCACCTGCTCGCAGGCCACGACCTCCTCCCCGGGCGTGGCGCTCGCCTGCTCCACCGAGCGCAGCAGCTCGGCGGTGTCCGCGGGCCTCTCATCGGACAGGTAGCGCTCCCCCGTGTGCAGGAAGAGCCGCACGACCGGGTCGGTGAAGGCCTGCACGTAGTACTGCTTCTGGAACACACGGTTGTCCGAGAAGCCCAGTCCCCAGCTGTCCCGCTCTCCCACGTAGACATCCAGGCGCATGACCAGGTCGTTCGCGGTACGGCCGGCCCGCCGGACGCTCGAGTCGAGCCACCCTTCCCAGATGACCCGCTCCCGGGGGTCGAGCCAGTCGAAGCCACGGTCGGTGAGGCAGTCCGCCAGGTCCTCGCTGTGGAAGGGGCCGTAGCAGTTCTCGGCCTCGGCCGTCTGGTGGAACAAGTCGAAGTCCACACCTCGCGGCTTGATGCAGACGCCGAGGAAGAACTCGCTGCGTCCGAACGCGTCCTTGCCTCGGGTCACGAGCCCCTCGTCCAGCCGGAGGCGCGCACGCACGTCACCGTGGAGGAACCGCATGGCGACCTCGAACGACTCGCGGCTGGTCACCAGTGAGTCCTCGCCCCCGTGACACTTGTGGACGAACGTCCGCGGCGCTCCGGGTATCTGCGCGTACGCCTGCTTCACCAATCCGTCACTGCGGTTGTAGCGGGGGCCGTACTCCCCAGGGACGGAGGCCAGGCGGTTGAGGAGGCTGGCGGCCCCATTGCCGTAGGAGCGGTAGTTCGTCCCCACGACGGTGAGCAGGCGGCGCGGGTCGAAGTGGTTGCCGAAGGTCAGGTAGGACCAGGCCCCCGGGTCGGCGGACCTGGCCGCCGGCCCGTCGGGGTCGAACGCCTCCAGTTCCTCGGCGGCGCCGAGGCCTCCCAGTTGGTCGAGGACCTGGAAGCTGATCCCTTGGTGCGGAGTCCCGAGAGTGACGATCTTGTTGATGTACTCCTCCGCCGCTCGCGGGTCGCCCTTCAGTCGTGGATAGTCCACCTGCACCGCATGACGAACGATCAGCCCGCCCATGGAGTGTGCGATGACGTCGACCTCGGGCACCGGCTGCCGCAGTTCGACGGCCAGCGCGCGGATGAAGTCGATCAACCTCACGAGTTCCGAGCCGTAGGTCGAGAACGACCGGTCCTCGAAGTCGTAGTAACGGAACACCCAGATGGTGTTGGCGACCGAGCGCGTCGACCGCACGATGTCGAGCGCCATGGCAGGGTCGGCGACCAGTCGGCCCTCGAAGAACGCGCTCACGCCGACCAGTTCAGGTGGCAGCTTCTCGGGAGCCTTCTGCGGACGGGAGTGGTAACTGACGATGTTGGTGGCGTCCCGGTAGTCCCAGTCCGACTTGAGCAGGCGCAGGACGAGACCCTCGTAGATGTAGTTCTCGCCGCGTTTGTGCGGATAGACCGTGCCATCGTTGAAACCCTGGTAGGCCACCCGACGCTCATCGGCGGTACCGAGTCCGCCGAAGCCTCGGATGAGGATCAACGGACGTGCTGCGTGCACGCCCGACCTCTGGTCGTCCATGGGCACCCCGATCGTGGGCAGGTCCTCGTACGTGCCGCCCGGCCCAGGCGGCGACTCCCACGGAGGATGTCCCCGGCAACGTCACCGGGTCGTCACGTGCGCGTCACGGAACTGCCCACCGAACGACCCGGTCAGGACACCACGCACGGGGGTCGGTGTTTCCGCCGCGTCCGACCAGCCTGCGAGCTCCACATCCCGGACCTCACAGCGGCTGGATGACCCACGCGTGCACTGGCCGCACGACTTCTGACGAGTGCGCTCGCCGAGAGAGCACTCGGCTCGATCCGTGCTGTGAGTCTGTCCGCGGGGGGCGGTGGCGGGGATGGCCGCGGCCGCCGCGCCCGATCGCCGGCATGCCGTCGAGGATGGGTCCGACCAAGAGGCTGTCGTGCCGGTTCGCGGCCGGGACCAGCACGTTGAGCGGCAGCCCGTGCGCATCGACGAGCAGGGGTACGTGCTGCCGGCCTTGCCCCGGTCGGTGGGGTCCGGGCCGGTCAGTGCACCCCTCTCGCCCGGACGCTGACCGGGTCCAGGCTGGCCCGGAACCGGTCCAGCCGGCCCTGCTCGCCCCACCGGTGGGGCACCGCCTGGTGCCAGCGGTCGAAGACGCCGGCCTGCTGCCACTCGTGCATCGGGCGCCAGCAGGTCCCGCCCGACCCGTGACCCAGCTCGGCCGGAGCTCGGTCCAGCCGATGCCGGTGGACAGCACGAAGGCGATGCCCTCGAGCACGTCCCGGTCGGAGACCCGCGGGCGGCCGGTGCGGCCGTGCACCGCCGGCGGCTGCGGCGGGACCAGCGGCTCGACCAGCGCCCATGGTCCGTCACTGATCAGCCGCGACGGTGGAGAAGACGCCGGGAACGACATGCGGTGCAGCCCGCGTCGAGCCGCCAGGACGGCGTAGGGCCGATGACCTATTCCTGCAACGTCTCCTCACCTCCACCTCGGCGTGACACAGCCGGACGTGGGAGGCCCTGAGCAGGTGACGTGGGCGATCGTGGAGCTCATGATCGACAGGCCGTGGCAGCGGACCGCTCCACTTCCGCCGCCACCGAAGCCCCGCCGCCATCTCGATCCGGGACGTCTGCCAGCCCCGACCGACTGTTGCAACGACCTCCCCCGTGTCGTCGTGGTCTCACGGTGATCATGGTCGCCCGCCGCGATGTGGGGAACACCGTCAGTGCGTCGCGGTGAACCAGGCGGCGGCGGTGACCAGACGGGCGATGTCCGCCGCGTAGCCGGCGTTGATCGAGGTGTCCGTGGGCATGTGGTACTGGGGGTTCATCTCCTCGGGAGGCGCGTCGGGTCCGGGGCCGGCGAACAGGTCCTCGGAGGCCAGGATCGCCGTGTAGCCGTTGAGCTGGAAGCTGTAGTGATCGCTGCGGGCCTCACCCGGATCCAGCTCTCCGCCGTGGGGGTACAGCTGCGGAGCCGGCAGCGTGGGTGAGACCTGCGGCACGAGCTCGGCGACGGTCCGGGCCAGCGCCAGCGACCGCTGCTGGACGGTTGGTGAGCCACGGAACCCGGCGTGCAGCTCGAAGGTGCGCTCGGGCAGCGCGTCCCACCCGATCATGTCCATCTGGAAGACACCGACGATCGGGGTGCCGAGCAGGGCTTGGTCCCGGGCGTAGGCCAGGCTGCCCACCAGACCGTGCTCCTCGGCGTTGAACAGGACGAACCGCACGGCCCGGCGGGGCACCCCCAGGGCGGCGTCCAACGCCTGGATCGCCTCTGCGGCGGCGAGCACTCCGGCGACCCCGCTGCCGTCGTCGTCGGCTCCCGGGGCTGAGTCGACCGCGGGTCGATACCCCGCCTGCCGGGCTCCGGTGGAGTCCATGTGCGCCGTCACCAGCACGATCCCGTCGAGCCCGCTGCCGGGCAATTCGGCCTCGACGTTCTCCAGCCGCTGTCCCTCGTGCGGAAAGCCGTGCCGACGGACGACGAACCGCCCGCCGCCGATCTTCTCCAGATCGGCGACGAGCGTGGAGATGGCCGCGGCGTTGTCCGGGTGTTGGATGTGCCGGCTGCTGATGACGGTGCCGTCTACGCCGGCCGGCGCGGCTCCGGTGTAGCGCGCGAGGTGGTCGGTGAGGTGCTCCGGTCGGATCCTGGCGTCGAGGATCTCCGTCTCCTCGGCGGTGATGGTCGGCGGCACGGTGCTCGCCTGTCCCAGTTCGGCGGGGGCGTCGGCCGGCTCGATCGCCCGGGCTGTCGGCGCCAACTTGAGGTTGTGCCCGTGCCGGGCAGCGGTGAAGTGGAAGGTCTCGACCGACTCGCCGGCCGGAACGGCGACCACCAGGCCGTCGTCGGTCGAGGCCAGCACGGCGCGCGCCGCGGGACCCGCCTGGAAGAAGTCCCTGGAGTTGCCTTCGGGAGCGAGGAAGCCGCTGTCGGCCTGGCGGTCGTCGCGCAGCAGGTACAGCTCCGTGGTGAGCGGCTCGTCCTCGACGCCGAGGCGGTCCACCCGGAAGCCCAGGTCGTCGAGTCGCGCTGCGGCCGACGTGGTACCGATCGCGTAGACCGTGCTGCCGGCCTGGCCCGTGGCGTGCAGGGGCAGCAGCGGCAGGTCGCGGAGCGCGGCGCGCCAGTCCTCGCCGGTGTGCGTGGGGGGAACCGTGATGCGCAGGTAGCGCAGGTGTGCCTGGTCGTCCAGCATCGCCGCGGCCAGTTGGGGATGCGGCGCGACCAGCAGACCCGCCCGCCGGGCCTGGGCGCGCTCTCCGGCGTCCTCGCCGACGAACAGCAGGCGGTCTGCGCCGCGTGCGCGCTCCACGGCCTGTTCGAAGATGCCAGGGGAGTCCTTCGGTCCGTAGAGCACCAGCTCGGGCTCGAGGAGACCGCGGAGGCCGGCGTCGTCCAGTGCCCGGTCGAGTTCCCCGGGAGGGAGGGAACCCGGGTCCGAGATGATCCCCAGACGGGCGCCGCGCTCCCGGAGCTCTCCAAGCACCCCGGGCACGTAGGGGTACACGGCCAGCTGCTCGATCTGGTCTCCGCTCGGGGACAGCGTGGCCGAGGCCAGCGTGCCGCCGATGTCGAAGAAGACGGCCGTGCCGGTCAGCGGGTTCATCATCGCTCCTGACGACTGAAGATATGCTCCCGGTCCCTCACGACCACGGAGTGCCGGGGCCGGTCCGCCACGGCAGCGCTGCCGGTGCGACCCGCTCGGTTGTCCGGGTCAGATGCGACCGGGGTCCGGGACGTGCAGGATGCGGAGGGCCCCGTCACGGGGCCGTCACCGCACCATCAGCGGCCCGCTGTCGGTCCGAGCTCCAGCCAGGTCCCGATGGCCGCCGTCCATCACCCCGGGACGCCACGTCGCCCACGAGCGGCCATGCCCTCACCCGTCACTCCGGGCGCTCGAGCGCCCGCTGTTCGAGCGTCTCGATGAGCGGCACCAGCTCCGGCGGTAGCCGGCTCTCGTCGAAGCGCAGGGAGACGACCTCCTCGCCGCGGTGGATGGTGAGGTCGTACTGGTACTCGTCGGCCCCGGGGCCCTTGGCGGGCAGCTGCGTGAAGCGCGCCGGCCCTGGGCTGTCCAGCACGCGGGCGAGCGCCTCGGCGGCGGCCGGGTCGAGCTCGTCCTGGCTGACGTCGAGCTCGACCCGGTTGCCCGCGAACAGGCCCCCGGTGCGCCGGAAGTGCACCCGCGTCGGCTCAGAGGTCGAGGCCAACGCCGCTCCAGGCCTCCTCGACCGCCGACACCTGGCGACTCTCGTTGCCGAACAGCGTCGAGGCCACGTAGCGGGTGATGCGCGCGAACTGGCGGAACGTGGCGGTCGGCAGCAGCCGCTCGTGACCCAGCGACGCGTACCAGATGCGCCCTGCGTCCTCCCAGGCGTTGCCGCCCAGCCGCTTCGCGACGAGCGTGAACGCACGGTTGGGGATGCCGGAGTTGATGTGCACGCCGCCGTTGTCCTCGTCGGTCTCCACGTAGTCGTCCATGTGGCCCGGCTGCGGATCCTTGCCGAGCAGGTCGTCGTCGTAGGCGGTGCCGGGTTCCGCGAGCGAGCGCAGCGCCCTGCCGGTCACGCCCGGAGCGAGGATCTCACGCCCCACGAGCCAGTCTGCCTCCTCGACGGTCTGGCCGAGCGCCCACTGCTCGACGAGCACGCCGAGGACGTCGGCCATCGACTCGTTGAGCGCCCCGGACTGGCCCTGGTAGACCAGCGGCCCGTCGTACTGGACGACGCCGTGGCTGACCTCGTGCCCACACACCGTCAGCGACTGCGCCAGGCGCGTGAACAACCGTCCGCTGCCGTCACCGAAGACCATCTGCGTGCCGTTCCAGAACGCGTTGTCGTAGCCCCGGCGATAGTGGACGACGCCCTCGATCGGCATGCCGGCCTTGTCGATCGAGTTGCGCGCGAACACCTGGAAGTAGAAGTCCCACGTGGTGCCGAGGCGCTCGAAGGCCGCCTCGGCGACCTTGTCGTCACTCGGCGAGCCGGCCTCGGTCCGGACGATCGGACCACGCAGGTCCATCGTGCCGAGGGCATCGCGGACGAGCCGCTCCTTGGTGGGCGGTGCCAACGCGACGGTCAGCTCGGGCGTTGCCGACCGCGGCAGGACGGATCGGCGCGCCTCCGCCTGGACGCGCAGCGAGCGCATCGTCGCTGAGGTCGCCAGCGCCTCGAGCGCCGTCCGGCGCTGAACGTCGTCGCCGTTCTCGGCGATGCTGCGGAGGACGTAGTCCGGGATGAAGCAGCACACGGCGCCCATTCCGGTCGTCTCGACGAGGCCGGTCATCAGGTGACTCCCATCTCGAACATCAGGCTGGTGGACTGGGCCAACCGTCGGTCACCCAGGGCAGCGTCCAGCTGCCGTGGCAGGAGGGCACGGCCTCCCGGGAAGCGGTCCGAAGGTGCTGACGCGCCGCCCGTGGCGAGGTCCCCCACGGCTCGGCGAGGGACATCGGAACTCGTGAGGGTCGTGGACGGGTCGGACCACTTGTGAGTCTCGGGATGGGGCGTCACCCGAGCGTCACCCGGATGTCACGACGCCGCAGCGTGTCGGGTCGGTGCCGAGGTGTCCCCGGTTCGCGCCAGCGGCGCAAGGAGGCCGTTCGCCAGACCGCGGGCGCTTGCTCGGCAGGCTGGCGAGATCCAACAAGGTGATGACGCTGCCGTGACGCTGCCGTGACGCACGCGCTCGTACCCTCGTCTCCCTGCTGACGATGTCGATCGTCGACGTCGGACCACCTCGTCCCGGGGACGAGCGCTACGTGGACCTGCGTCGGCCGAAGACCCGCTGATCGACCTGCTGATGGGTTCTCACTCGCCCGCGAATCCGAACACCGTCGACGGGATTCGTGAGAGGGCCGACCGATTGCCGGTGCGGACCGGCACCGGGCTCGTCGTGCATGTCGGCGACATCGGCGCACTGGCGTGGGGTGAGCACCGTGAGGACGAGCGGATGAGCTATCTCAACGGGACGCGGATAACGTTCTCCGGCCGGTTCTTCGGTGACGTGTCGACGATCAACAACCGCGATACGAACTATCCGCCGTCCTCCACTCCCCCGACCCAGCTCTGGAATCCGGGCGGCGGCTCGACCTTCGACTTCCTGGGCTGCCGCGTCTCCGGAGGCGAGCACCTGGGTGGTGCGCCGGTGGCCGTTGACGACCCCGTGCGGGGTCTCGCCGTGGTCGGCGCCGCTGACCGTCCGAGCGCCAAGCTGGTGGACCTCGACCCCCATTGGCAGAACTCGTCCGAGATCTGGGGCCTGGTGGTCCGGCTGATCGACCCGACGAGTGGTGCGGAGGTGCTCTCCGGGTCGTTCCGTGTGTCCGGCTTCCGCGACATCACGTCCCGCCAGATCGACGGCGTGGACGTGAACGGCCAACCCGCGGGCGCTGCCTTCGTCTCCGTGCTCGAGGACGTCGCCTACGGCTCCGCCGGTGCGGCGTCCCCCGCTCTTGCCGCGATCCGTGCGGAGAGCTCTGCGGACCGGCTGTCCATCGTCCTCAACACGTTCGGGTTCTTCAGGGCACACGTCGGGGACTCCTTCGCAACCGGTTCGCTCACCGGGTGCATCGGCCCGTGGCGCGCCGACGAGCCTGCCGGGTTCGTGGCCGGACGCCGGATCGAGGCAGGCGTGCTCTCGACCGAGGAGGATCCGCCGGTCGTCCTCGGCCCGACGACCGCCGCGCTCGACCGGCCGCATTCCCGCCTGGTGGTCGACCTGGGCAACGCGTATCCGATCGTGGACCACGCCGGCACGCCGGCGACACTCGCCCGCGTCTCGGGGTCGGCGGAGACCATCGATGCGCTGGAGATCGGTGTGCTGAGCGGTGAGGACGTCGCACCGGAGGACGTCCTGAGCGGTGACGTCGTCGTGATCGGCACGATCGACCTGACCGAGGCGCCCGGACGCGCAGGTGTGTTCTCCTTCCCGTTGACCGCCGCCGCGGCCTCGGCCGCGGGTGGGCGTCCGCTGGCTCTGCTGGCGCGGCGCCCGGATCTCACGAGACGCGTGGTGTGCCGGGAGACCACCGACGGTCTCTACGTCCGGGCCGACGAGTTCGTGCATCGGCTCGACGCGCACAGCGCCGGAGTCGCCTCGGTGCATGCAGTCCGGCGAGGGAGTCCGGCGGCGGGCGTGGTCGTCCACCTCGCGCGGTCGGGCGCGGCGCTGCAGTTCCCAGCCCAGGTCGAGACGGATGCGCGGGGTCTCGCGTCGATCCCGCTCACCGCCGGCGATCCCGGCAACCCTCGCGGTGCCTCGGCCCTCGATGGCGAGGTCGTGGGGATCGCCTACTCGGCTCGGCTGGCCGCCGACGGATCGCCGGACTACCGCGGGAGCGGGCTGGACCGCCGCCTCGATCGGATCGTCGCCCACGTCCGCGATCCGTTCGAGGTCCCCGACGAACCGGACTGGGCGCGGGACATCCACCCCATCCTGGCCCAGTACGCCCGGCTGTACCCGGTCATGCGGGATCACATCGCCGACCTCGGCGACCGCGACGCCGTGATCTCGTGTCGACGAGCGATGCTGTTCGCGCTGACCCGCTCCATCACCGACCCGAACTACATGCCGGTCAGCAGGGACCTCTCGGCGCAGAAGCTCGCGGCCATCGTCAAGTGGCTCGAACTGGGTCCGACGCAACGCTCGGCGCCACCGGCATCCGACGAGCCGGTCGATGACCCGTTCGGTCCTGACCCCCACAGCGCCGAGGCCGCCGCCGCGTCCAGGCGCATCCTGGCACGGCAGGTCGCTCTCCGCCGTGGTGAACCGGAGAGTTGAGGAACCCGCCATGCTGCAGATCGAACGCGCCGCGGTGGACGCGCTCACCCGAGCCGGCTCGGCCGAGGAGCTCGCCGACCTGATCCACGAGGCCATCAGACTCGAGTTCTCGACCATCCCGCCCTATCTGACCGCGATGCTGTCCCTCAAGCCGGGTACCAACCGGGACATCTGGCGCGACATCCACGACGTCGTCGTGGACGAGATGCTGCACATGGCGATCGGCTGCAACCTGCTCAACGCGCTCGGTCGGACGCCGGCGATCGCCGATGCCGGGTTCGTTCCGAGATACCCCTCGACACTTCCCCTCGGGATCGGCACCGGACTCGTCGTGGGGTTGCTGCCCTTCTCCCGCGACCTCGTCAAGCAGGTCTTCATGGAGATCGAGGAGCCCGAGGACCCGTTGGTCTTCCCCGCCCAACGCTCCCTCGCGGTGGAGGTGGCGACCTTCGCGACGATCGGTGAGTTCTACCGGACACTGCGCAGCAAGCTCATCGACCTCGGGGACGAGGTGTTCGTCGGTGACCCGGCACGCCAGCTCGTGTCGCCGCGCTGGTTCCCGACCGAGCGGCTGTTCGCCATCACGGACGTGGACTCGGCCGTCCGCGCGCTCACCCTGGTCGTCGAGGAGGGCGAGGGGACCGGGACCGCCCCGGTGGATCCCGACGGGGACGTCGCGCACTACTACCGTTTCGAAGCGATCTGGCGCGGTCGGCGGCTGGTGCGCGACCCGACCGTGCCCGAGGGTTACTCGTTCACGGGCCCGGAGTACCCGTTCCAGCCCGATGGGGTCTGGCCCCTCACGGCCAACCAGCGCATCTGCGACCTCGACGCCGACACCGAGGCCTGCCGGCGGGCCCGTCAGTTCCAGGTGACCTTCACCCGCCTGCTGATGGCGCTGCAGCGCGTCTTCGATGGCGAGCCCGAGCGCCTGGACGCCGCGATGGGCATCATGTTCGAGCTCAAGATCGCCGGACAGGTCCTCGCGGGCCTGCCCGCCATCGTCGGCGGCGTGCCGACCGGCCGTACAGCCGGCCCGGTGTTCGGGTACGCGGTCATCAACGAGTGACCCGCACGAGGCGCGCATGCCGATCGCCCGCATCGGGCCGACCCGGGCACGCATCCTTCCTCGTCCCGAGGAACGTCCGCGGCGTCCTGCGCCCGGGACAGGACACCACCTTCCACGACCACGGCCGAGCACCCCTGCCCGGCCGCGGGGAGTCGCGTGCTCCGACCATCGACGACCCGCCAGTCTCGACGGACGGGCACAGGAGTCCTCGCCAGGACCACCCGTCACGGGCGACGGGCGAGGCTGCGCCGGCGGACGGACGACGTCCCCTCGGCGCAGCCGAGGACGTCAGCTCCGCACCAGGGCGGGCCACCGGTCGTGCCAGGGCGCAGCCGCCTCGAACGCCGCGGCCGCGCGCAGGACCGTCTCGTCCGCGAGGTGCCGGCCGACGATCTGCAGGCCCACGGGTAGACCGTCCTGCGTCCAGCCGGCCGGAACGGTGGCCGCCGGTTGACCGGTCATGTTGATCGGCAGGGTGAAGGACAGCCACTGGAAGGACGGCACCATCCGGCCGTCGACCTTCTCCGGCCCCTGCACGTGCACCAGGAACGGCGGAACCGTCAGTGTGGGCGTGAGGAGGAGGTCGTGGTCCTCCATGAACCGCCACATCCTGTTGTTGACCGCCTTCCGCGTCACCACCGCGTCGGTCAGGTCCTCAGCCGTCCACGGCCGGGCGAGGAACTCCACCAGGTGCGGGGACATCTCGGTCCCGGCGGCCAGGCGTCGCATCCCCCGCAGATCCGTGTCGAGAGCGACGAGGCCCCAGAAGGCGGCGTACGGGTCGTCGAAGCCCGGGTCGGCCTGCTCCACGTGGCAGCCGAGTTCCTCCTCGAAGACCCTGACGGCGGTCCGGACGACCTCGCGCACCGCGGGGTCCACAGCGGCGTACCCGAGATCGGGGCTGAAGGCCACGCGGAGACCTCGGATGTCGCCGGAGAGGCAGCCGGTCCAGTCCACGTCCGAGGTCGGGATCGTGTGCCGATCCCGGGGGTCGGGGCCGGCCATCACCGACAGCATCAGGGCGCTGTCGGCCACGGTCCGCGACATGGGACCGATGTGCTCCAGGGACTCCCAGCTCGAGATTCCGGGGTACCGCTCGTCACGGCACCCCGGATACAGCGGAACCCGTCCCATCGACGCCTTCATGCCGAACAGTCCGCAGTGGGCCGACGGGATGCGCACCGACCCGCCACCATCGCTGCCGACGGCGATGGGGCCCATGCCGGCCGCGACAGCGGCACCCGAGCCGGCGCTGGACCCTCCAGGGGTCATCGCCGGGTTCCACGGGTTGCGCGTCGTCTCGAAGACCGGGTTGTGCCCGACCCCGCTGTAGCCGAACTCCGGCACGTTGGTCTTGCCGATGATGATGGCGTCGGCCGCCTTGAGGCGCTCCACGACGATGTCGTCCTCGTCGGGTACGAAGTCCTCGTACGCCTTCGAGCCCATCGCCGTCCGGATGCCCTTGGTGGCCACGAGGTCCTTGATGCCGACCGGCACACCCGCCAGCGGACCGACCTCCTCTCCGGCGGCGATGCGATCCGCGAGGTCCTCGGCCTGTTGACGGGCGAGGTCGAGGGTCGGGGTGCAGAACGCGTGCAGGACGGGTTCCACGGCATCCATCCGGTCGCTCACCGCTCGCACGACGTCCACGGGCGAGATCTCACCCGCCCTGACCGCCGCGGCGAGGTCGGTCGCGGGCATGGCACAGATGTCGGTCATGGTCGACGATCCCCTTCTCGATCGGGCGACGACGCCGGGCGCGCCGGCTCCGTTCATGCCGTCCGCTCCCGCGGTGTCGACGGGGGTCGGTTCCTCGGCTCCCGTTCGGGCACCGTAGGCCTCGGCGAGGAACGGGTAGGTCACGAGCGAGACCGCGATCCTCGGGGAGGCGGAGCACACGTGCACGCCTGTGCCTGTCCGAGCGCGACGGCGACGACCGCTGCGAGGTCCACGCGAGGTCGGCGTTCCGCTCCGTACCCGTGCGGCCCGCACCGGGGAGTCGCCGCCGATGACCACGCCGCCGACCGACGGCACGACGCGCAGCGGCCGGCTCCGTCATCCCGCCGTCGCGTCGGCGCTGCTGGGTGACAGCACGCGTGAGCGATCCGCCGTCACCCCGGGCCCCGTCCTGTCGCACCGTGGCCCGGCCGAGCCGCAGGGGGTTGACCCTGATGCAGGATGCATTCTACAGTGTGGCGGCGATCACACCCGAAGGGGTGAACGCACCTCCGGTCAGAGATCGACCTCCCTCCGAGGTGACGCCCATGGCGCTCGACCAGGCGACAACGGCCTCGTCGGCACGGACGGCGGCGAGCGGCGCGGCTCCGTTCCACGGGACGGGACGTGCGGACCGCGGCGGTCCGCGACCCGTGTCGCCCGGGTCCGACAGGCACGGCTCCTCCACGATGGTCGGCCTCCGGCCGGGCGGTGCCGCCGTGACCGATCACGTCGCCGCCGCTCTCGACCCGCGCTGCACGCCTCAGCCGGCCTGACGCCGGCCTCCCCTCGCCCCTTCCCGTACCTCTGGACTCCCTTCCCTGCCCCAGGAGGACGACCATGTCCGCACCCGTCGCCGACCCCCAGGCCCAGACCCCTCCCGTCCCGTCGTCCGTCGACGTCGTCGTCGTCGGAGCCGGCTTCTCCGGCATGTACCTGCTCCACAAGCTGCGCACCATGGGGATGTCGGCCGTCGTGTTCGAGGCCGGCACGGACGTGGGTGGCACGTGGTACTGGAACCGCTATCCCGGTGCCCGCGTCGACGTGGAGAGCCTGGCCTACTCGTACTCGTTCGACCCGGACCTGGAACAGGACTTCGAGTGGCAGGAGCGCTACCCCACCCAGCCGGAGATCCTCCGGTACGCCCAGTACGTCGCCGACCGCTTCGACCTGCGCAAGGACATCGTCTTCCGCACCCGGGTGACGGCGGCGCACTACGACGAGGACAGCCGGACCTGGCGGGTGCGCACCGAGCACGAGGACGCGGTGACCGCGCGGTTCGTCGTCATGGCCACCGGCTGCCTGTCGTCCTCGAAGCTGCCCGAGATCCCCGGCCTGGGCTCCTTCAAGGGCGAGACGTACCACACCGCGCACTGGCCCCACGAGGGCGTCGACTTCACCGGGAAGCGGGTCGGCCTCATCGGGACGGGCTCCTCGGGAGTGCAGTCCATCCCCGTCATCGCCGAGCAGGCCGCTGACCTGACGGTCTTCCAGCGCACCCCGGCGTACTCGCTGCCGGCCCGCAACCGGAAGCTGCGCCCGGACGAGATCAGCGAGATGAAGGAGAACTACCGGGCCTACCGGCAGGCCCAGAAGGAGTCCGGGTTCGGCATCCCGACCCCGGTGCCGACGAAGTCGGCGCTGGAGGTCTCCGAGGAGGAACGGGACGCCCGGTTCGAGGAGGCCTGGGAGAGCGGGAGCCTGGTCAACCTGCTCACCACGTACACCGACCTGGCCGTCGACCAGGACGCCAACGACACGGCGAAGCGGTTCATCCACCGCAAGATCCACGAGATCGTCGAGGATCCGCAGACCGCCGCCGACCTGTGCCCGGAGTACCCGGTCGGCACCAAGCGCCCGTGCCTGGACACCCGCTACTACGAGACCTACAACCGGCCCAACGTCCACTTGGTGAACCTGCAGCGCGAGCCGCTCGTGGAGGTGACCGACAAGGGCGTGCGGACGGCGGCCGACGAGTACGTCTTCGACGCGATCGTCTACGCCACCGGCTTCGACGCCATGACCGGGTCGCTGACCAACGTGGACATCCGCGGGAGGGGTGGCGCGTCGCTCAAGGAGACGTGGAGCGCCGGTCCTCGGACCTACCTGGGCATCGGCTCGGCCGGCTTCCCCAACCTGTTCATGATCACCGGACCCGGCAGCCCGTCGGTGCTGTCGAACATGATCGTGTCGATCGAGCAGCACGTCGACTGGGTCTGCGACGCCATCGAGCACCTGCGGCAGCAGGGGCTGACCACCATCGAGCCGAGCCAGCAGGCGCAGGACGAGTGGGTCGACCACGTCAACCTCATCGCCTCCCACACGCTCTACCCGAAGGCCAACTCCTGGTACATGGGCGCGAACGTCCCCGGCAAGCCCCGCGTGTTCATGCCCTACGCCGGCGGCGTCGGGGAGTACCGCAAGAAGTGCGACCAGATCGCGGCGGACGGCTACCCGGGCTTCGTGCTCAGCGCGTGACCAGCGCCGTCGCTCTCCTCCGGGCCGCGGACGACGCCGTTCGCGGCCCGGACGAGAGCCGCCCGCGTGGGGGCATCGGCCTCGAGGCCAGAGGGTCAGCTCGGGGCGCCGTCCGCGTCGCCGTGCCACAGGATCTCCTCCACCGCGGCGCGGTACTCGACGTAGATCTGCCGGTAGCGCGTCACGGCACCGGCTCGGTCGCCCCGCTCGAGCAGTGCCAGGACCTCGCCGTACCCGGTGACCCAGGGGCGCCAGAGCCTGCTGCCCGGCTCCATGGCCATCATCCGCCCGGTGCGGACCACGACCTGGTCGAGCAGCGACTGCAGTTCCCGGTTGCCGTTCGCCATCACGACGATGGTGCTGAAGTCGGCACCAGCAGCCGACGCCGCTGTGACGTCGCCGCGCTCCAGCGCGCCGGTGAACTCGGCATAGCGCTTGCGCAGTCCGGCGATGTGCTCGGCAGTGAGGTTCTCCACGCCCCCCGCGAACCCGGCGCAGGCGAGCAGCTGCATGACGTCGACCAGCTCCAGCGCCGACTTCTGCGTCAGGCCCGACACCTTGCGGGTGCGGTTCGGCGCGACGTCGACCAGACCCTGGGCGGTCAGCTGCGTGATCGCCTCGCGCACCGGGGTGATGCTCACCCCGAGCCGCGCTGCGATCTCGGCGTCCTTGAGCACGGTGCCAGGTGGCAGCTGCCCGGAGGCGATCTCCTGGCGGAGTTGCTGGACGACGGCCTCGCGCCGAGTGAGCGGCACCTCGAACGACGACGTCACCGACCCACCCCCTTCCCGGTCATCGTGCCAGCCGGTCCCCCACCTGACAGTCCGACCGGCTGCCCCATGCCCCGGCCCCGGCACGGGCCGGTCCCGGCACCACCCGCCCACTCACCCCGTACCACTCGACCGATGGAGGGCCCATGTCCCGTCGTGACCTGATCGACCCCGAGTCCCGCAGCACGCTCGACGCGCTGCTGGAGGCCATCCCAGGCGGCTTCAACGCGATCCCGGACATCGCGGCCCGGCGAGCGACCGTCCAGCAGATGCTCGCCGCCCTCGAGGTGCCGGAGAACCCGAACGTCACCAAGGAGGACCGCGCCGTCCCCGGACCCGACGGCGAGCCGGACGTCACGGTGCGCATCTACCGGCCCGCCGCGGCCAGCGGTGAGTTGGCGGGCATCTACTACATCCACGGCGGCGGGATGATCCTCGGTGACATCGAGGGCGAGGACGCCGCCGCCACCCGGATCTGCGACGAGGTCGGCGCCGTCGTCGTCTCCGTGGAGTACCGCCTGGCCCCTGAGCACCCCCACCCGGCGCCGGTGGAGGACTGCTACGCCGGCCTGGTGTGGATGGCCAAGAACGCCACGGAGCTGGGGGTGGACCCCACCCGGATCGCCGTCTACGGCGCCAGCGCGGGAGGCGGCCTGACGATCGCCACCGCGCTGCTGGCCCGGGACCGGGGTGGCCCGGCCCTGCGGTTCATGATGCCGATCTACCCGATGATCGATGACCGCAACGAGACGGCCTCCAGCCACGAGATCACCGACATCGGCGTGTGGGACCGGGCCGGGAACATCGAGGCGTGGGGCTGGTACCTGGGCGGTCGGCCGGCGGACCAGTACGCCGCGCCCACGCGGGCCGAGGACCTCACCGGCCTGCCGCCGGCGTTCATCGACGTCGGCACCGTCGACCTCTTCCGCGACGAGGACATCGCCTTCGCCCAGCGGCTGATGCAGGCCGGCGTGCCCTGCGAACTGCACGTCTACCCCGGCGCCTACCACGCCTCGGAGACCCTCGCCGCTGAGGCGGCGCTGTCGCAGCGGATCTGGGCCGCCCGTGTCGAGGCGCTCAGGAGCGCTCTCGCCTGAGACGAGCAGAACGGCGCCTGGGCGACCACCGGGCGGCCAGGCGCCGTTCGACTCGCACCATGCCGGCGGTCCGTGCCGGCACGGATGGGGCCACGAGCGGCCGACTGCTGAGCAGGGGGGGACCCGGACAGCGGAGCCCGTGGCGAGTCCCGCGGCCCTCGACCGCAGGGCCTCTCTGCTCGTGCCGGGTCCGGGCCGTCGCGGCCGACTCCGGACCGGGCTCATCCCTCGACGCCTGCCGCTCCCCTCGACACCTGGCGCTGTCGACCGTGCGGGACTCGCCGGTGGCGGTCACCGGGAGCGCGTCGACCACGTGCACCGGACTTGGCGAGGGCGCCCATCGACCGCTCGCCTGCCGGGGAGGCACGTGTCAGTGGGGCATGGTCAGGATGGGTTTGACGACCGCGCCGCTGTAGGAGGCCTCGACGGCGTCCTCGATGCGGTCCAGCGGGAAGTACTGCACCAGCTGGTCGAACGGGAACCGCCCCTGGGCGTGCAGGTCCATCAGGGCGGCGATCAGCTGCTGGCCGTGGCCGCTGCCGCCGAGGGTCCCGCGGATGGTCTTGCCCCAGAGCGTGGTCAGGTGGTCGGCGCTGAACTCGGCCCCCGCAGGGGCGCCGCCGATGAGCAGGGCTGTCCCCAGCATGCCCACCGAGTCGATCGCCTGCCGGACGACCGAGGTGTTGCCGGTGCATTCCAGCGACGCGTCGGCGGGGCCACCGCAGATGTCGTCGACCGCCTGCACCGGGTCGGTGTCGGTCGCGTCGACGGTGTGCGTGGCGCCCAGCCCCTCGGCCAACCGCAGTCTGGCGGCGTGCCGGTCGACCGCGATGATCGTCGTCGCTGCGGAGTTGCGGGCTGCCATCACCGCGGCCAGGCCGACGGTGCCAGCGCCGTAGACGACGAGCGAGCCGCCCGGCTCGGGTCGCAGCGTGTTGAACACCGCGCCGGCGCCGGTGGCCAGCCCGCAGGCCAGCGGGCCCATCAGTTCCACGGGCAGCCCGGCAGGGACCGGGACCAGCGAGGAGGCGGTGGTCATGGCGTAGGTGCCGAACGACGACTGCCCGAAGAAGTGGCTGGCCAGCGGGGAACCGTCGGTGCGGCGCAGCGCCGATGGCCCCTCGAGGCGGTGGCCCCCGCCGACCAGCTCCGCCATGCGCAGGCAGTAGCGCGGCTCGCCGGCCTGGCAGTTCCGGCAGGCCCCGCACCACGGCCAGCCGAGGACGACGTCCTGTCCCTCGCGGACCCCGGTGACCCCTTCCCCCACCGCCACCACCGTGCCGGCGCCCTCGTGGCCGAGCACGCCGGGCAGCGGGAAGGGCAGGTCGCCGTCGCGGGCGATGCCGTCGGTGTGGCAGAACCCGGTGGCGGCCACCCTGACCAGCACGTCCCCGGGGCCGGGCTCGTCGAGCTCGACCTCCTGGACGACGAAGGGGCCGTGCAGCTCGTCGACGACGGCGGCAGTGATCCTCATGCAGGCCCTCTCTCGTGGATCCGGGCTCTGGGTCTCGGGTGGCGGTGCGTCTCGACGGCGACCCTAGGAGCATTCCGTCGCAGCCGCTGGTCGCGACCTCCTGGCGGCCGGCGCCAGGCCGGGACGCCGTCGATGGACGGCACGACGACCGCGGTCCCCTGGTTCGCCGGCAGCCGGGTAGCCGGTCGGCGCCTGCGGCTGCGGCGTCGCCTCGCACGCCGCACGCGCGTCAGCGGTCGGGTGCGAGCCGTGTGCGTGTGTGGCGCCTCCCCCCCGCGGACACCGCCTCACCCCGGTGTTCCTGCGAGTCAGGAGTCCGGGCGTCTGGGCTCCACGGCCTCGGCTGGCCTCGCGACACCCGCGTGGTCCAGGGTCAGCAGTCCGCGGCCTGGTCGATGGGCGCGCAGCGCGTCCTCGCCGGACGTGGATCCGGCGGAGGACCCGTCCGAGCTGCCCCGACGCCCGGTCGGCGGCAGCATCGGCTCGATCCGGGCCAGGCGGCGTCGGTCGGCTCTCCTCGTCCCACCCTGAACAGTGCTCCGAAGGGTCGCGCTGCCAGGTCACCGGGCGTGCAACGCACGGCGTACGGCCTCCGGGACGGCCACTGCGTTCACGGCGGCCCGGGTCCGGGTGTCCTCCGGTGTTGCCGCCGACGTCGGTCCGAAGGGTGAACCCTCCGGCTCGCACACGGTGCCCGCCGCAGGCAGTTCACCGGTCACCAGGTATCGGGTGACGTGGCTGTCCACGCAGAAGTTGCCGGCGCTGGAGTAGGCGGTGTGCCCCCATCCGGCGTAGGACAGCAGTCGCGAACCGGGGAGCAGCTGCGACGCCGCCACAGCGCCGTGGTGAGGGGTGGCCGGGTCGAAGTAGTTCCCGACGACCAGCACAGGCGAGGACGTGGGTGCCGTCCACGGACCCGGGAAACGGTCCTGCCCGGCGCTGCCCGGCCACGACCGGCAGGCGCTCCAGCTCCAGCTCCACACCCGGCCGAACCGGCCGTACCGGGCCTCGGCGCTGTCGGCGGCCGACTGCCACGTCGCGAAGGACCGCGGGTTGACGCTGTCGGAACAGGTGACGCCGGGCGAGGCCTCCACGACGTTCGGGTACGGCTCCTGCACGGCGGCATCCAACCCGAGCTCGGTGCGGATCACGGCCAGGCGCCGCCCCAGCTCAGGCGGGGAGAGCTGCTGCTCCAGATCGACGAGGAGGGAGGCGAAGTCCGGCCAGATGAACGGGGCGTACAGCACGCCCACCGTCACGGCGATCAGGTCGTTGTAGGTCACGGTGAACGCCTCGCCGGTGACCGGGTCGGTGATGTCGGCCGGGTGCCCGCGCAGTCGCTCGGCCAGTGCCGCATACCGGCCGCTCGCATCCCCGGAGAGAGCGCAGTCCGGACCGGCGGCATCACACAGCCGGAAGAACTCGTCGAGGGTGCGCTCGGACCCGTCGGCGCTGCCGATGCGGGTGCCGACCGGAGTGCTCACGGCCTCCTCGCCGTGGCCGGTGGTCCAGGCGATCGGGTCGACGACGCCGTCGACGACGAGGGCGCGGACCCGCGTCGGGAACAGGTTGGCGTAGGTCTGCCCGAGCACCGAGCCGTAGGACAGGCCCCAGTAGGTCAGCTCCTGGTCGCCGAGCGCCCCACGCAGCAGGTCCATGTCGCGGGCCGCGTCGGCGCTGGACATGTGGTCGAGGATGGCACCGCCGTGCCCGGCGCATGCGCCGGCGAGCTCGTCGTCGGACGCCCGCTGGACTCCCTCCTCGTCCGGGAGGTCCGGATACGGGAACGGCGGCAGGGTCGCGATCGCCTGTCCCAGGGTGTCGAAGCACCGCAGCGGTGTGCTGCGGTTGGTCCCGCGGGGATCGAACCCGACGATGTCGAAGCTGGCCCGCAACTCCAGCGGCAGGACCTTGGCGACCGCGCGG
Organism: Geodermatophilus sp. SYSU D00779; assembly: GCF_054050595.1. Classification (NCBI taxonomy): domain Bacteria; kingdom Bacillati; phylum Actinomycetota; class Actinomycetes; order Geodermatophilales; family Geodermatophilaceae; genus Geodermatophilus; species Geodermatophilus sp. SYSU D00779. The sequence continues at coordinate 158,451 of NZ_JBJGZQ010000004.1, forward strand.
ACGAAGTCGACCCCGGATCCGCCGGGGCCACCGGGGTTGATCAGCAGGGAGCCGATGCGCCGGCTGGGTTCTCCCGCAGGCAGCCGGATCACCGAGATGCCGATCTGCATGCCCTGCGGGTCGCCGTGGTCGAGCGGGACCGGCACCGTGGCACATTCGAAGCCGTCCCGACATGCCGACCACAGCACATCAGCTGCGGCGACGACGGAACGGCTCGCCGACGGCGTGGCGTGGGCGGGCGGCGCCAGCAGGGCCACGCCCAGTGCCGCGGTGACGACGGTCGCGAGTGCAGCGCGGACGCGACCGCCCAGCACATCGGTGCGGATCATGCCGACTCCCAGGGTGGTCGAGTGCGAGTGACTCACTGATCCAACTGATCCCCGTGTTCAGGTGAACTCCGTGCCTGGTGCCGACGCGCAATTCGGCCAAGAGAGCTGTCGCTCAGCCTCGACGGCGCTGTCGAAAGCTACTCGCCGTGGTCTGTGATCACCATGGCAGCTGGGGCGCATCGGGTCCATTCGTCGCATCGTCGTCCGGGCAGCCGCCTCCTGGAGGCGTGTCCGGTCGATCCACCCGAGAACAACGCGAATCGACCGGGGGCTGCGCGTGGATTCCGTGCCAGAATGGCGGACGAGGTGGATCTCGGCGCGATCCCGCCGTGATCTCGTGGAGGGACGCCCGTCAGGCGACCACCTCGTTCCGTGTCAGGTGCCGAGTTCCGGGATGGGTCCTCCGGCTTGGGCGCCCACATCCGAATGCGCTCTGACGCCGTGAGGTGGATCGGGATCCTGCTTCCTCACCCGCCGGGTATGACACCGACGACGGCTGGAGTGCATGCCGCGCCGGCCGGACGTCGTCGGTGACCGAGTCGCACACCTACACGGTTGTCCCATCTGCAGCCGCCGAGCGCGTCATCGAGGGGATCTCCCCACCCGCCGCCTCGCAGCGGCACCCGCCCGCAGTCCCTGGCAGCGGTTGTTCCCCCGGGATGGACGGGCTGGTCCCCCGAGATGGTAGGGATGGCCACCTCGGTGACGACGTGTTCTCCAGCCATTCGGAGAACACCGGAAGAGCCGCATGGTGACGCCCGTGGAAACAGCGCAGACGGCCGGGGGAATTGTCGGCGACCCTGGCGCGGAAGAGGCCACCACGCGCTTTTCGGCGGGACCGCGATCGAGGCACTGGAGCGACGTGCAGGCTGGTGGACCCGTGCCGGCCGCAGCGAACCCGTCCGTCCGTGGGGATCGAGGTCTGCCTCGACAGGTATCAGCAGGTCGTCGCCGGGGTCTGTTCTGCAGGATCCCTGCGACACACGGCCGGAGGTCCCGCCGCGATGACCGCCCCCTCTTCGTCGCCGTGCCGCCCGGCGCCGTCCCCCTCAGCGGCCGGGCCGGTCCGGATCCGGGTGCTGGGGCCGCTGGAGGTCCTCTACGACGCGACCCCCGTCGCCATCAGCGGGCGCAAGGAGCGCGCCCTGGTGGTGCTGCTGGCGCTGCACGCCGGACGCATGGTGCCGACAGAGTCGTTGATCGAGGCGTTGTGGGGCCCCGAACCCCCGGTCTCGGCGGAGGCGTCGCTGCGGGTCCTGGTGGCGCGGGTGCGCAAGGCGCTGGCCGGGGCCGGGGCGCGGGACGTGGTGCAGACCCGGGCGCCGGGCTATCTCCTCGCCGGCGCAGAGGTCGACACGCAGCTGTTCGAACGGCTCAGCGCCCGGGGGCAGGCGGAGCTGGCGGCCGGGCGCCCTCGGGCGGCGGCCGCCACGCTGGGCGAGGCCCTGGCGCTGTGGCGGGCCGACCGGCTGGCCGAGACCGGCAGTGCGGCGCTGCAGGCCGAGTCGGCCCGGCTGGAGGAGGCGCGACTGGCCGCGGTGGAGGCCCGCATCGAGGCCGATCTGGGCTGCGGCCGGCACACCGAGCTGGTCGGCGAGCTGGAGCTGCTGTGCCGGACGCAGCCGCTGCGGGAGCGGCTGTGGGCCCACCGGATCACCGCTCTCTACCGCTGCGGGCGCCAGGCCGACGCGCTGGGCGCCTACCAGCAGCTGCGGGCCACCCTGGCCGACGAGCTCGGCATCGACCCCAGCCCGGAGCTGCGCCGCCTGGAGACCGCCGTCCTGACCCAGGACCCCTCTCTCGCCGGAGGAGGAGTCCCCCAGGCCGACGACGACCCGGCCGGCCGGGAACCGTGGTGCCCGCCGGGGTCCGGCGGCCGGCCGGGGCTCCCCGGCGCCCTGCCGCGGGTGTGGCGGGTGCCGCCCCGCAATCCGCGCTTCACCGGCCGCGAGGGCGTGCTCCGCGAGCTGCGCCGACGGCTGGGCGCCGGTGGGACCACGCTGGTGGTGCAGGCCCTGTACGGGATGGGTGGAGTGGGCAAGACCCAGCTGGCGCTCGAGTACGCGCACCGGTTCGCCGCCGACTACGAGCTGGTGTGGTGGATCGACGCCGAGCAGCCGGTGCTCATCCCCGACCAGTTGGCCGTCCTCGCCGCTCGGCTGGACGTGCCGGCCGGGGCCACGGTCGCCGACACGGTGGACCGGCTGCTCGCGGAGTTGCGCGGCCGGGATCGCTGGCTGCTGGTCTTCGACAACGCCGAGCGGCCGGCCGACGTCGCCGATCTCCGGCCCGGCGGCGGCGGGCACGTGCTCATCACCTCCCGCTCCCCCGGCTGGGGCGCCCTCGGCGGGCGGCTGGAGGTCGACGTGCTAACCCGCGCGGAGACCATCGCGCTGTTGCGGGCCCGGATCCCCGGGCTGGACGACGAGTCGGCCGACGCCCTCGCCGCCGAACTCGGCGACCTGCCGCTGGCCGCGGCGCAGGCCGCCGGCTACCTGGAGCAGACCGCGCTACCGGCGGCGGACTACCTGCGCCGTTTCCGCGCCCACCGCGCCGATCTGCTCGACCGCGGTGAGGTGGTGGGCTATGCCGGGCGGCTCGACACCACCTGGGAGCTGTCGCTGGAGCGGCTGCGCCACGAGGACCCGGCCGCCGTGCAGCTGCTGCAGCTGGCCGCCCACCTGGCGCCCGAACCCGTCCCCCTGACCCTCTTCGGCGACCACCCGGAGCTGCTGGACGAGCCGCTGCGCAGCGCCGCCGCCGACCCCGACGCCCTGGCCGACACCGTCGGGGCGCTGGTCGGGTACTCCCTGGCCCGCCGCTCCCCCGGCGGCTTCCAGGTGCACCGGCTCGTGCAGGCGGTCATCCGCCGCCAGCTGTCCACCGACCGCCAGCAGACCACCACGCACCACGTGGTTGCGCTGCTCGCCGCCGCATCCCCCGGCGACCCGGAGGATCCGGTCAGCCGGGCTGCCTACGCCCAGCTCGCCGCGCACGTACTGGCCACCGTCCCACTGAGTGCTCACCATCCCGGCGGCCGACGACTGGCCCTGGACCTCAGCCGCCACCTGCAAGCGCGCGGGGACAGCTCCGGCAGCCGAGCCGTCGCCGAGCAGCTGCTCGACCACTGGCGGCAGGAGCTCGGCCCCGACCACCCCGACACGCTGAGCGCCGCCAGCAGCCTCACCCGTGCCCTGGTCCAGCTGGGCGAGGTGGAGCCGGGCCGCGCCCTGGCCGAGGACGCCCTGCGCCGCTGCCGCCGGGTGCTGGGCCCGGACCACCCCACCACCCTGCACGCAGCGACCGTCCTGGCCCACGCCCTGCTCGGGCTGGGGAAGGCGGGGTCGGCCCGTCCCCTGGCCGAGGACGCCCTGCGGCGCTGCCGCCGGGTGCTGGGCCCGGACCACCCCACCACCCTGCACGCGGCGACCGTCCTGGCCCGCGCTCTGGTCGAGGTGGGCGACGTCGGGCCCGCCCGTGCCCTGGGCGAGGACACCCTGCGGCGCTGCCGCCGGGTCCTCGGCCCGGACCAGGCGAGGACCCTGTGGTCGGCCGCCGCCCTGACCCTCGCCCTGGTCCACCTCGGCGAGGTCGAGCCCGCCCGCGCCCTCGGCCAGGACACCCTGCGGCGCTGCCGCCGAGCGCTGGGCCCGGACCACGCGACGACCCTGTTGGCGGCCGCCGCCCTGACCCTCGCCCTGGTCCACCTCGGCGAGGTCGAGCCCGCGCGCACCCTCGGCCAGGACACCCTCGGACGCTGCCACCGGGTGCTCGACCCGGACCACGTGATCGCCTTGTGGGCGGCGACCGCCCTAGCCGTCGCCCTGGCCCGGCTGGGCGACGCCGAGCCCGCCGGCACCCTGGGTCAGGCCACGCTGCAGCGCTGCTGCCGGGTCCTCGGCCCGCACCACCCGACCATCCCGTACCTCACCGAGGCCGCCGGCACCGCCCCCCGTCCCCGCACCGAGCCCTGAGTCGGGGAGCTGCTCGCCCTCGCCCCGGCGACCGCGAGGCAGGACGGAGCCTCGAGGTCCAGGAGCAGGTCGTGGCGTCGTTCCGACGGAGCTCGACGCCGACCGCAACCACTCCGCAAGCCGACCGCTATCGCGAGCAGCCACCGTCCTGTCGTCGGGCTGGGTCCCGACGACGGAGGTCCTGGGTGGGTGCGAGGGACACCTCACTCCCCTCCGCGACCTCCGTCTCCAGACCGTTGCGGACCGCGACCGGTCCGAGGACGCGTGAGGGGCGAGAGCATGACCGAGGGAGTTCGCACCCCGGACCTGCACCCGAGGCGTGCGGGTCAGCAACCACCTGGGGTGCCGGTGCGCACGATGGAGCGGGTCACGGCCGGCGTGGCGGAGCTCGAGGCGGACGTGCGGGGGTCGGGGGACGCGGTCGTGTTCATCCACGGCCTCGGCGTGGCGGACACCTTCGCACCGGTGGTCGAGGAGCTGGCGTCCGCCGGCACTCATCGGCTCATCCGCTACCGCCGCCGTGGTTACGGCGGGAGCGGTCCTCGGCAGGGGCGCTGCACCTCGATCGAGGAGCACGCCGCCGACTGCGTGGCCCTGCTGACGGCGCTCGGTGTCCCGAGAGCGCACCTCGTGGGCCACTCCTACGGCGGCTGCGTGGCTCTGCAGGTGGCCGTCGACCACCCGGAGCTGGTGCGCAGTCTGGTCCTGCTCGAACCCGCGGTGTTCCGCGAGGCCGACAAGGCACCCCTGCGGAGCGAGCTGGGTCGCTTCGTCGCGATGCACCGGGCGGGCGACGACGCCGCAGCGGTCGACGGCTTCTGGTCGTTCGTGGGTGGCCCGGACTGGCGGGAGGAGATGAGCCGCACGGTCCCTGGTGGGCCGGACCAGGCGGCGGTCGACGCGGCCGCCGCGTTCGACTCCGACGTCCCATCGGCTCCCGCGTGGCGGTTCGGAGCCGAACAGGCGGCGGCCGTCGTCCGTCCGGCGCTCCACGTCCTCGGGTCCGACACCCTGCCGGTGTTCCGGGCGGGTGGCGAGCTGCTGTGCTCGTGGCTGCCCCGGGTGGAGGGGGCGACGCTGACCGGTGCGAACCACCTGCTGCACGTGCAGCAGCCGGAGTGCGCGGCCGCGCTCATCGCCGACTTCGTCACGCGGATCTGAGCACCCGCACCGCCGCGACCCACCAGCCGGCTCAGGTGCCCCCGTCGGGACCCGGCCGTGGCCGCGGCTCCTGCCCAGCCGGGACCACCCACTCGCGCAGGGGACCGCCGGTGCGACGTCCGCACTCCTGAGCCACCTCTCGCGTCGCCTGGCGAACAGGCGGCGCACACAGACCCTCGGATCGAACAGGAGAACTCGCCGTGGGAGACATCCTGGGCATCGGCCTGACGCACTACCCGCCGCTGATCGGGACCGACGAGGACATGGCCGACGTCCTGCGGTGGACGTTGTCCGATCCCGACATCCCGGCCGAGCACAAGGAGCCGACGTCGTGGCCGGAGTTGATGCGCACCGAGTGGGGCGACGACGGAGGCACGGCCGCGGCGGCCCGGCACCGCGCCGCGCTGTGCGCGGGTCTCGCCCGCTGTCGGGCCGCGCTGGACGCGTTCGCCCCGGACGTCGTGGTGGTCTGGGGCGACGACCAGTACGAGATCTTCCGGGAGGAGCTCGTCCCGGCGTTCTGCGTGCTGGCCTACGACGACCTGGAGGTCCGGCCGCTGGCCAGGTCGGCCGCCCGCGGCAAGCCCAACGCCTGGGGTCTCCCCGGCGATCTGACCTTCACCGTGCGCGGCGCGCCCGACATCGGCCGCGAGATCGCCACGGCCCTGCTCGAGACCGGCTTCGACGTGGCCTACGCCTACCGCAAGCCGGCCGACGCCCCGTTCCCGCACGCCTTCGTCAACACCCAGCTCTTCCTCGACTACGAGCACGCCGGCACCCGGTTCCCCTATCCCGTGGTGCCGATCGCGGTGAACTGCTACGGCCGGCACGTGATCGCCCGCAAGGGCGGCAGGGTCCGCTGTGCCGACATCGCGGGCGAGCGACTCGACCCGCCGGGTCCCAGTCCAGCCCGCTGCTACGCGCTCGGTGGTGCACTGGCCGCCGCGCTGCGCGACGGGCCGCATCGAGTGGCACTCGTGGCGTCGTCGAGCTGGTCGCACGCCTTCCTCGTGGACGAAGCCTGGCACCTGCGCCCGGACACGGCCGCCGACCGGAGGCTCTACACCGCACTGGCAGCCGGCGACTACGGATCCTGGCTCGAGGTCACCACCGAGGACGTCGTCGCCGCCGGCCAGCACGAGATGCTCAACTGGTTCTGCCTGCTCGGGGCGATGGCCGAGCTGGGCTGCACGCCGAGCTGGTCCACCTTCGTCGAGACGGACGTCTTCAACTCCAACAAGTGCTTCGCGGTGTTCGACCGACCTTCGTGAGGGGCTGCGCGGCGGCGACGTGCTGGCCTCCGCTTCGACGAGGACGGGCGCGGCAGCGCCCGCGGCCACCCCGTGGCCCTGCGGTCCTCGGATCACTCCTGGAGCAGGGCCGCGGAGCGGTCGGCAGCTCTCCCCCGGCGGGGTGCACGTGCCGGCGGACGGGAAGCGCGGTCGCGGTGCGTGCTCACGGGAGCGGAGTCGCGGCTGCGTCGCCCCGCTCAGCGATGACGGCGTCCGCCCCGGTCGCCGTCGCGATGCTGACGCCGTCCGCCACGGCCTGCCGCCATGCGACCTCCCGCTGCTCGACCGCGCGGGTCATGGCGATCACGGTGTCGAGGTGTTCCCGCGGGACGACGACGACACCGCTGGCGTCCCCGCGGACCACGTCACCGGGGTGCACCACGACCCCACCGACCTGCACCGGGACGTTGATGGCCCCCGGCCCCTCGTTGGACCCTGTGGCGGGATGGGTGCTGCGCGCGAACGTCGGGAGGCCGACCTCGTCGATCCCCTCGACGTCGCGCACCGCCCCGTCGACCACGACACCCACGACGCCTCTCCTGGCGAGGGCTCCCGCGACGATGTCGCCGAGGACGGCGGCGTCCGCCCTGCCCCCACCGTCGACGGCGACCACGTCCCCGGGCTGGGTCAGGTCGGGCATCTTGAGCACGAAGAGGATGTCCCCCGGCTTGGTCCAGACCGTGACCGCGGGGCCGCAGAACTCCGCTCCCCCGGCGATCCGGCCGAGCCCGGGCCCGACCACCCCCACCGGCCCACCGCAGTCGGCGATCTGGGTGGTGGCGAACGCCGCCAGGGCCGTGACCGCCTCAGCCGGCGGGCGCTCGATCGCCTCGACCACCGTCCACTGCTGCGCGTGCCACCTGCTCATGCCACGTCCTCCGACTGCGCGGTGTCGATGGTCCCCGGGGTCGCCGGATCCTCCGGGACGGTCAGCCCCATGGCGATGGTCGTCATCGTCGGTGCACCCCTCTCGTCAGGCCCGCGCTGCCCCGGACGTGGCCCGGCGGACCTCCGAGGCGGTGGCGAGCGGCCGGCCCGCCTGCTGCACGGCGCGGCAGGCCTCGGCGACCAGCTCCGCATTCGTCCTGGTGCAGCCGAGCGGTGCATCCTCCAGCCCCACGCGCAGGTGGCCGCCGAGCGCCATGGCGACGTCCCGGAGCCCGTCGAGCTCAACGCCGAGACCGGCGATCATCCAGGATGCCCCGGGATCCGACGCGTCCAGCAGGCGCAGGTAGCTGTCCAGCGCCCACCCGGTGGGCGGCAGGCCGAAGGTGAACGCCGTCGAGAACATGAACCGGTAGACCGGGCGCGGCGAGCCGGGGACGGCGGCACGCAGAGCCGCGCCGGTGCGCAGGAAGCCCGGCTCGTAGATGGCGTAGCTGGGCACCAGGCCGTGCTCGCCGCACAGCTCCAGCCCGGTGCGCACGTCCGAGGCCGAGTTGGCGTAGAGGAAACCGTCCTCGCCGTCGCGCAGCTCCGCGAAGGTCGCCAGGGTGACCGACCCGGGGTCCACGACGCTCCACTCGATCACGCCGGCACGGCCCAACCGCTCCACCACCTCGTAGCGCGCCCGCGCCTCGGCCGGTCCCTGCGACGGGCGCGGGCCCATCGGCACGGTGGGGTAGCAGATGACGTCGCGGCGGCTGCGGACCGCCTCGAAGACCGGTGCGTAGAGGTCGTACGCCTCGCTCGGACGGCCGGAGCCCTCGTCGTAGGCGTGCAGGTGGACAATCGCCGCTCCGGCGTCCGCGCAGGCGACCGCCTGCTCGACGATCTCCGCCCGGGTCACCGGGATCCCCGGCTGCCGCTGCCGGGTCCACGGACCGTTCAGCGCCGCCTCCAGCCACACCCCCTCGGTCATGGCACCCCCACCGTGTTCGGCAGCCGTCGGGTCATCAGTGTCGGCGGGCCGGCCGGGGCCCGCACGGTCGCCGGGAGCCTCGTCGGGACCCCCGCCGCGGCCGCTCGAGCGCACCGCCGGGCCGGGACGCGCCACGGGCAGGTCGGGTCAGCCGTGGTGCGCCGCGCGGTGCCGGGCGAGCACGTCGAGGCCGAAGTCGGAGCCGGGGTCGCGCCACACGGAGTGCGCGTGGTTGGCGCCGCGCTGCGTGTTGTCCCACTCGACCAGCAGGCGCGGTCCCTGCAGGCGGTAGTAGTGCGGCGCCCCGGGGGTCGTCGGACCGGCCCAGGCGACGTGGACGGCGTCGAGCGCGGTCTCGTCGTCGTAGCGACGCACCGGGGACACCTCCGGCGGCACGCGCTCGAGGTAGGTCCCCAGGACTGCCCGCAGCATCCCGCGCTGCTCGGCGTCCAGCTCGGACGCCGGCACGCCCCGCGGCTCGGCGGTGTACTCCAGGGCCGCGTGGTCGGCGTCCTCGTAGCCGGCGGCCTCGTCGATCGCATCGCTGAGCGCCTGCAGCTCGGCCTGCTCGCCGGCGTCCGGGAACCGCTCGTCCCGCCAGATGCCGGCGAGCGGGACGACCCGGTCCCCCGGGGACACGACGGTGCGGTTGGCGGTGACCAGGTCCGGAGGCGCCTTCGGCAGCAGTACGGCACGGGCCGCGAGCTCCGGTGGCAACGAGCGGACCAGGTCCCGCGCGAGGTCCTCGACGCGGGCCAGCGGCCGGTTGACCGCACCGCCGAGCAGCGGCGACGTGGCGGGGTCGGCACCGAGGAAGCACGGCGTCGTCGACACGAGCGCGCCGTCCACGACCAGGTTGTTCAGCGAGACGTGGTGCCCGCCGAACCGCCACCCCCACACCCCGCTGCCGCCCGGCTCGCCGAAGACGCGCAGGTAGTACAGGCCGGGATCGCGGCCGCGCTCCCGGTCGAACCGGGTGACGAAGCCCTCGACCTGGTCGAGCACGTTCTCCAAGCCGATGATCGTCGCCACCGTGACGTAGCCGGGCGTGGACAACCCCGTGGCGACCAGCCCCATCGCCGCCCGCTGCTGGGCCGGCTGCTGGGCGTGGAACGTCAGGCCGCCGTGGTCGGTGGGGGTGTAGAACCAGCGCCGGCGCTCGGCGTCCGAGGGGTCGTCCCCCGGCGCCGCTCCGACCGCGATCCGTCGCTGCTCGGCGTCCAGGCCGTCCAACCAGGCGCCGGCCGCCTCGGCCATCCGGTGGGCCACGTCGTGCGCGGGGACGCCGTCGGCCACGCTCCCAGCAGCAGTCACGGCCGCAATCTAGCCCCGCGACCCGTTGGCCCCACGGCAGCAGCGGTGCTGCCCCGTCCCGGCCTGCGGCGTCAGCGTCCCGGCCTGCGGCGTCGGCGTCCCGGCCCTGAGGTCGACCACCTCTCGCCCTGCCAGCGGCTACCGGATCCCCCGGAGGTGACCCGTGCCCACTCCCACTGACGATCGGCGCGACCTGCTCACCGTCATCGCCCACATGCGTGCGGCCCTGGGCAAGCGGGACGAGCTGCGAGCGGCGCTGGAGGCGCTGGTCGAGACCACCAGCAGGGAGCAGGGGCACGTCGCCTACGACCTGCACCAGAGCATCGTGGACCCCGACCGCTTCCTCTTCTACGAGAACTGGGAGTCCGACACCGACCTGGACACCCACCTGGACGCGCCGCACCTCCGCGACTTCGCCGCCCGGGTCCCCGAACTGCTCGACGACAGCGGGCTGTCGGTCGATCGCGTGCGCCGCATCGCCTGACCGGCAGCCCGGGCGGCGAGCGCGGCGCCGAACGCATGGTCGGGCCCTGCTGGACGGGGCACCATCCAGGCGTGGACTTTGCCCAGGCGCAGCAGGTCTTCCTCGCTCCCCCCGACTCCGAACGGCATCCTGCCGGGGTCCCCGACACCCCTGCCCGCAGGCTGCGCGACGCCGCGGAGCCGATCGCGACCATCAGCATCTGGGGCCGGCAGCTCAACGAGCGGCTGTCCGCCCTGGGGCTGGACTTCCTCACCGGCTACGTCTGGGCGCGAGCCGCGCCGATGGGCGAGCCGACCGCTCCGGTGGTCGTGGCGGCCTTCGGTGTCTTCGAGCCGGGGCTCATCACCGGGCTCTACGAGGAGGCGCGCAGCAAGGCCACCCGCGACGCCGTGCTCGCCGCACGTGAACAGGGGGCGGTGGAGTCGCTGCGCGCACTGCTCCCGGACGCCGACGTGACGGACGCGGTCGCCGCACTGCGCCGCGGCACCGACGTCGCCGCGCAGCACCTGGTCGGCCGCCCGCTCTTCGCCGGCCTCGTGTCGCTGCCCTGGCCGGACGACCCCCTCGGCCAGCTCTGGCACGCCGCGGTGATGCTGCGCGAGTACCGGGGGGACGTCCACCTGGCCGCCAACGTCGCCGCGGACCTCACCGGCGTGCAGATGAACCTGATGACCGAGTACTGGGTCGGCTGGACGCACACCGAGTACGCGGGCACCCGCGGTTGGTCGGCCGAGGCGATGGCCGAGGCGGACGCCGACCTCGTGCGGCGCGGGCTGGTCGCCGACGGGGCGCTCACCGAGCGGGGGAGGCGGCTGCGCGACGGCATCGAGCAGCAGACCGAGGCCGCCCTCGCGCCGGTCCTGGACGCGATCGGCCCCGAGCTGCCCACGCTCACCCGGCGGCTCGACGAGTGGTCCGCGGCGATCGTCGCCGGCGGCGCGGCCCCGCCCGACGTCTACAAGCGGATCAGCGGCTGATCCGCGCGGCACCCGGCGCCGCCACGCTGGAGGACGGCCGCGCGCGCCGGGGTCGACACGCGCAGTCCCCGGCCGGGGTGACCGCTGCGGCCCGCCGGCTCACCGGCCGGGGCCGGTGAGCTGCCGCCCGGGCCGGGCACGGGTGCCGAGGCCACCGGTAGCCGGCACTGGGGTCGGATCGGCGGCCGGACCGGCATCCGGGCAGACGGCGACCGTGGTGCGACGGGTCCCGTCCCGCTACGTTCCCGACCATGGCGCCGTCGAGCAGGCCGGACGCGGTGGCCGACCCGGCGCCGCTGCCCACCGCCGAGCTGCACGTGCACATCGAGGGCACGCTGGAGCCCGAGCTGGCGTTGTCCCTGGCCGCCCGCAACCGCGTGCCGCTGCGCTTCGCCGGCCTGGACGAGCTGCGGCGCGCCTACGACTTCCGCGACCTGCAGTCCTTCCTGGACCTGTACTACGAGCTCTCCGCCGTGCTCCGGCAGCCGCAGGACTACACCGACCTCGCTGAGGCCTACCTGGCCCGGGCGGCGGCGCAGGGGGTGCGGCACGCCGAGGTGTTCTTCGACCCGCAGGCACACCTGGCCCGCGGGATCCCGCTCGAGGCCGTCGTGGAAGGCCTGGACGAGGCGTTCCGCGGAAGCGAGGAGCGGCACGGGATCACCGCTCGACTGATCGCCTGCTTCCTCCGCGACCGCGATCCGGCCGAGGCCGAGGAGCTGCTGCCGCGGCTGCTGCCGTACCGCGACCTGGTGATCGGCGTCGGGCTCGACAGCGCGGAACTCGGCCGGCCACCCGAGCTGTTCGAGCGGGTCTTCGCCCGTGCCGCCGACGAGGGCCTGCGCCGCGTGGCGCACGCCGGTGAGGAGGGGCCGCCCGGCTACGTCCGGTCGGCGCTGGACAGGCTCGGGGTGGAGCGGATCGACCACGGCATCCGCAGCCTGGAGGACGACGCGCTGGTGGCCCGGCTGCGCGAGGAACAGGTGCCGCTGACCGTGTGCCCGCTGTCGAACGTGGCCCTGCGCTGCGTCCACCGGCTCGTCGAGCACCCACTGCGCCGGATGCTCGACGAGGGCCTGGTCGCCACGGTGAACTCCGACGACCCCGCCTACTTCGGCGGCTACCTCCACGACAACGTCGTCGCCACCTCGCGCGCCCTGGGACTCACCCCCGCGCATCGGCGCCGGCTGGCCGAGAACAGCTTCCGCGCGAGCTTCCTGCCCGAGGCGGACAAGGCGCAGCACCTGGCCGCGCTGGCAGCGAGCCGGTCCTGACGGCGTCGCACTCGTGGTGCGCGTGGAGGACCCGCCGCCCTCCCCGGCCGCCGTGGTGGGTCACCACTCGGGCCGTGCACGCCCCTCGACCCGTTCTGCGCACCACTCGCCCGCTGGCACTCCCGCACGAGCCGTCACCGCTGTCGGCTCCGGTACCGGCCCGGCGTGACGCCGATCCGCTTCTTGAACTCGCGGGTCAGGTGCGGCTGGTCGGCGAAACCGCAGTTCGCTGCGATGTCGAGCAGGGAGGTGCCGGTGCGTTCCAGCAGCGTGCGGGCGCGCTCCACGCGCTGCTGCAGGACGAATGCGTGAGGCGTCGTGCCGATCGTCGTGCGGAACTTGCGGGTGAAGTGGAAGCGGCTCAGTCCGGCGACGGCGGCGAGGTCGTCCAGGGAGATGGTCTCGGCCAGGTGGTCGTGGATGTAGTCGCGGACCTCCCGGTCCTGCGCGAAGGTGAGCCCGTCGGAGCCGCCGGATCCCCGGAAGAGGACGTGCGCGTGGTTCCGCAGGAGCTGCACGGCGAGCTGGCAGGACAGCGAGTCGACCATCAGCTTGCTCCCGGCGGCGCCCTGCGCGGCCTCCTGGGCGATCTGCATGACGGTGCGGTGGATCGCCGGGTCGCCGGCCTTGACGGTGTCGTGCAGCTCGATGTCGTCCACGTCCCGCTCGTACATCTGGCGACACGTCGCGGCCAGCTCGGCGTGCGTCAGGTAGACGTGCACGACCTCGATGTCCCGGGGCCACACCCAGTGGGACTCGGCGGCGCGGGTGAGCAGCGAGACGTCGCCCGGGCGCAGGTCCTCGGCCGCCCAGCGCGCGTGGACGCACCGGCGCATCGGGGTGGTGCCCCGCCGGTAGGCGACGATCGTGTAGTCGCGCAGTGGCGGAACGGCGACGTCCGACGGCCCGTAGCGGTACCCGCGGACCGACAACCCGTCCCACCCGACGTCGGGGTTGTGGACGGTCAGCCGTCCGGGCACCCAGGCCGGCAGCTGGTCGGGGGCTATCAACTGCTGCGCCATGGTGGGCCTCCGGGTCCGCCCCGGCATCGACGCCGACGACCTGCTCAGAGAGTAGGTCCGGTGACGCGGGTCACGACAGTCGCCGATCCGCTGCTCCGTCGGACAGCCGACGTGCGGCCCGTCCCCCGCACGTTCCTTCAAACCGGGCCACCCGGGGCTTCAAGCCCCGGCCGGGGAGAGAGGGGCATGGTCATGGCATGCCCCTCACCCAGGTCCGTACCGGTGTCGGCCTGCACTACGAGACCACCGGGGAGGGGGAGCCGCTCCTGATGGTCATGGGGACGTCGGGGGCGATCGGGCTGTGGGCGGAGCAGGTCCCGCGCCTCGCCGAGCGGTTCCGGGTCATCGCCTTCGACAACCGAGGGCTCGGCGGCAGCGAACGCGGCGAGGGACCCGTCACCGCAGCGTCCATGGCCGAGGACGCGTCGGCCCTGCTGGAGGCCCTGGAGGTGCCGGAGGCGCACGTCCTCGGCTGGTCGCTCGGCTCGGCGGTGGCCCAGGAGATGGCGCTCGCCCACCCGCAGCAGGTCGCCACAGCCGTCCTCTACGCCACGTGGGGCCGCTGCGACGGCTTCCAGCGCAGCATCTTCACCGCGCTGCGGCACCCCTACGCGACCCGCGACATGGAGGCAGCGCTGACGGTCGCCGGCCTCGCCTTCTCACCGCAGATCCTCGACCGCCCCGACTTCCCGCAGCTCCTGGAACCGATGGCGCCCTTCTTCCCGCAGGACGAGGAGCAGATGGCGGTCACGACGGAGCAGTGGGACGCGGACCTGGCACACGACACGCTCGACCGGCTCGGCGGCATCACCGCGCCCACCCTGGTCGTCGTGGGTGAGCAGGACCTGCTCACCCCACCGTGGCAGGCCGAGGCGGTGGCCGACCGGATCCCCGGCGCTCGGTACGAACTGCTCACCGGGCCCGGCTCGAGCCACTGCCTGCACCTGGAACGGCCGGAGGACCTGGCGGGCGTCGTCAGCGACTTCCTCACCGAGCACCCCCTCGAGGACTGACCGCCGCCCCGTCCGGCGGTGCAGACGCCCACCGCCGAGAGCGAGGGCACCCATCCGACAGTGGACCCGCTCCGCACGAGTACGACACAGAAGGGGAACCCATGGACACCGAGGTCTACGAGGTCGCCATCCTGGGAGCCGGCCTGGCCGGGCTGGGCATGGGCATGAAGCTGAAGATGGCCGGCGAGGAGTCCTTCGTCATCCTGGAGAAGGAGGACCGCGTCGGCGGCACCTGGCGGGACAACAGCTATCCCGGCGCCAGCTGCGACGTGCAGTCGCACCTGTACTGGTTCTCCTTCGACGAGCAGCCGGACTGGAGCCGGGTCTTCGCCCTGCAGCCGGAGATCCAGGCCAACATCGAGCGGCTGGTCGCCCGGCGTGGCCTCAACCACCACATCCGGCTGAACGCCGAGGTGACCGAGGCGGTGTGGCTGGAGGACAGCGGGCACTGGCTCATCACCACCCTCACCGGGGAGCAGGTGCGGGCGCGGGCGTTCGTGGCGGCGTGGGGGCAGCTCAACCGGCCCAGCTTCAAGGGCATCGAGGGCCGGGAACACTTCGACGGCATCTCGTGGCACTCGGCGAGGTGGCGGCACGACGTCGACCTGACGGGCAAGCGGGTGGCCAGCATCGGCAACGGTGCCAGCGCCGTCCAGTTCATCCCCGAGGTCGCCGAGGTGGCCGGGCACCTGTCGGTGTTCCAGCGGACGCCGAACTACTGCGTCCCCCGGCTGGACCGCCCGTACACCGAGGAGGAGCGGCGGATGTTCCTCGAGGACCCGGACAAGCTGCGGGAGAGCCGCGACGGGTTCTACTGGGAGCACGAGGGCTGGATCGGCGCCATGAAGCTCGAGGACAACCCGGTCGCCCAGGAGTTCACCCGGCTCGCCCGGGAACACCTGGAGTCCCAGGTCCCCGACCCCGAGCTGCGCGAGAAGCTCTGGCCGAAGTACCCGATCGGCTGCAAGCGGCTGCTGATCGCCGACACCTTCTACCCGGCGCTCATGCGCGACAACGTCGACCTGGTCACCGAGCGGATCGACCGCATCGAGGCCGCCGGGGTCCGGACGGCCGACGGCCGGCTGCACGAGATGGACGTGATCATCTACGCCACCGGTTTCGAGACGCTGTCGTTCATCGGACACGTCGAGATCATCGGCCGCTCCCCGAAGAGCTGGCCGCCGCGACGCGGCGGGGGCGTCTCACTCCGGGATGCGTGGCGGGAGGCTCCGGAGGCCTACCTTGGGATGACCGTGTCCGGGTTCCCCAACCTCTTCATCCTGTACGGCCCGAACACCAACCTCGGCCACAACTCGATCATCGCGATGCTCGAGTGCCAGTTCGACTACGTGCTCAAGGCCGTGCAGGCCGCCCAGCAGAAGGGCGCCGCACTGGACCTGAAGCCCGAGGTGCTCGAGCACTACAACGCGCAGTTGCAGGACGAGCTCCGGAACAGCTCCTTCGCCGGGAACTGCAACAGCTGGTACAAGACGCCGGACGGCCGCATCACGAACAACTGGTCCGGCAGCGTCGAGGACTACCGGGCACGCACCGCCGAACTCGATCTCACCGACTACGAACTGGTGCCCGCAACCGCCTGACCGGGAGCCGTGCCGCTCGTCCGGCATCGCCGGGACCGAGCGGCACGGCCGGGGCGCGGACGACGGCGTCCGGCGTGGTCCTGGTACGCGTCTCGGGCCGGACGGCGTGCGGCCGAGGGACCGTGGCCGTCGGCTCCTGACTCTGTCGGCGAGCGGAGAACGAGCGCCGACGCCCCGGGGCTCACCGCTCAGGCGTGGGACTCCGCTACTGCGCGGCCGCGGTCTCCACCTCCGGCGTGGTCCCGACCCGCTCGTCCTCGAACTGCTCGGCGGCCGGTTGTCTGTGCAGCGGCATCATCGGGCCATCGCCCGCCGGGTCGAGGACGTCCTGCTCGAACCACCCGTAGCGGCCGCTCAGCACCTGCTGGGCCACCTCGTACTGCGCCGAGTCGTCGTTGGCCCACAGCTCCGTGAACAGCCGGTCGGCCCGACGCCGGGCCTGGCCGCAGAACAGGTCGGCCAGCTCGAAGGCCTCCTGCCTGCGTCGGGGGTCCCCGCGCGCGATGGTGTCCGCGTAGACGCACGCGCACGCCATGGCGTAGAGCTCTGCGCCGATGTCGACGATCCGGCCGAGCAGGTGGCCCTTCTGCTCGAGGCGCGCCTGGTAGCGGCCCATCGCGTAGAAGGTCGACCGCGCGAGCTTGCGCGAGTGGCGCTCGACGTAGCGCAGGTGTCCGGCCAGGGTCCCGAACTCGGAGAAGGAGCCTGGACGCTGGCCGGCGCCCGTCATCAGCGTCGGGAACCACGAGGCGTAGAACACGCCGGCCCTCGCGGCGGCCCTCGCCCTGCCGGCCGGGCCGGAGTCGCCGAACACCACGTCGCCCGCGACCTTCAGGTGCTGGTCGACTGCCTCCCGAGCGATCAGCAGGTGCATGATCTCCGTCGAGCCCTCGAAGATGCGGTTGATGCGCATGTCGCGCAGCATCTGCTCGGCCGGCACCGGTTTCTCGCCGCGTCGGGCGAGGGACTCGGCGGTCTCGTAGGCGCGGCCGCCGCGGATCTGGACCATCTCGTCGACGGCGATCCAGCCGAGCTCCGACCCGTAGAGCTTCGCGAGCGCGGCCTCGATGCGGATGTCGTTGCGCTTGTCGTCGGCCAGGCGACTCGACACGTCGAGCACCGCCTCGAGGCCGAAGGCGGTGCCCGTCAGCCAGGCGAGCTTCTGCGCGATCGCGTCGTGCTCGCCGATGGGCTTGCCCCACTGCGTGCGCTCGGCCGCCCACTCGCGTGCGATCTTCAGCGAGTACTTGACCGCCGACAGGCAGAACGCCGGTAGCGACAGGCGGCCGGTGTTGAGCGTGGTGAGCGCGATCCGCAGGCCCTTGCCCTCGCCGCCGACGACGTCCGAGTTCGGGACGAAGACGTCGTCGAAGCGCGTCACCGAGTTCTCGATGCCCCTGAGCCCCATGAACTCGTTGCGGTGTTCGACGGTGATGCCCTCCCGGTGGTACGGGCAGATGAAGGCGGTGATGCCGCCCGGGTGGCCGTCCGACGTCGGGACGACGGCCATGACCACCACCACGTCGGCGATCGCGCCGTTGGTCGCCCACAACTTCGTCCCGCTGATCCGGTAACCCGTGCCGTCCTCGGTCGGGATCGCGGTCGTGCTCATGCGCGCTGGGTCGGAGCCGACGTCCGGCTCGGTGAGCAGGAACGCCGAGACGTGGTCGTCGGCGAGCTTGGGCAGCCACTCGCGCTTCTGCTCCTCCGAGCCGAACAGACGGAGCGGCTCGGGGAGGCCGATCGACTGGTGCGCGGACAGCAAGGTCGAGATCGACGAGTGCCACGTGCCCGCCATGGCGAGCGCCTTGTTGTAGTGGACCTGACTCAGCCCCAGCCCGCCGTACTCCTCGGGGATCTTCATGCCGAGGGCGCCGAGGTCCGCGAGGCCCCGGATGACGTCTGCGGGGATCTTCGCCTCGCGCTCGATCCGCTGCCGGTCGACGCGCTCCGTGAGGAAGACGCGGAGGCGCTCGAGGAATGCCTCCCCCTTCCTGACCTGGGCCTGATCGAGCTCGGGCTGCGGGTGGATCAGGTCCAGGCGGAACCTGCCGAGGAAGAGCTCCTTGCCGAACGACGGCTTGGTCCACTCCGTCTCGCGGCTGGCCTCGGCGACCTGCTTCGACTGCTCGTACGACGGACTCGACGCCATGAGTGAGGATCGCCCGCCACCTCCGCGCCCGGCAACAGGCGACGGCGCAGCGCAGGACCGCCCCGAGGCCGTGGTCGACGTGCAGCCGTGTTCGTCCGGCAGGGACCGGCGTCACAGGGCTCAGCCGCTGGTGACGGGCCTGACCGGCCCGGCCGGGAGCGTCCTCCGCCGCGGTCCGTCCCGAGATCGTCGCGTGCGGGCGCGAGGAGCCCGCTTCCGCTCGGCCGCTGCAGGCCCTTTCCTGTGGCGGACCCCCGTCGCACCCGGCCGGACGACGAACCGCCACGAGCTGCAGGAGAGGACGACCACATGGACGCATCGCAGGACGGCGCCTCGACCACCGTCGCCCCGAGCGGGTCGGCGACGGGGTTCCAGGCGCCGACCACGCCGGTCGGAGCGCGCTTCGTCGTCCCGTTCGCCATCGCCTACTTCGGCTTGTGGATGACCCTGCTGACCCCGACGATCATCGCCCTGTCCGTCCACCTGGCCACCGTCCTCCCCGAGGGCGAGCGGAGCGGCGCGCTGGCGCTGGTGCTCGGCGTGGCAGGGATCGTGGGCGTCATCGCGAACCCGCTGGTCGGCAAGCTCAGCGACCGCACCACGTCCCGGCTCGGGATGCGCAAGCCGTGGCTCGTCGCCGGTGTCGTCGTCACGATCCTGGGGCTGGTGGTGATCGCCTCCTCCACCACCGTGGTGCTCATCCTGCTCGGCTGGTGCGTCGCGACCGTCGGGCTGAACGCGGCGATCGCGGCGCTGACCTCCCTGCTGCCGGACCACGTGCCCCACCACCAGCGGGGCAGGGTCTCGGGCCTCCTGGGCATGGGCATCCCCGTCGGCGCGGTGGGCGGCGCCGGCCTGGCGCAGGCGTTCACGACCAGTCCGTTCCTGCTGTTCCTGGCCCCGGCGGTCGTCCTGGTGATCGGCGTCGGGCTGCTCCTGCCGGCCTACACGGACCGACGACTGCACCAGGAGGACGCACGGCAGCTGCCCCGGTTCGACTGGAGGGAGTTCCTCGGCAGCTACTGGGTCAGCCCGCGTCGGTACCCGGACTTCGGGTGGACGTGGCTGAGCAGGTTCCTGGTCTTCATGGGCGTCTCCACCCTGGTGACGTTCCAGGCGTTCTACCTGATCGACCAGCTACGGGTCCCGCTGGAGCAGGTCGCCACCCTCGTCGCCGTGTCGACCCTGGTCCACTACGCCTTCGTCTTCGCCGCCAGCCCGGTCGCTGGCTGGCTGTCGGACAGGCTGGACCG
Organism: Geodermatophilus sp. SYSU D00779; assembly: GCF_054050595.1. NCBI lineage: Bacteria > Bacillati > Actinomycetota > Actinomycetes > Geodermatophilales > Geodermatophilaceae > Geodermatophilus > Geodermatophilus sp. SYSU D00779. Next base: position 178,158 of record NZ_JBJGZQ010000004.1, read on the forward strand.
CCGGAAGGTCTTCATCACCGTCGCTGCCGGCCTCTACGCCGCCGGCCTCGCCGTCATCGCGTTCGCCGAGTCGTTCCCCGTCTTCCTCGTGGGCATGGCCGTCACGGGGATCGGCGAGGGGGCGTACCTCGCCGTCGACCTCGCACTGGTCACCGACGTCCTGCCGAACCCGGACGAGGCCGCGAAGGAGATGGCGGTCTTCAACGTGGCGACCGCGCTCCCCCCGGCAGTCGCACCGGCAGTGGCCCCGCTCTTCCTCGCCATCCCCGTCCTCAGCAAGGGGACGGAGAGCAACTACGTGGCGCTGTTCATCGTCGCCTCGCTCTTCGCTGCCCTCGGCGCCCTCGCCATCAGGCCGGTCCGATCGGCACGGTGAGCGGTCGCGAGCGGGTCACGCGCTGCCGGCACGGCGTGTGCGACAGCCGTGTGCGCACGTACCGAGCCGACCCCGGAACCAGCCCTCGAGCAGCGCGCCGGGACGGTCAGGCTGCCTCGCGGCCCCTGCCGGGCGCACGTGCTGGGACCAGGAGGGCCGGGTCCCGGCACGCGGTCCTCGGTCGGCGGTCACGCCCGCGCCCCGGTGGCGCCCAGGGCCGCGGCAGCCCAGTCGGCCAGGGCCGTCCCCAGCCCGGCCGGCGTCCGACCGGCCCACGCGACGTCGCCGTCAGGGCGGACCAGCAGCGCAGTGGCTGCACCCGTCACGTCCACCGTCGTGACGCCGGGCACGGCCGGCGCGAAGCCCGGCGGAGCCGCGAGCACGGACCGCCCCCGGCGCAGCGCCTCGTACAGCCGGGTGCCGTCGTCTGCGGTGACGTCGGGAGCTCGGGGGCCGACCAGCGGATGAGCACCGCCGCCGCCCCACGACCCCGGTCCCCCTGCCACGAACACCCATACGACGATCACTCCTCGATCTCAGGACCGACTCCCAGCAGGAGGACGAGGAAGCCCGGCCATCCGTGACATGGGCAGTCGCCCGAGGGCTGCCTCACCGTCCGTCGGCGACCGCCGGGCGAGCACCCAGGAGCCGAGGGCCGACGACGTTGATCCGGATGACCCCGGAGCGCGTCTCCACCTCCTGCACGCCGAACTCGGCCAGGCTCTCCTGGATGTCGCGCGCCGCTGCCCGGGCCCGATGCAGGTGCCGCTGCGACCCGAACACCGTGATCGTCACCAGCGACTGCTCGCCGGTCCGCACCGCCTGGGATCTCAGGATCCCGGACGGCACCACGGGCGCGGCTGGGTCAGCCGTCTGCCCCTCCCGGGTCAGCTGCCGCGCGAACTGCTGCTGGGCCCGCGCCAGCAGTTCCTCCACAGAACCTCGCATGGAGTAGCGGCGGATCATCACCGCCATGGGCCCGGACACCCTGTCCCTCCTGCCCGCTCGACACGACGTCACCCGCGACGTCCCCCGTCGACCGCCCAGCCTCGGAGCCGGCGCGAGGAGGCCGACCCCTCGCCCGTGTTCCTCCCGCACGAGGGCAGGCGACGCGGAGTACCCCGACCGCCCGTCCGGCGGGTGCAGCCGGACGACCGACGGACGAGACTGACTGATCAGGTGACCGTCCAGCGTGGGAGCTCTCGATGATGACCGTGGTGACGACCACCCGGCTGCGTCCGGGCGGGGAGGACGAGTGGGACGCGGCAGTACGGAACCGGTTCGAGTCCGCGCACGACCGGCCGGGCTGGGTCTCGGGACAACTGCTCACCCCGACCGACGAACCCCACACCCGGGTCATCGTCGGCACCTGGCAGAGCCGGGACGACTGGGAGGCCTGGCACCACGACCCCGCGTTCCTGGAACAACGATCGACGCTCGAGCGGCTCGAGGAGCAGAGCCGGACGGAGTGGTTCGAGGTCGTCGCGGACGCACGTCGCCGCTGACCACCGGCCGGACACCGGCGGGCTGCCGCCGGGAGCGGTGCCAGGGGGACGAGCGCAGCCCGCTGCGGCCCCTCGACCTCGGCCCAGGGAGCCTGCGGCGCGGCCGCGATGCCGTCGAGCAGCCAGCGAGGCCGGCCAGGGCGTCGGCCTGCGGCCGTCGGAGGTCCGGGCTGCTCCGGCGGTCCACCCGCTCGCGGACGACGCGCCCGGGGGTGTGGTCGTCCACGGCGGTCAGCACGCCGGCCCGGACCACCAGCGGCGCGTCCAGCGACGCCAGGGCGGCGAGCGACTGCTCCACGTGCCGCAGCCGTTCGGCCCGGCAGGTCTGCGGCCGACGAGCTCGACGACCCACTGCGCGTCGGCGACAGACCTCACCGCACGAGTGAGGCGAACTGGCCGGGCTGGTAGTCCCCTGCGGGCGTGCCGGCGATCACGTTCACGCGGTTGTACGCGTTGATCACGGCGATCTCGGCGATCAGCGCCGCCAGCTGCTCGTCGTCGAAGTGCTTGCGCGCGGCCTGCCAGGCCTCGTCGCCGACCCCGGTGGCGGCGTCGGCGATGCGGGTGCCCTCCTCGGCGAGGGCGAGGGCGGCACGCTCGGCGTCGGTGAACACCGTGGCGTCCCGCCACGCGGCGACCAGGTTGAGCCGCAGCTGGGTCTCCCCCGCGGCCAGCGCGTCCTTGGTGTGCATGTCGGTGCAGAAGCCGCAGCCGTTGATCTGGCTGGCGCGGATCCGCACCAGGTTCCGCACGGTCTCCGGGAGCGCGGACTCGGTGGCGACCTGCGCCGCCGCGTTGAGCCTCCGGGCGAACCTCGTGAAGAGCTCGGATCCGAGCAGGTCGAAGCGGGTGTCCATGGTGTCGTCCTCCCTCTAGCCGCCTGCGGTCAGGGAGCGCAGGCCGTGGAACTTGTGGGGGTTGCGGATCGCGTCGATGGTGGTGATGCGCCCGTCGCGGATGCCGAGGACCAGGACCGAGCTGAGCCGTCGCTGCTCGAAGACCAGCAGGGCCGGACCGCCGTTGACCGCGCTCGGCCGCATGGTCAGGCCCGGCCTGGTGCCGATCCCGGCCAGGAACTCGGCGATCTGCCGTGCGCCGTGGACGGGCCTCGGGAGGGCCCGTGCCACGCCGCCACCGTCGGAGGTCATGACCGCGTCGGGGTCGAGCAGACCCAGCAGGCCCCCGATGTCGCCCGAGGCGGTCGCGCGGCCGAAGGCGGCGACGACCTCGCGGTGGACCTCCGGGTCGACGTCGAAGCGCGGTTGCCGCGCCTCGACGTGCTGCCGAGCGCGGGAGGCGAGCTTGCGGCAGGCGGCCGGCGCTCTGCCCAGGGCTCGGCCGATCTCGTCGAAGGACAGCCCGAACACGTCGTGGAGCACGAACGCGGCCCGCTCTGCCGGGCTCAGCGTCTCCAGGACCACCAGCATCGCCCACGACAGCGAGTCGGCGAGACTGACGGAGTCGGCCGGGTCCGGAGCGGTCTCGACCGGCTCGGGCAGCCACGGCCCGACGTACGTCTCGCGGCGGGACCGGGCCGAGCGGAGCACGTCGAGCGCGATCCGCGAGGTCGTGGTGACCAGCCAGCCGGTGATGTCGCGGATCGCCTCCAGGTCGCTGCGCTGGAGCCTGATCCATGCCTCCTGGACGGCGTCCTCGGCCTCGGCGAGCGTGCCGAGCAGGCCGTAGGCGACGCCGAGGAGGCGGGGTCGCAGCTCCTCGAACACCGCCGCGGCCTCCTCGGCCGACCGGGTCGTGCCTGGCTCCCACATGCCATGAGGACGACACGGGGCCCCGGTGTGTGACATCGCCGCACCGGTGGTCGGCCCCCCAGGGGTTCCTCCGGGGAGCGGGCACCGCCCGGCCACGGCTGGGATCATCAGCGGGGTGTGCACGGTGGTCGTCCGGTGGGCCGAGGGAGCTCCCACGGCGATCCTCGCCCTGCGTGACGAGCTGACCAGCCGCGCGTTCGACGGCCCGGGTGCCTGGTGGCCGGAGGCGCCGGACGTCGTCGGCGGCCGGGACCGCACCGCCGGGGGGACGTGGTGTGCCACCCGGGTCGCCACGGGCGTCACCGCACTGGTGCTCAACCGGCCGCACAAGCGCGACGCCGACCCGGGGGCGCCCAGCCGAGGGGTCCTGCCGCTGCTCGGCGCCGTGCACGAGGAGGACTGGCCCCGCCACGTCCGGCTCGACGGCATGGCCGGCTTCCTGGTGGTGCTGGCTACGCCCGACCGGCTGGTCACCTGGGACTTCGACGGCGCGCAGCTCACCACGACACGACACCCAGCGGGCACGTGGATGGTCACGTCCGGCGGCCCGGAGGACCTCAAGGCCGACCGCTTCCTCCCCGCCTTCCGCTCGGCGGAGTTCCCCGACGGGTGGCGGCGGCTCACGGCGAAGGAGCCACCGCAGGACGACCCCGGCGCTCTGGTGGTGCGCCACGAGCGGGACGGACTGGTCTACGCCACCGTCTTCGGCCAGCTCATCGAGGCCGCACCTGGACGGCTGCACCTGGAGCACAGCCGGCGACCGTGGACCGGCGAGTCCTGGGAGACCCTGGACGTGGGCTGACGGGCACGGTGCGGACGCACCCGGTCCGTGCCGCCGCCCGAGCTCCCCCACCCGGCCGTGGGCCTCCGCGCCTCGACGCCGAGCACTCGAGCGCCCAGCCGGACGACGAGGTCTCGTGCTGGACCGGTCGGCGGTCCGCCACCCTGGCGGACGCCCCCTCGCTGGTCTCCTCGCCGGGCTGGAAGAGGACGACCACGGTCCCGGACCAGGTGTCGCGGCTGCCCGCCAGCAGGCTGGCGGCGCCGATCGCGCAGGTGATGTGGGTGTCGTGGCCGCAGGCGTGCATGACCGGCACCTCGGTGCCGTCGCGCAGCCGACCCCGGGCGGTGCTCGCGTAGTCCAGCCCGGTGTCCTCCGCCACGGGCAGGGCGTCGGTGTCGGCGCGGAGGCCGACGACCGGACCGTCACCGTTGCGGAGGACGGCGACCACGCCGGTGCCGCCGCACGAGGAGGTCTCGAAGCCGAGCGCCGACATCCGCTCGGTGATGAGCGCGGCGGTCCGGTGCTCCTGCATCGACAGCTCGGGTGCGGCGTGGAGGTGCCGGTACAGCGCGTGCAGCTCGTCCCGCAACTCCGACGGCACCACGGTCCCGCTCGCCACCGACGTCATCCGGCGATGCTGCCTGCGTCGGCCGCCGACGTCCACGTGCTCGGTGGGTCGGCGGTCGGGTGTGCGGATCGGTCGCGCAGCGCCCACACCGACACGACCCCGGTCAGCACCGGGAGGACCGCCGCGCCGCTGGCCGGCGCCGCGACGTCGGGGACCTGGGCGCCGAGGCCCCTCGGGGCGGGGGGCCACGGCCGACTCCCTGGTCGCCACGGTGATCGCGGCGCGATCCGGGGTGGCACAGCCGGGGCGGAACGCCGAGCCCTCGGCCGATGTGCGCCGGGAGACGAGGATGGGATGACCGCCGGCACGGGTGAACAGGACGTCGTCGACATGTTGACCACCGATCACCACGAGGTCCTCGCCCTCGTGGCCCAGATCCCGACCGCCGACAGCGCACGGCGCCGGGACATGACCGACACGGTCATCGCCGAGCTCATGCGCCACTCGGTGGCCGAGGAGATGTACGTCTACCCGGCCATGCGCGAGCACCTGACCGACGGGAACAGCAAGGTCCAGCACGACATCGAGGAGCACCAGCAGCTCGAGGAGGTCATGAAGGAGCTGGGGGGCATCGATGCCGGGGACCCGCGGTCCCTCGAGGCGCTCGGGCGCCCGGAGGCGGTGCTGCGCGACCACGTCTCCGACGAGGAGAACGAGCACTTCCCCGAGCTCCGTGCCCAGCTCCCCCGCGAGCAGTTGGTCGAGTTGGGCCGGAAGGTCGAGGCCGCGAAGAAGGCAGCCCCGTCCCGTCCCCACCCCGCGGCTCCGCACAGCGAGCTGTTCCACGAGCTCGTCGGGCCGGGCGTCGGGATGGTCGACCGGCTCCGGGACAAGTTGACCGGTCGGAAGAACAGCGCCTGACCGGCACCGCACCGCCGCCGGGTCGTCCGGGGGGTCTCCCGCGGCCGGGGTCCACCCTGGCCGCGGGAGATCCGGCCCCGGCTACGACGGCTCGCGCCCGGACGTCCCGGCCACGTCGGGGCTCCGCGGCACACCGGTCCGCCGCCCACCCCGCGCCGGTTGGGCCGCAGCGGAGGTCGTGGTGATCCAGGCGTCGATCGTCTCCCACCAGTGGTACAGCCAGTCGGTCAGCTGGGCCTCGTCCCGGGGCACCTCGGCGGCAGGGATGAACCACCAGCGCAGGTGCAGGGTCTTGTCCATGGGCAGGCTCCGCCACAGGTCGCGGACCGTGCTCAGGTGTTCCAGTCCGGTGTGCGCGACCAGGACGACGTCGGCGTGCGGGGCTGCGCTCAGCGCCGCGACGACCCCACCTGGACGCGGCGGCAGCAGGTGCCGCATCGCCTCGGCCCGGCGCACCGCGGACACCAGCCCGCGGTCGCGCAGCCGTTGGAGAGCCCGGACCTTGCGCCGCGGGGTGAAGTTGGCGCCCTCGGGGAAGATCAGCAGCGCGTCCTCCTCCCCCAGGTCGCGGGCGAGGTCGGCGATGGCCTCCTCCGAGGTGTACCCCACCGCAGGGTCCGACGAGACGAAGTGGTTGGGCAGCCGGTTGAGGTACACGTCGATCAACGGGTCCAGCTGCAGCACGTCCTTGAGCACGATCCGCGGCTGGCGCAGGTGGTCGCGGTTCATCAGCGTGTGCACGAGCAGGAACGAGTCGCCCGGACCGGCGTGCCGGGAGAGCACGACCATGGCGTTGGTCGAGCCGGGCACCCCGTCGTCCAGCGGCGACCAGGACTCGCCGTCGGTGACCAGTCGCAGGGCGAACAGCCGCTGCGCCGCCCGCATCAGGGCGTCGAGCAGCAGGCGCAGCACGGTGTAGTGCGCCTGCCGGAACACCGGGGTCCGGACGTGGCGGCCGAAGCCGCTGGCCACCCACAGCACCGCTGCGGCGACGAGCCCGGCGACCTCCAGTCCGAGGTACACCAGACCGAAGCACAGCAGCCGCAGCGCGCGCAGCCGCCCGGGCAGGAACACCGAGGCGAGCACCGCCACCACCGCGAGCACGGGCAGCAGGACGACGGCGACCACCAGCGCGCCGACGAGCAGCGGACCGGCGACCCGGCGCACGCGGCGTGGGGGCAGCACCTCAGACCACCCCGTCCCGGGACGCGGCGATCCGTCCGAGGTGCTCGCGGGCGGCGGCGTGCGCGCGCTCGATCCGGGCGGGCACCGCGGAGAAGTCGCGGTAGCGCAGGTTGCCCGCGCCGGGTGGAGCCGGGTCCCCCGCGGGCAGCACGTGCACCGTGACGCCCGGGGGCAGCGCGGCGAGGTCGGCGGCGAACCGGTGCCGGCGGGCGATCTCGAAGGCGACCGTGGCGACCTCCCACGGCCGGGCCGGCGGGCGCAGCGGACGGTCGATCCGCCCGACGTGCAGCACGTAGACCGTGTCGGCGCCGAGCGCGACCGCCCGGCCCACGGGGATGCTGTGCACCAGTCCTCCGTCCAGGTAGTGCTCGCCGTCGATCTCCACCGGCGGCAGCAGCCCGGGGACGGCGCAGGAGGCGAGCACCGCGTCGACCAGGTTGCCGTCGGTGAACCAGTGCTCGGCGGCCCGCTCGATGCTGGCCGCGACGCACTGGAAGGGAACGGGCAGCTCGGCGAAGGTCCGCACGGGCAGGTGGGCCACGAGCAGGTCCCGCAGTGGTCCACGCGGGTGCACGTGGGTGCGGGTCCGCACCAGGGTGCCCAGGCGGCCCAGCGCGGACCCGGCGAAGACCCGGTGGGAGGCCACCTCCCCCCACACGGCGCGCAACCGGTCCACCGCGCCCGGTGTGGGGTCTGCGGCGACGAGCGCCCCGTTGATCGCGCCCACCGACGTGCCCACGACCAGGTCGGGGCGCACGCCGTGCTCGAACAGCGCCTGCAGCATCCCCACCTCGGCCGCGCCGAGCACTCCCCCGCCACCGAGGACGAATGCCGTGCCGCCCCGCCCGGCAGGCACCCGCGGCGAGGCCATGGCCGCATCGTGCCACCCACGGCAGGAGATCCGGGCACCACGCCACTCATCACCCCTCGTGACCGGCCGCAGCCGCTGCGGCAGCACGCCCCGAACCCGCTCCCGCCCCGCCCCGGCCCGCGCGGAGGCGGGGCATGGACCTGCTGTTGCGCGCGGACCCTGTGCAGGGCCTGTCTCGCTCCCCTGCCACGTGATCTGGACGGTCGACATGGTGCTCGGCGCTGAACGCCCCCGCGGCGGCCCCGTTCCGGCCCTCGTGGTCCTGCTGCTCGTGCTGGGGGTGCTCACCGGCACGGGGACCGCCGCGAGCGCCGCGCCCTCGGCCGGCGGCGAGGGCCCGGTCGCCTACACGGCCGAGCTGACGCCCGAGCAGCTGGCCCTGGTGCTGGACAGCGGGCTGGACCGCCGGGAGGTGCTGACCGCGCCCGGTGGTGCACCCGGTTCGGTACGGGTGGAGATCGTGCTCGGCGAGCGCAGCGCGGACGCCCTGATGGCGGAGGGCGTGCCGCTGCGGGCTCGGACGGCCACCGCGCAGGCCGCTGCGGCGACGGCCGGTGTGTTCCGTCCGTGGAGCGGTGCGGGCGGGCTGCGCGAGGAGTTCGTCGCGCTCGCGGAGGCGCACCCGTACCTGGTGGAGCAGGTCGTGATCGGCCGTTCCGTCACCGGGCAGGAGATCCTCGCGTTCAAGGTGACCGCGGATGCCCGACGGACGCCCGACGGCAGCCGCCCCGCGGTGCTGTACGTCTCGGCCCAGCACGCCCGCGAGTGGATCACCCCGGAGATGAGCCGGCGGCTGATGCGCCACGTCCTCGACGGCTCCCGCACCGACCCAGGACTCCGCGGACTGCTGGACCGCACCGAGCTGTGGTTCGTCCCCGTGGCGAACCCGGACGGCTACGACCACACGTTCACCACCGACCGGCTGTGGCGCAAGAACCTGCGCGACAACGACGACGACGGCGTGATCACCGCGGCCGACGGCGTCGACCTCAACCGGAACTTCCCGACCCGCTGGGGCTACGACAACGAGGGCTCGTCCCCGTCGCCGGACAGCGATGTCCACCGTGGCCCGGCGCCGGCGTCCGAACCCGAGACGCGCGCCCTCGACGGGCTCATGCGCCGGATCGGCTTCGAGTTCCTCGTGAACTACCACTCCGCGGCCGAGCTGCTGCTCTACGGCACGGGCTGGCAGGTCGCCACCCCGACGCCCGACGACGTCGTCTACGAGGCGATGGCCGGCGACGACGCCGATCCCGCGGTGCCCGGCTACGACCCGGACATCTCGGCGGAGCTGTACACCACGAACGGCGAGACGACCGAGCACGCCCAGGAGGCGTACGGCACGCTCGCCTTCACGCCGGAGATGGCGACGTGCCAGACGGCCAGCGCGGCCGACCCCGGCGACGCCTTCGAGCCCGCCGACTGCGGGAGCGTGTTCGAGTTCCCCGACTCCGAGCCGCTGGTCCAGGCGGAGTTCGACAAGAACCTCCCCTTCGCCCTGGCCGTGGCCCGGTCGGCGCAGGACCCGTCGAACCCCGTCTCGGTCGTGGGCCGCACCGTGCCGGACTTCGTGCTCGACCCCTTCCCCGTCTCCTACGGGACCCCGCAGCCGGTCGCCGTCACAGCGCGGCGCGACCTGCACGACCTCGAGCTGCGCTACCGGGTCGACGGGGGGCCCGAACAGCGCGCGACCGTGCGCGAGTGGGACGGCGGCGAGCGCTACGGGGACGAGGGCGACACCTACTACGCGGAGTTCCGCGGGGAGGTCCGCGGAGCACTCGTGGGACAGGACGTCGAGGTGTGGTTCACCGGCGTGCGGCCCGGCCGCGGCCCGGTGACCAGCGAGCGGTTCAGCTACACCGTGGCACACGACGGCGGGTCGGTCCTGGTGCTGGCCAACGAGGACTACGAGGGCTACAACCCCGGAGAGCCAGGTGCCACCACCGCACCCCGGTACGCGCAGCAGTACGTCGACGCGCTCACCGACGCCGGCCTCAGCTCCGCCGTGTGGGACGTGTCCGCCCAGGGGGTGCCGCACGACCTCGGGGTGCTCGGCCACTTCGACAGCGTGGTCTGGTACCTCGGCGACAACCGGCTGACCCAGGACGCCGAGGACGTCGTCACCGATGTCCTCGGCGCACCGCTGGAGGACGCGGCCGTCGCCGAGCGGCAGCAGTACCTGACCCTCGCGGTCCGCGACTACCTCAACGGAGGCGGCACCCTCACGCTCACCGGTGAGACGGCGGCCTACCACGGCGTGCTCGGCACCGGGCTCGGCGGCATCTACTTCGGACTGGACGGCGCGCCGGACCAGGACTGCGTGGTGACGGTCGACCCGCTGAGCGACTGCCTGCTGCTCAAGGACGACTTCTCCCAGTACTACCTGGGCGCGTTCACCCGGTCGCCGCGGGCGGCGCCGGAGTTCCTGGACGGGACGGGCACGCCGATCAGCGGCACCAGCACGGAACTGGGGGCCACGCCGAGCAACCCGATCGACGAGGCCGGGACGTTCCTCCCCACGAGCGCCGTCCTGCCCCCGGACCGGTTCCCGCAGTTCACGAGTGCCGTGTCCGGCGAGTACCGGGGTGGCCCGCCGGGCAACCTCGAGACCTTCGAGGGCGAGTGGTTCGCCGCGGCGGCGCACGCCGACAACTCGTACATGAGGCTCACCCGCACCGTCGACCTCACGGACGTCCCGGCGGCGCAGACGCCGACGCTGCAGTTCGCGCTGTCCCACGACGTGGAGACGGGCTACGACAACGTCATCGTCGAGGCCCACCCCGTCGGCACCGACACGTGGACGACGCTGCCGGAGGTCAGCGGGCTCAGCGACAGCGAACCGCCGACGGCGTGCGAGGTCGGGGTCCTGCTGGAGCGCCACCCGTTCCTCTCGCACTACCTGACCAGCGGCGACCCCTGCCGGCCGACCGGGACCACGGGGACGTGGAACCGGATCACCGGTACCTCCGAGGGCTGGCAACAGGTCGGCTTCGACCTGTCCGCCTACGCGGGCGGGCAGGTCGAGGTGGCGATCAGCTACGTCACCGACCCGGCCACGGGTGGGGCCGGGGTGTTCGTGGACCAGACCCGGTTGGTGATCGGCGGCACGGCCGTCGAGCCGCAGGGCTTCGAGACCGACCTCGGGCCGTGGACGGTGCCCGGTGCGCCCGAGGGCAGCCCGCCGAACGTCGGGGACTTCGTGCGGGCGCAGTCACAGGTCGGAGCGGCGATCACCACCGAGGACACCGTGCTGCTCGGGTTCGGGATCGAGCAGGTGCCCGACCCGACGGCCCGCGCAGCACTCCTCGGGAGGATCGTGCGCAGCCTCACCGGCGCGTCTCCGACGGGGGGCTGAGACACCTGGACCTCGGCGTCGGGGAGACGGCGGGGACGAGCGTGGGTCGCGGTGCCCGTGGGCCACCGATCCCGGACGGCGGCGGACCGCCGAGCAGGTCAGTCGTCGTCCCAGCGGTCCCAGTCGTCATGGTCCCAGTCGTCATGGTCCCAGTCGTCGTGACCCCAGGGGTGGTCCCAGCCCCCGTGCGAGCCGCCGCCACCGCCCCCGCCGCCACCGCTGTCGGACAGCGCCACCCCGCTCAGGGCGCCGACGAGGACGAGGAAGAGGGCGGCGACGAGGAGCACGACCGCCACCCGCGCCGGCCCCAGCCGGCCGGTGGTGGCCGTGGCCAGGGAGGCCCGCACCTGCTCGACCGCGAGCGTCCCGAGCGCCCGCCAGCCGGGGGCCGTGCGTTCCGGTGGCTCCGGCGGGAGGTCCTCGGTCAGCGGATCGAGGTCGGCCAGGTGGACGGCGGCGAAGGCGTCGGCCATCCGCTCGCTGCCCTCGTCCGGCGTGAGCAGGCCGCGGGCGACCGCGTCCTGCAGGCGCTCGACGGTGGCCAGCCGGTCGGCGTCCGAGGCGCGCACCCGCGGTGCGGACCTGGCCGCGCTGTCCGGATCGATCAGGGGTGGCATGGCTGCTCCTCCCGGGGAGGCGACGCGGAGAGGGCCACAGCCTGCACCCGCGCCCGGGAGGCCGGGCGGGTCCCGGGGCGCGCGGGTCCGCGACGACACGAGGCCCCGCGCGACGGGTGCGCCACGCAGGGGCCTCGTGTCTCTCCGTGTCCTCAGGCGCCCACCGGTGCCCGGAGCGGCTGCGGGCCGGACGTCGGCCGCACCGCTCGCGCAGGCGGCGACGGTCCCGTCCGGCCCGCGACGCTCAGCCGGACAGCACGTGGACCCGGATGGTCCCCGGCATGCCGCGCAGCCGGTCGACCACGGCCGGGGCCAGTGAACCGCGCACGTCGGTGACCACGTAGCCGACCGACCCGGACGTGGCGAACACCTGCTGCTCGACGTTCAGGTCGCCGTCGGCGAGCAGCTCGTTCACGTGGGCCAGCGTGCCCGGCTGGTTGCGGTGCAGGAGCACCAGGCGCACGGTCCCGGCCGGCCGCGCCGGCTGGACCTCGGGCAGGTTGACGCTCAGCCCGGTGACGCCGTGCTGCAGGTAGCCGATCAGCTTGGTGGCCACGAACCGGCCGATGTCCTGCTGCGCCTCCTCGGTGGAGCCGCCGACGTGCGGCGAGAGGATGACGTTGGGCAGCCCGCGGAGGTCGGACTCGAACGCGTCGCCCGCCGCGGCCGGCTCGTCCGGGAACACGTCGACCGCCGCGCCGGCCAGGTGACCGCTGTCGATGTGCCGGCGCAGGGCGGCGTGGTCGACGACGAAGCCGCGGGAGAGGTTGAGGAACAGCGCACCGGGCACCATGGCCGCGAACTGCTCCTCGCCGAACATGCCGCTGTTGCCGGGCCGGCCGTCGACGTGCAGCGACACCACGTCGGAGTCGGCGAGCAGCTCGTCGAGCGTCGCGCACCGGCGGGCGTTGCCGAGGGCGAGGCGGTCCGCGGTGTCGAAGAAGGACACCCGCATGCCGAGCGCCTCGGCGAGCACCGAGAGCTGGCTGCCGATCTTGCCGTACCCGACGATGCCCAGCCGCCGTCCGCGCACCTCGTGGCTGCCCTTCGCCGACTTGCGCCAGATCCCGGTGTGCATGGCGTCGTTGTGCACGGTCAGCCGGCGGGTGAGCGCGATGATCTCGGCCACCGCGAGCTCGACCACGCTGCGGGTGTTGGAGAACGGGGCGTTGAACACCGCCACCCCGTGCGCGGTGGCCGCCTGCAGGTCGATCTGGTTGGTCCCGATGCAGAACGCCCCGACCACCTGCAGGTCCGGGGCCTGCGCGAGGACGTCGGCGGTCACCCGGGTGCCCGAGCGCAGTCCCAGCACCTGCACACCGTGCAACCGTCGCACCAGCTCTCCGGGGTCCAGAGCACGGTCCACCTGTTCGACGGCGATGCCGCACGTGGCCAACAGGTCGGCCGCGATCGGGTGGACACCCTCGACCAACAGGGCCCGCACCGGACGTGGGGACACCGGGACGGTCATGCAAGGCCTCCTTGCCTCGGTCCGACTGCCGCAGGGACCCCCTCGGCCCTGCGGACTCCCCCACTAGGAGGACGGATGTCCGCGCCGAGATACAGGCACGAGGCATGCACCGGCCGGCCGTGGCGGTGGGACCGGAGCAGCGAGCCCCCGCACGCCCGGGAGGTGCGACCGGTCAGGAACCCGGGGCGTCCCCTCGTCCGGGGGACGCGCGCAGCGCATCCGTCAGCACCGCGACCAGCGCCTCGAGCTGCACGTCGGCCGACGCGGAGACCTCCTCGTCGGACCCGTCCAGCGCCCGGGCGGCCAGCCCCGCCTTGCTCTCGATCAGCTCGGCGATCCGGGCGTCGATGGTCTGCGCGGCGATGATGCGCCACGCCGTGACCGGCTCGGTCTGCCCGATGCGGTGGCTGCGGTCGATGGCCTGGGTCTGCTCCGCGTCCGTCCACGACAGCTCGGCCAGCACGACGTTCGAGGCCACCTGCAGGTTCACGCCGACGCCGGCCGCGGTCAGCGAGCACACCGCGACGGCGACGTCCGGGTCGCCCACGAAGGCGTCGATGTTCGCCTGCCGCGCCGTGGGGGTCTGGTCGCCACGGATCGACGAGAAGCGCACCCCCTGCCGGGCGAAGGCCTCCTCGGCGGCGTCCATCACGTCGACGTGCCTGGCGAAGAAGACGACCTTGCCGGCGCTGCGGGCCAGCTGCGCGGCGTAGTCCGCGGCCAGCTCGGCCTTCGCCAGGCCGATGCGCCGCAGCATGGTGAACACGTTCTCGCCGGACTGCGCGGACATCGCCTCCTTCAGCTCCGACCGGGCCACCCGGCGGACGAGGTCCATGTCGATGCCACCGTCGGTGCCGTCGACGACGGCGTCGGACGACCGGTGCGCGAGCGCGGTCTCGTACCGCGCCGTCATCCGGCGGGCGAGGTCCCGCTCGGCTGCCCGGATCGACCGGCCGACAGGTCCGTCCAGCTCGACGGGGAGGTCGGCGATGCGGCGGGCGGGGATGTCGGCGGCCACGTCGACCTTGCGGCGGCGCACGATGCCCAGGTCGATCACGCACTGGCGGGCCGCGGCGTGGAAACCCCGGTCGGCGGGCGTCAGGCCGATGTCGTCGAGCGCCTCCATCAGCTCGTCGAGGGGCTTGCTGTCGTCGATCCAGCCGAGGTACTGCCAGATCGTCCGGAAGTCCTCGATGTCGTTGATCAACGGGGTACCGGTGAGCGCCATCAACAGGGGCCGCGGGGTGCGGGACCGGATGCGGTCGGAGAGCGCGAGGACGTGCCGGGAGCGCTGGGAGGTCTTGTTCTTGATGAAGTGGGCCTCGTCCACGACCATCCCGCGGAAGCCGAAGTCGCCGAGCCAGCCCACGTGGCGGTCGAGCACCTCGTAGTTGACCACGACGACGTCGGCGAAGCCGTCGACCGTCTCGCCGTCGCCCTGCACCACGGTGGTCGCGCGGTGGGGCGTCCAGCGGGCCGCCTCACGGGCCCAGTTGGTCTTGACGACGTTCGGCACGACGACGAGCAGCGGGTAGGCGTTCGCCGCCTCCGCGGCGAGCAGTGCCTGAGCCGTCTTGCCCAGACCCGGCTCGTCGGCGAGCAGGAAGGTCCGGTGGCCGGCAGCGGCTGCGGCGACCAGCTGCCCCTGGTGCGGCATCAACGCGAGGCCCGCCGGGGTGAACCGTGCCGTCGGCACCGGGAGCGTCATGCACGCCGGGGCACCCCCGGCAGCGCGCTCGAACGAGCTCAGCAGCGGGCCGAGCAGCTCCCAGCCGGCCAGGCGGCGCGGGCGGGCGGTGCGCTGCGGGACGGCGGAGAAGTCGGGGGCGAGGAAGGGGTTCGCCAGCTGCCGGGAGACCACCGACTGCGGCACGACCCGACGCTCCGTGCCGGCGGGAGCGGTCGCGGCCTCCGCCGGCGTGATCTCCTCGGGCGCCGGTTCGATGCCGAGGTCGCTCAGGATCTCCCGCGCGAGCGACCGGGCCGCGTCGGAGACGACGGCGTCCTCGGCGAGCAGCGCCAGCAGCCCGGCGTCCCGGACGGCGGTCGTCGCGAGGACGGTCGCGATGCCGTCCAGGCGCTTGAGCTGCTCGGCCCGATGACCGTCGCTGCCGGCCGCCGCTCGGACGCGGGCGCGCTCCTCGCGCAGCAGCAGGGCGACCGCCTGGAACTTCGTGCGCACGGCAGGCGTCACGCGGCCGCGCTGGGCGGCCGACTCGACCTCGCGGACGGTGCGGGCGAGCACCGGAACGACGTCGCCGCGGTGGTGGACGCGTCGCTGCTTCCGCGAGGCGGTACGGCGAGCGCCCGTCTGGCGCTGGCCTGGTCGGACCACGAACTCCTCCTCTGGGGTGCCGGGCACGGTGGCCGCGGCAGCATGGCGCACGGTCCCGCGGACAGGACGAGGGACGTCCCGAACGGAGGGCCCGGTGCTCCGAACGCCGAGCCGGCTCGCGGATCCCCGAGGATCGCCGCCGCTGGCCCGGACAGGCCTGCTACGGGGACCCGGGGCCGCGGTGGGCGGGCCGGTGACCACGGCGCGGAGACAGTCGTCCTCAGGCGACCGGTCCGGTTCTCGTGGTCGGTGCCTCGATCGTGTCAACGCGAGCGGGAGCGCATGATTCCCGACGTCCACCGCTCGGCGCTCGAGCAGCATCTCACGTCCACCGCCGACCAGCCGGTGACGGTCGCCGGTGGCGCGGCGCGCTCGCGGTCCGCCTCGAGCCCAGGTCGCCGTCGAGCACGCTCCCGTGGGCCGCCCGGGTAATGCCCTTGCTCCTCGGACCTCCGGGTGTCATGGTCGGCGACGTGCTCATCGCGCTGCAGCAGACGACCACGCCGGAGGTCCTTTGGCGTCTCGTGTAGCAGCGCGCTACCAGTCCCGGGGAGCCAACCCCGGGTGTGCTGTCGGCGGTCGGTTCCCCTCGTGAGAGGAACCGAGATGTCCCCCAGCCCTGCCGAGCACTCCGGTCTCGGACGTGCCCTGGATCTCTTCGACACCTCCCCCTCGGTGGGTGCCGGGCTGCCCCTGTGGCTGCCCGACGGCGCCGTCGTCCGCGCCGAGCTGGAACGGTTCGCCGTGGAACAGGCCCTCGCGTCGGGGTGCCGCCGCGTGTACACCCCCGTGCTCGGCAAGCGGGAGTTGTTCGAACGCTCGGGGCACTGGGACAAGTTCTCCGCCGACATGTTCCCGGAGATGCGGGTGGGCGGGGAGAGCCTCGTGCTCCGCCCGGCGAACTGTCCGCACCACACCCAGGTGTTCGCGGCCCGCCCGCACAGCTACCGGGACATGCCGGTGCGGCTGGCGGAGATCGGCTCGATGTTCCGCAGCGAACTGTCCGGCGTCCTGGTCGGGCTCAGCCGGGTCCGGCAGATCAACCTCGACGACGCGCACTCCTTCTGCCGTCCCGACCAGGTCGTGGACGAGGTGCGTCTGGCACTGGACGCGATCCGGCACTGCTACCAGGTGCTCGGCATCGGCATCCACCGGTTCCGGCTGTCCGTCCGCGGACCCCGTGGCCGCTACCTGGGGTCGGACGAGCAGTGGCGCACCGCCGAGGACGACCTCCGCGCCGCTCTGGACGCCACCGGCCTCGACCACGACGTCGCACCGGGTGAGGCCGCCTTCTACGGTCCGAAGATCGACGTCCAGGTGGTGGACCACCGCGGCCGCGAGGAGACCCTGTCCACCGTGCAGGTCGACCACAACCAGCCGGAGCGGTTCGACCTGCACTACGTCGGCGAGGACGGCCGGAGGCACCGCCCGGTCATGGTGCACCGGGGGCTGCTCAGTTCGATGGAGCGGATGACCGCCATCCTCCTGGACGGCGGCAACGGCCGCTTCCCCACCTGGCTGTCCCCGGAGCAGGTCCGCGTGCTGCCGGTCAGCGAGGAGGCGCACGGAGCTGCCGCACGCTCGGTGGTGACCCGACTCGCGCGCGCGGGCATCCGCGCGGAGCTGTCCGGACGTGGCTCGCTGGCGGTCCGCATCAAGGAGGCCCACCACCGGCGGGCGGCATACGTCGCAGTGGTGGGCGACGCGGAGGCCGCGGACGACGCGGTGACCGTGTCCGCGCCCGGCTCATCGGCCCGGTCCTGCCTGCCGGTGCCCGAACTGGTCGAGCGGCTGGTCGGGGAGATCGCTGCCCGCCGTCGCGACCGGACCGTGGCCGGCTGACCCGTCCGGTCCGATCAGGCCAGCAGCGCTGCGAGCGAGGCGTCGGAGCCGGCGAGCGCCGCGCGGTCGTGGGTCGAGCCGGTGGCCAGCAGCTCGTCGGCCCCGGTGCGCTCGGCGAGCTGCTCGAGGCGGCGGCGGACCGTCCCCGGGCTGCCGGCGGGAACGGCGTCGAGGCCGCGCTCGACCCGGCCGGCGACCTGGTCGTCCCAGCGCTGGTCGCGGATGGCCGCCACCGGCTCGAGGGCGCCGAAGACGCCGGTGCGCCGCGAGTCGACCATCGCCCACACCTCGGGCAGCGCCAGCTCGCGGGCCTCGGCGTCGGTGTCGGCGACCAGCACGTCGAGCGCGACGGTGACGTGCGGGCGGCCGTCCCGGTGCGGACGGAAGTCCCGTCGGTAGCCCGCGAGCAGGTCCCCCAGGTCGGGCCGGTCGATCACCGGGCCACCCAGCACCACCGGGAGCCCCAGCCGGGCGGCGACCTCGACCCCGCGGCCGGTGGCGAGCACGAACAGCGGGACCGGCGCCTCGACGACCGGCCGGGCGGTGACCGGTGCGGTCCGCTCGAGGTAGCTGCGCAGCTCGACGACGTCGTCGGCGAACGTGTCCGGCTCGTCGCCGGAGCGGCGCAGGGCACGGCGCACCGGCGCGGTGAAGCCGAGCGAACGGCCCAGGCCGAGGTCCACCCGGCCGGGGTACAGGGCGGCGAGCATCAGGAACTGCTCGGCCACGACGAGCGGCTGGTGGTGCGGCAGCATCACCCCGCCCGACCCGAGCCGGATCGTCGCCGTGTGCGCCCCGACCGCCGCCAGCAGCACCGCCGGCGCCCCGGACGCGACACCGGGCACGCCGTGGTGCTCGGCCACCCAGAACCGGTGGTAGCCGAGCCCCTCCGCCGCGACCGCCCGCTCCACGGTGTGCGTCAGCGCGGCTCCCTCGGGGGAGCCGGCGCGGGTCCGGGAGCGGTCGAGCAGCGAGAGCCTCACACCGGGGCCAACCGGGGACACCGCGCTCGGCTTCCGGCCGGGGCGCGGCAGCGCACCTCCCCTGCCGGGGACCCCCTCATCGACACCCGGCACTTCCCGCGGAGATGGCCGTCAGGGAGCCCGCCAGCCCGTGCCGGGCGAGGCGAGGGTGCGGCCGATGCCGCGGGCGGCAGCCCGCACCCCGGGCGCGAAGTCGCGGACGGCGGCCGGGGAGCTCCCCCGCACGACGATGGACAACGCGGCCACCACGGCGCCGCTGACCTCGACCGGTGCGGCGACGGAGACGGCGTCCTCGGTGACCTGCCGGTCGCTGATCGCCATGCCGGTCCGGCGGACCTCGGCGAGCACCCGGCGCAACCGCCGCGGATCGGTGATGGTGTGCCGGGTGTGGGCCGTCAGCGGCTCGGCCAGCACGCGTTCCTGCACCTCGGCCGGGGCGTGGGCGAGCAGCACCAGGCCGACCCCGGTCGGCGGCAGGGCGAAGCGGCCGCCGACCCGGGTGAGCACGCCGACGGCCGACCGCCCGGCGATCCGCTCGACGAAGACCACCTCGGTGCCGTCGCGCACGGCCAGCTGCACGTTCTCGTGGGTGACCTCGTAGAGGTCCTCCATGAACGGCAGCGCCACCTCGCGCAGCCCCAGACCGCGTGGTGCGAGGGCGCCCAGCTCCCACACCCGCAGGCCCACCCGGTACCGGCCGTCCTCGTCCCGCTCGACGCCGCCCCAGGCGCACAACTCCCCGACCAGGCGGTGGGCGGTGGACAGCGGCACGCCGACGGCCCGGGCGATCTCCGACAGCGTGAGTGCCGGCCGCTCCCGCGTGAAGGCGTCGAGGACGGCGAGCAGCTTGCCGCCCGCCGTCCGTCGCACCGGCAGCGGACCGGCGCGCAGGCCGTTGGTCACGGGACGTCGATGGAGACGACCCCCGGCCGCCCGTCGCCGCCGGCCAGCCCCCCGGTGCGGGCGCTGACCACGCGGGAGACGCAGCACTGCAGCCGGTCGCCCACCCGGTGCTGCTCGTCGCTGAGGAAGACGTCGCGGTGGTCGATCACCCCGTCGACGTCGAGGACCTTGACCTCGCACAGGCCGCACTCGCCGCGACGGCAGTCGAACATCATGTCCGCGCCGCAGGCCTCCAGCGCCTCGAGCATCGACACGTCGTGCGGCACGAGGGTCTCCAGGCCCAGCCGCGGGATGCGCACGGTGAACGCCTCGGGGGCGAACCGGCCGCTGCTGCCGAACGTCTCGAACCGCAGGTCGGCCGGACGCCGTCCGGCCTGGGCCCAGGCGGCCTTGATCGCGTCGAGCATGGGGGTGGGACCGCAGACGTACAGCTCCCCGCCGTCGGGGACGTCGGCGACGAGCCCGGCGACGTCGAGGGAGCCGCCCTCGTCGTCGATCCGCAGGTCGAGGCGGTCGCCGTGCTCGGCGACCAGCTCGTCGAGGAACGCCATGAGGCTCCGCGACCGGGCGCCGTAGACGAAGCGGTAGTCCGCGCCGCGGGCCTTGAGCGCCCTGCCCATGGCCACCAGGGCGGTGACGCCGATCCCCCCGGCGGCCAGGACGTACCCGGGCTTGCCGTAGTTGAGCGGGAAGTTCTGCAGCGGCTGGGTGATCGACACCTCCTGCCCCCGGCGCAGGCCGTGCATGAAGGCCGAGCCGCCCCGGCTCTGCCGGGCCAGCTGCACCCCGAGCACCAGCTCGGTGCCGTAGCCGCTCATGCCCACGACCGAGTACGAGCGGACGTCGGCGCGGCCGTTGACGTAGACCCCGATGTCGATGTGGCTGCCGGGCGGAGCGGGCACGTCGAGCTGCTCGGGCTCCAGCACGATCCGCCGGACGTGCTGCGCGACGTCGCAGACGTCGATCACCCGCGCCCGCCCCCACCGCTTGGCGCTCGTGGCTGCCATGTCGGTCGCTCCGGCTACAGGCCGCGGCCCATGAGGCCGGCCGTCGGCTGCTCCCGGTGATGGGCCACGCCACTCGCCACCTCGGCCGCCTGGCCGGCTCCGCCGTTCCCCGGCGGCTCGGCGTTGGCCGCGGCGGTGACCTCGGCCATCGCGGCGGCGGCGTGCCCGGCCGCGTCCCCCACCGCTCCGGTGTCCGAGCCGAGCTCGGCGTCGATCATGCGCTGCACGATCCGGCGGGTCCACATGCTGCCCGCGTCGATGTTGAGGTTGTAGAAGTCGTAGTCGGGGTTGGCCTCGATCCCCCGCTGCTGGGCCTCGAGCATCAGCTCGTCCTCGAAGAAGACGTTGGACACGCCCTCGCGCAGCCGGGTGGTGATCACCTGCTTGTCCAGGCACCAGTCGCGGGCGAACGCCCACAGGTAGTGGCAGGTGTTGTCGGTCTCCGGCGTCATGGTGTTGATCACCGTGCCGGTGACCCCCTGGCTGCGGTCGCCCTCGGGTGCGCCCGTCCCGGCCTTGGCCACGCCGACGTCGATCGCGATGGTCGACGGGGCGGTGTAGCGGATGATCTGCCAGCGGTCGACCGGCCCCTCGTAGTCGGGGAAGCGGTCCTGCAGGTTGCGCTTCCAGAACGGCGGCGGGTCGATGCCGAGCATCCACTTGGTCACCGTCACCGTCCGGTCGGTGTGGGTCACGGTGAACTCCGACTCGGACAGCGCGTCGTGGCCGATGCTCGACCCGTGCACGAACTGCTCGTGCGTGAGGTCCATGAGGTTGTCGACGATGAGCTGGTAGCTGCAGTTGACGTGGATCGTCTTGCCGTCGCCGGCCCAGTCTGGGTGCTCGTTCCAGTACAGGTCGGGCACCAGCGCCGGGTCGGCCAGCGCCGGGTCGCCCGGCCAGATCCACACGTAGCGGTGTCGCTCCACCACCGGGAAGGAGTGCACCGTGGCGCTGGGGTT
Organism: Geodermatophilus sp. SYSU D00779; assembly: GCF_054050595.1. NCBI lineage: Bacteria > Bacillati > Actinomycetota > Actinomycetes > Geodermatophilales > Geodermatophilaceae > Geodermatophilus > Geodermatophilus sp. SYSU D00779. The sequence goes on from NZ_JBJGZQ010000004.1 coordinate 199,612, forward strand.
GATCGTCTCCTGCGCCGGCATGAACGTGGCCCGGCCGTCGGGGTCGTAGCAGATGCCGTGGTAGCCGCACATGATCTCGTCGTCGCCGCGCAGCTTGCCCATCGACAGGGGCGCCAGCCGGTGCCAGCAGGCGTCGGCCAGCGCGACCGGACGACCGCCGGTGGTCCGGTACAGGACGACCGGCCGGTTGGCGATCGTCTTGGGTAGCAGGTTGCGCCCCACCTCGTGGTCCCACGCCGCCGCGTACCAGGCGTTGAGCGGGAACGAGCGGAACGAGGCGTGCCCGGTCGGGCGGCCGATGGAGGCGGGAGAGGTCGAACCGGTCATGTTCGGGGTTCCTCCGGAGGTCTCGGACGGGTCGAGGGGACGTTCAGGCGGGGATGGGGTCCTCGTGGTGGGCCGGTGACTCCCGGACCATCGCGTAGAGGAAGAAGGAGACGATCATGATCCCGGCGGCGAGGTAGACCCCCGGAGCCCAGCTGCCGGTCGCGTCGCGCAGGATGCCGCTGACCACCGGGCTGAGCACGGCGCCGATCTCCGAGACGAGGTTGAGCATCCCGAAGGCCGAGCCGCGCTCGCTGGCGGGCACCAGGTCGCCGGTCATGCCCTGCACGATCGGCTGCAGCGCGTTGAAGAACACCCCGGAGCTGAACAGCAGCAGCCCGAGGAGGGTCAGCGAGGGCAGCTGGTCACCCTCCCCGCCGGAGATGCTCCAGCCGAAGAGGAGCACGAGCGCCGAGTAGACGGCGGTGCAGACCAAGGCGAGTGGCTTGCGGCCGCGGCCGCTGCGGACGGCGCGGTCGGCCAGCCAGCCGCCGACGGGGAAGCCGAGGATCCCGGCGCCGGCGTTGAAGGCGGCGGTCAGCGCGGCGGCCAGCAGACTGCTCTCCGCTGCCTCCCGGACGATCTGCACCGACCAGAAGCTGAAGAACCACAGGTTCCACAGGATCGCGATGTAGGCGATGTAGATCAGCCACATGTTCCGGTTGAGCAGGGCCGCGCCGCGACCGGACCGCTGCACGCTGCGCACGATGATCGCGATGTACACGAGCGCGATGACCGACGCGATGGTCGCGGTCAGCCACTCCGGCCACTGGAACGTCTCGGCCATCAGGAAGAGGCCGACGATGACCAGGAAGGTTGGCGTGGAGAACAGCAGCAGCCGCAGGAACGGCGGCCCCAGCCGCAGCGCCCCACCGAGCTTCGACCGGAAGAAGGCGAACGCCACCGCCGCGACCACGAACGTGAACGCGGCGAACACGAAGAACGGCAGTCGCCAGGCACCGTCGCCCATCCCCAGCGACTCGCCCCAGGCGATCAGCAGCGGCGTGGCGATGATCCCGACCGTCAGGCCGATGGACAGGCCGGTGATCACGATGCCCAGACCGAGCGTCCGCTGGGCCGCCGGGGTGTGCGTGATGATCAGGGTCCGGTCGTTCGAGTAGAAGACGCCCTCCCCCAGCCCGGTCAGCACGCGGGCCGCGACGAACGCCACGAGCCCGGCCACCAGACCGGAGACGACGGTCAGGACGCCGGCCGCCAGCAGCGAGACGATGATCATCTCGCGGTGACCGAACCGGTCACCGAGCCGCCCGCCCGGGTACTGGGTGAGCATGTAGCCCAGGAAGAACATCGAACCGACCAGGCCACCCACCGTCGCCGGGTTGGACGCGTCCCCGATGAAGCCCGCCTGGTTCTGGATCATCCAGGCGATGACCGGGCCGGTGACCGTCCGGTCCGCGTAGCTGACCACCCAGCCGAGCAGCAGCACCGCCCACAGGGCCCGGTAGGGCAGGACCGGGTGGTCGTCACGGCCGGCGTCGAGCAGCTGCTCCTCCCGGGCGGTGTCGCTCTCGGAACTCCCTGACGCCATCTGCCGCTCCCTCTCGGACGAGGACGTCGCCGTCGATCGGCGACCGGTGGAGGGGAAAGAGTGACGCAGGACACCGCCGCGGGTGTACGCCACTTCCGTGTGGTGGAAGACGTATTCGCCCGGGTGTCCGCCCCGGGCGCGGACGACGCACCGGGGGTCGCCGGGGTGCCTCCCGCTCAGCCGGTGAGGCCGAGCACCCGGACGGCGTTCTCCTTCAGGATCAGCGGGCGGACGTCGTCCCTGATGTCGAGCGCCTCGAAGTCCGCCATCCACCGGTCCGGGGTGATGACCGGGAAGTCCGAGCCGAACAGCACCTTGCGCTTGAGCAGGGTGTTGGCGGCCCGGACCAGCTGCGGCGGGAAGTACCTCGGCGACCACCCGGACAGGTCGATGTAGACGTTGGCCTTGTGGGTGGCGATCGAGATCGCCTCGTCCTGCCACGGCACCGACGGATGGGCCAGCACGATGGTCAGGCCCGGGAAGTCGGCGGCGACGTCGTCGAGCAGCATCGGGTCGGAGTAGCGCAGCTTGATGCCGCGCCCGCCGGGCAGCCCGGCGCCGATCCCGGTCTGCCCGGTGTGGAACAGCGCCGGGACGCCGAGCTCCTCCAGGGCCGCGTAGAGCGGGTAGAAGCGGACGTCGTTGGGCTCGAACGCCTGCAGGCTGGGGTGGAACTTGAACCCCCGCACCCCGTGCTCGGTCACCAGCCGCCGGGCGCGGGCGACGGCGGCCTTGCCGGCGTGCGGGTCGACCGAGCCGAACGGGATGAGCACGTCGGGGTGCTCGGCGGCCTGCTCGGCGATCTCCTCGCTGGACAGCGCCGGGTGGCCCGTGCCGGACGGGGCGTCGACGGTGAACACCACGGCGGCCGTGCGGCGGGCGCGGTAGTGCTCGGCGATCGACGCGACGGTCGGGGTGCGGTCCTGGTCGGCGCGGAAGTACTTCGCCGAGGCGTCCATCAGCTCCTGGTCGAGCGAGAAGCAGCCGTGCGCGTCCTGCTCCACGTGCACGTGCACGTCGATGGCGTCCAGGGCTGCGGGGTCCAGGGTGGTGGTCACGGGGTCCTCCCGGTCAGGCCAGGCCGTTGTCGGCCTTGGCGGCGAGCAGGGCGTCCAGGACGGCGTCGCGGCGGGCGACCAGGTCGGCCTCGTCGGTGCCGGCGAGCTCCTCGTCGACCCCGGCCACCAGCCGCTGCACCAACGCGGGGGTGAGGGTGACCCGGCCGAGGTCGCGCCACCAGCGCTCGGTCGGCGGGCCGAGGTGCTCGAGCACGTGCGCGATGCCGCCGGGGCCGCCCGAGAGGTGCTGGTTGAGGAACGGCCCGAGGACGGCCCAGCGCAGGCCGGGGCCCTGCGAGATCGCGGTGTCGATGTCGCTGACGGTCGCCACGCCGCGCTCGACGAGCGAGTAGGCCTCCTGCCACAGGGCGGCCTGGAGCCGGTTGGCGACGTGGCCGGGCAGCTCCTGGCGCAGCCGGATGGGCCGCTTGCCGACGGCGGCGTAGAACGCCATCGCCGCCTCGACGGACTCCGCGGAGGTGCGCTCCCCCGGGACCACCTCGACCAGCGGGATGAGGTGCGGCGGGTTGAACGGGTGGCCGATCACCACGCGCTCCGGGTGCTGCGGGCAGCCCCGCGCGATGACGCTGGGCAGCAGGCCCGAGGAGCTGCTGGCGAGGACGACACCGGGTCGGGCGGCGGCGTCCAGCACGGCGAAGAGGGCGTGCTTGACGTCCTCGCGCTCCGGGCCGTTCTCCTGCACGAAGTCGGCGTCGGCCACGGCCTCGGCGGCGTCCGCGGTGAAGGCGAGCCGGTCGGGCGAGGCGCCCCCGGCCAGGCCGAGCCGCTCCAGCACCGGCCAGTGGGCGGCGACGTCGGCGCGCAGCCGCTCCTCCGCGCCGGGTGCGGGGTCGGTCGCGGTGACGTCGAGGCCGTGCGCGAGGAAGTGCGCGGCCCAGCTGGCGCCGATGACCCCGGTGCCGACGACCGCGACCCGCTGCACTCCCCCGGTGCTCACGACGGCCTCCGCGCCGCGGCGAGCCGGACGAAGGTGTCCAGCGACGTGGGCTCGGCCAGCACGTCGCGGCTGGCGACCTCGTCCAGCGGGGCGCCGAGCAGGATCTTCTTGGCCGGGAGCTCGAGCTTCTTGCCGGTGCGGTTGCGCGGGACCGCCGGGACGGCGACGACGCCGTCCGGGACGTGCCGCGGTGACAGCGCCGTGCGCAGCGCGCCGGCGATCCGGCGGCGCAGGTCGTCGTCGAGCTCGGCGCCGTCGCGCAGCTGGACGTAGAGCAGCAGCTCCCCGTTGCCGCCGGCCGGGTCCTCGAGGTGCACGACGAGGCTGTCGACGACCTCGGGCAGCTCCTCGACGACCCGGTAGAACTCCGCGGTGCCCAACCGGACGCCGCCGCGGTTCAGGGTGGCGTCGGAGCGGCCGGCGATGACGCAGCTGCCGACCTCGGAGAAGCGGATCCAGTCCCCGTGCCGCCAGACGCCGGGGTAGTCCTCGAAGTAGGTGGCGCGGTAGCGGCTGCCGTCGTCGTCCCCCCAGAAGCCGATCGGCATGGAGGGCATCGGCGCGGTGATCACCAGCTCGCCGAGGTCGCCGACCACCGGGTTGCCCTGCTCGTCGAACGCCTGCGCGGCCACGCCCAGGCAGGGTCCGGAGATCTCGCCGGCCCAGACCGGCTGGAGCGGGCTGCCCTGGACGATCCCGCTGCAGACGTCGGTGCCGCCGCTGCCCACGTTGAGCAGCACGCCGGGGCCCAGGTGCTCGTGCACCCAGCGGTACCCCTCGGCGGGCAGCGGGCTGCCGGCGGCGCCGAGCTGCCGGATCCGGGACAGGTCGAACTCCTCGGCCGGCCGCACGCCCTCCTTGCGGCAGGCCATCAGGTAGCCGGGGCTGGCGCCCATCAGCGTGGCCCCCGTCTCGGCGGCGAGCTGCCACTGCCACCGCAGGTCGGGGTGCAGCGGGTTGCCGTCCACCATCACGATCGAGGCGCGCACCAGCAGCGCCGACACCAGCGCGTTCCACATCATCCAGGCGGTGGTGGAGAACCAGAGGATCCGGTCGCCGGCGCGCAGGTCCCAGCTCAGGCCGTGGTTCTTCAGGTGCTCCAGGAGGATCCCGCCGTGGCCGTGCACGATCGCCTTGGGCCTGCCGGTGGTGCCGGAGGAGAAGAGCACGCACAGCGGGTGCGCGAACGGCACCGGGTCGAAGGCGAGCTCGGCCGGTCCGGCGAGCAGCTCGTCCCAGCCGACCGCGTCGGGCAGGGCGTTCGCCCCGTAGGGGACGTGCACCACGTGTCGCACGGTGGGCAGCCCGGCCCGGATCTCGGCCACCTGCTCGCGGCGGTCGACGTCCTTGGCGCCGTAGCGGTACCCGGCGACGGCCAGCAGCACGGTCGGCTCGATCTGGCCGAAGCGGTCGACGACGCTGCGGGGGCCGAACTCGGGGGCGCAGCTGGCCCAGACCGCGCCGAGGCTGGCGGTGGCGAGGAAGGCCACCAGGGTCTCGGGGGTGTTGGGCAGGTAGGCCACGACCCGGTCCCCGCGGCCGACGCCGAGCCGCTGGAGGCCGGCGCGGGCGCGGGCGACCTGCTCCCGGAGCTGCCCCCAGGTCAGCTCGACCGGCGGCCGGGTCTGCGAGTGCGCGACCACCGCGACCTCGTCGGCGTCGGAGCCGTCGAGCAGCCCGACGGCGTGCTCGGCGTAGTTCAGCGTCGCGCCCGGGAACCACTCGGCGCCCGGCATCTCCCGCCGGCCCAGCACCCGCTCCGGTGCCGTGGCGAACCGGACGTCGAAGAACGCCGCGACGGCCGACCAGAAGCCCTCGAGGTCCTCGACCGACCAGCGGTGCAGGTCGGCGTAGCCGTCGAAGCGCAGCCCGCGCTCGCGTTCCAGCCAGCCGAGGAAGCGGCCGATCTCGGTGGTCTCGCGGACGTCGTCCGCCGGCGGGCGCAGCAGCTCCGGCCCGGTCACCGCCCCTGCACCTTCCCGCCCCGGCCCTGGAGGAAGGCCTGCATCCGCTCCTTGGCCTCGGTGCTGCCGGTGGCGACGGCGGCCATGAGCGACTCCATGAGGTAGCCCTCGGCGGGGTTGGCCTCGGCGATCCGCGGCAGCGCCTGGAGCACGGCGAAGTTGGTGACCGGGGAGTTGGCGGCGATGGCGCGGGCCAGCTCCAGCGCCTTGGCCAGGCCCTCGCCGGGCCCGGTCAGGTAGTGCGACAGGCCCAGGGCCTGCCCCTCGTCGGCGCCGACCACCCGGCCGGTCAGCATCATGTCGGCCATCCGGTGGACGCCGATCAGCCGCGGCACCCGCACCGACGCGCCGCCGCCGACGAACAGCCCGCGCTGCCCCTCGGGCAGGGCGTAGAACGCGCTCGGCTCGGCCACCCGGATGTGCGCGGCCGAGGCCAGCTCCAGCCCGCCGCCGATCACCGCTCCCTTGAGCACCGCGACGACCGGCAGCCGGCCGCGCTCCAGGCGGGCGAAGGCGCGGTGCCACATCATCGAGTGCTCCAGGCCCTCGAAGGCGTCCCGCTCGGTCAGCTCGGACAGGTCCAGCCCGGCGCAGAAGTGGTCGCCCTCGGCGTCGAGGACCACGGCCTTGACGCCGGCGGGCGGGGTGCTGAAGAACGTCTCGACGCCCAGCACGGTGGGGTCGTCGAGGGCGTTGCGCTTGGCGGCGCGGGTCAGCCGCAGCACGGCGACCTCCCCGTGCCGTTCGACCTGCAGCGACGGCGGCAGCAGCGCCTGCACCTGGTCGTCGGACGGCGCGGGCAGCCCCTGCGGGGTCTCGGCGGCCTGGCTCATGACACTCCCTCCGGCCGCGGGGACACCACGGCGTGCTCGTCGGCGGCGCGGGTGCGCAGCTCGACCCGGCGGATCTTCCCCGTGGCGTTGCGCGGGAGCTCGCCCACGAAGACCAGGTGCCGGGGCACCTTGTAGCGGGCGAGGTGGGCCTCGAGGTGGGCGCGCAGCTGCTCCTCGGTGAGCGTGGCGCCGTCGCGGAGCTCGACGTAGCCGACGCCGACCTCGCCCCAGCGCTCGTCCCGGAGGCCGACGACGGCGCAGCTGGCCACCTCGTCCAGCTGGACGGCGACCGCCTCGACCTCGGCCGGGTACACGTTCTCGCCGCCGGAGATGAACACGTCCTTCACCCGGTCGACGACGTGCGCCCAGCCGTCCTCGTCGACCCGCAGCACGTCGCCGGTGCGGAACCACTGCCCGTCGACGAAGCTCGCGGCGGTCTCCTCGGGCCGGCCCCAGTAGCCGGGGAACACGTGCGGCCCCCGGACGAGCAGCTCGGCGGGCTCGCCGCCGACCGGCTCCGGCCGGCCGTCCCGCAGCTGGGCCACGTCGGTGAAGAAGTGCGGCACCCCGACGGCCGTCGGGTGGGCCGCGGTGCCGTCGTGGGTGCTCATGTACACGCCCGGGGAGGCCTCGGTCATGCCGTAGCCCTGCAGGAGCCGCACCCCGCGGTCCAGCCAGGCGCGGGCGACCCGCTCCTGGACCGGGGACCCGCCGTACTGCACGACGGCCAGCGAGCTCAGGTCGGCCGTGTCCCAGGCCGGGTGCTCGCACATCATCTGCAGCATCGTGGGGACGGCGGAGAAGCTGGTGATCCCCGCCGCGGACACCCGCTCGAGGACCACGCCGGGGTCGGCCCTCGGGACCAGCTCGACGCTGCCGCCCTTGAACAGGGTGGGCAGCGTGACCTGGCCCAGGCCGACGCAATGGAAGAGCGGGGCGATGCACAGCGCGCGGTCGGTGCTCAGCACGTCGACGTGCGCCAGGTAGTTGATCGTGTTCCAGGTGAGGTTGCCGTGCGTGAGGACCGCGCCTTTGGGGCGGCCCGTCGTCCCCGACGTGTAGAGGATGAGCGCCGCGTCGTCGAGCCCGACGGGGGGATCCTCGGCGAGCGCGGGCCCGGCGGCGACCTCGGCCGCGTAGTCCCGGCCGCCGGCCGGGCAGCTCGCCGGGTGCACCGCGACGACGTCGCGCACCCCGGTCGGCAGCGGCGCGGCGGCGCCGACGAGCGCGTCGGTGTCGGCGCTGTGCACGAGGACCGAGGCCCCGGAGTCCTCGAGCATGTAGCGGATCTCGGGGCCGGACAGCCGGTAGTTCAGCGGGACGGCGATCGCGCCCAGCAGCCAGGTGGCGAAGAAGGTCTCGAAGACCTCGACGGCGTTGACCCCGAGGTAGGCGACCCGGTCGCCGCGCTGCACGCCCAGGCGCCGCAGCGCGCCGGCGAGCCGCGCGGTGCGGTCGGCGAGCTCGGCGTAGGTCAGCGTCCGGTGCGGGTCGGCGAGCGCCGTCCGGTCGGGGGCGATGCGCGCCCGCCGGGCCGGCCAGCCGCCCAGGCCGGCGACGGGCGCCTGCCGGATCGCGGTCTCCATCACGGTCCTCCGCTGGGGTGGGTGTGGCCGAGACGATAACAGGGTTCCTTCCATTCGCGGTAGCCTCGGTCACGAGCGACGGAGGTGGGGACGATGGCGGCACGACCGGCGCCGGACGCGCTGCCCGCGCGACCGCGGACGCCGTCCCTGCTCTACGCGGTCAAGCAGGTGGAGCTCGCCGTGCGGGCCCACCTCGACGAGCTGCTGCGGACGTCGGGCACGACCGTGCTGCAGTACACGGCGCTGACCGTGCTGGCCCGGCGGGACGGGTTGACGACGGCCGAGCTGGCCCGCAACTCGTTCGTCACGCCACAGGCCATGGGCGAGCTGGTGACCGCCCTGGAGCGCCGCGGGCTGATCGAGCGGCGGCCGGACCCGGGCAACCGCCGTCGGTTGCTGATCAGCCTCACCGGGGCGGGCGCGGAGCTGCTCGCGGGGCTGGACGAGCCGGTGCGCGGGCTCGAGGAGCGGATGGTGTCCGCGTTCACCGCCGACGAGCGGGCGGCGTTCGCCGACCACCTCAACCGCGCCCGGGCCGCGCTGGCCGCCGAGCCGGCGCGCTGACCGGCCGGCGCCGGGTCAGCTCCGGGCGAGCGCGTCGTCCGGGACGACGTCGAGGACGTCGGCGACGACCGCCCGCGCCTCGTCGTCGAGCTCGGCGTGCAGGCCGAGGAACAGCCGCTGGGCCCGCTCGGCAGGCCACCCCTCCGGCAGGTGCTGGACCGGCAGCCGCGGGTCCTGCCGGATCACCCGCAGCCAGTCGGTCTGCAGCGCCAGCTGCCGGGCCAGGGCGTCGGGGAGCTCCGGGCGCCGCTCGGGCGCCTCCCAGCGCTCGAGGAACCCGCGGTAGCGCGCGGCGATCGCGTCGAGGTCCCAGGCGTCGCGCACCATCGCGTCGACGTCCGTCGGCGGCAGCGCGCGGGCGGTGAACACCCGGATGTGGGCGGACAGGCCCGGGTTCCCGGCCACGGCGGAGACGTCGGCGCCGGACGGCGCGACCCAGAGCCCGCCCTGGAGCGGGCCGAACCCGGCCCACAGCAGCCGCGACCGCAGCTCGTGCCGCTGGCTGCGCTGCGCATCGGGCAGGGAGAACCCGAGGAGGGTCCAGGCGCCGTCCCAGTGGGTGTTGACCGCGCCGACCCGCCAGACGCGGGTCTCGCCGTCCCGCAGGACCTCGCGCGACCGCGGGGTCAGCCCGAGGTACACCTGGCGGCCCTGCCGCACCCGGCGCAGCAGGTCGCGGCGGGCCATCCGGCTCAGCGTCGAGCGGACGGCGTGCTCGGAGACGCCGACGCGGCCGAGGACCTCCAGGACGCTGCCGGTGGAGACGGCCACGCCGCGGCCGAGCACGTAGCCGCCGAAGAACGTCAGGAGGAGCGACTGCGGGCGCGGCGCACCGGCCGGCTCCCGGTCCTCGTCCTCCGGCGCATCGACGCCTGGCACCACCATGTCGATCACTGTAGATCCGCGGGGATGTTGGGCAGTTCGTTGACGGCAGCCACGGTTCTGCCTAGTCTCGCTCCCGCATGTGACCCATGTGACTCCGGACGACCGCCGTCTCCGCCCCTCCCCAGACAGGCCACTGCAGATGACTCCTCCCCAGCAGCGCCACGCCCGGCTCCAGCTCCGCCGCGCCGTGCTGTCCAGCTACCTCGGCAGCGTGATCGAGTACTACGACTTCCTGCTCTACGCGACGGCGTCCGCGGTCGTGTTCAACCAGGTCTTCTTCTCCGACCTCGACCCGCTGGCCGGCACGGTCGCCAGCTTCGGCACCCTCGCCACCGGCTACCTCGCGCGGCCGCTCGGCGGTGCCGTCTTCGGCCACTTCGGCGACCGCATCGGCCGCAAGCGGATGCTGATCCTCACGATGGCGCTGATGGGCGTGGCCAGCGTGCTCATCGGCGTGCTGCCGTCCTACGCCACGATCGGCGTCTGGGCCCCGGTCCTGCTGGTGCTGCTGCGCGTCGCGCAGGGCATCGCGGTCGGAGGTGAGTGGGGCGGCGCGGTGCTGATGTCGGCCGAGCACGCCACGTCCCGGCGCGGCCTGTGGGCGAGCTTCACCAACGCCGGCGCCCCCAGCGGCATGGTCCTCTCCACCGTGGTCCTGGCCCTGGCCGCCGGTGCGACCGGCGAGGAGGGCTTCCTCGCCTGGGGCTGGCGGATCCCGTTCCTGCTCAGCGCCGTGCTGCTGGCCGTCGGCCTGTTCGTGCGGGCCAAGGTCGAGGAGACGCCGGTCTTCGTGGAGGCGGCGCGCGCCGCACCGGCCCGGCCGCCGCTGTTCGAGGTGCTGCGCAAGCACCCGCGCAACCTGCTGCTGTCGATCGGCGTCGGCTTCGGAGCGTTCGTCGCGCAGGGGACGCTGACGACCTTCGTGATCGCCTACGCGGTGGGCGCCGGCTTCCCGCGGCAGACGGTCCTCAACGCCCTGACGCTGTCCTCGATCGCGGCCGTCGCCGGCATCATCGGCTTCTCGGCCCTCTCCGACCGGCTGGGCCGCCGCCCGGTCGTGCTGACCGGCGCGCTGGCGATGGCGGTGTGGAGCTTCCTGCTCTTCCCGCTGATCGACAGCGGCTCGGCCCTCCTGCTCACCGTCGCGGTCGTCGTCGGACAGGGCATCGTGCACGCGGCCATGTACGGCCCGCTCGCGGCGCTCTACACCGAGCTGTTCAGCACCCGGGCCCGCTACACCGGGGCCTCGCTGGGCTACCAGATCGCGGGGACCGGCGCCGGCCTGGCCCCGGTCGTCTTCGCCTCGGTGCTCAGCGGGGGCGGGAGCACCCTCACCGTCTCGTCGATCATCGCGGCGTCGCTGCTGGTGACCGTCGGCTGCCTGCTGGCCCTGCGGGAGACCGCCGGTGCCGACCTCACCGCGGACCCGGAGCAGCAGCCGTCCACCGACCGGGTGCTCGCGCGCTGAGGTCCGCAGCCTGCTGAGCCGTCCGCACGGAGCGGCCGGGCCCGGGGTCCCGGGTCCGGCCGCCGCGCGTGGGGGCCGGCGTCCCGTCACCGGGCCCTCCTGCTGCTCCCCGACGATCGGGCCACGGTCGCTGCGGAGGCCGACATCGACCGGGCCGACAGGTCTAGGCGACCCGGCGGTTCCGGTGTCCCATGACCCCATGCCTCCCGAACGCGTGGCCGTCGGGACCGGCCCGCTGCGGCCCGAGGACGTGGTCCGCGTCGCCCGGGACGGGTGCGGGGTCCGACTGACCGCCGAGGCCCTCGCGGAGATCGCCCGGAGCCGCTCCGTCGTCGACGCCCTGGCCGGGGACGACCGGCCGCACTACGGCGTGTCCACCGGGTTCGGGGCGCTGGCCACCCTGCACATCCCGGTCGAGCAGCGCGGCCGGTTGCAGCGCAGCCTCGTCCGTTCCCACGCCGCGGGATCCGGGCCCGAGGTCGAACGCGAGGTCGTCCGGGCCCTCATGCTGCTGCGGCTGTCCACCCTCGCGACCGGCCGCACCGGCGTCCGGCCGGAGACCGCCCGGGCCTACGCGGCCGTGCTCGACGCCGGACTCGCCCCGGTCGTGCACGAGTACGGCTCGCTCGGGTGCTCCGGCGACCTGGCCCCGCTGGCCTCGGTCGCGCTCGCCCTCACGGGGGAAGGGTGCGTCCGGGACGGCGCCGGTGTGCTCCGCCCGGCCGCCGAGGCCCTGCGCGAGCACGGCATCGAGCCGGTGGAGCTGGCCGAGAAGGAGGGGCTCGCGCTGGTGAACGGGACCGACGGCACGCTCGGCATGCTGGTCCTGGCCCTCGCCGACCTGCGCCGCCTGCTGACGACGGCCGACGTCGCCGCGGCCATGAGCGTCGAGGCCCTGCTCGGCACCGACGCCGTGTTCGCCGCGGACCTGCAGGCGCTGCGCCCGCACCCCGGGCAGGCGGCCTCGGCCGCCAACCTGCGCATGCTCCTGAGCGGCAGCGGCGTGGTGGCCAGCCACCGCGGGCCCGGGTGCACGCGGGTGCAGGACGCCTACTCGCTGCGCTGCGCACCGCAGGTGCACGGCGCGGCCCGCGACACCGTCGCCCACGCCGCCGCGGTCGCGGGCCGCGAGCTCGCCGCGGCCATCGACAACCCGGTGGTCACCCTCGACGACCGCGTGGAGTCCAACGGCAACTTCCACGGCGCGCCGGTCGGCTACGTCCTCGACTTCCTCGCGATCGCGGCCGCCGACGTCGCCGGCATGAGCGAGCGGCGCACCGACCGGTTCCTGGACGTGGCCCGCAGCAACGGACTGCCGCCGTTCCTCGCCGACGCTCCCGGGGTCGACTCCGGGCACATGATCGCCCAGTACACCGCGGCCGGGATCGTCAGCGAGCTCAAGCGGCTCGCCGTCCCGGCCAGCGTCGACACCATCCCCTCCTCGGCGATGCAGGAAGACCACGTCTCCATGGGCTGGGCCGCCGCGCGCAAGCTGCGGCGCGCGATCGACGGCCTCACCCGCGTGCTCGCCATCGAGATCCTGACCGCGGCCCGCGCCCTCGACCTGAGGGCACCGCTGCGACCGGCCCGGGCCACGGCCGCGGTGCGCGACGCCGTCCGCGCGGCCGGCGTCGACGGGCCCGGACCGGACCGGCACCTGGCCCCGGAGATCGAGGCCGTCGTCGGCCTGGTAGCCGACGGAGCCCTGCTCCGGGCCACCGACCTGCCCCTGAGCTGACCCGCCGAGACGAGGAGAGCCCTCATGGACGGAGCACGACCGGTACGGGCACCGCGCGGCACCACCCTCACGGCCCGGAGCTGGCAGACGGAGGCGCCGCTGCGGATGCTGCAGAACAACCTCGACCCCGACGTGGCCGAACGGCCCGACGACCTGGTCGTCTACGGCGGCACCGGTCGTGCCGCCCGCGACTGGCGCAGCTTCGACGCCATGGTGCGCACGCTGACGACCCTCGCCGACGACGAGACGATGCTGGTGCAGTCCGGCCGGCCGGTCGGCGTCCTGCGCACGCACGAGTGGGCGCCCCGGGTGCTGATCGCCAACTCCAACCTGGTGGGCGACTGGGCCACCTGGCCGGAGTTCCGACGCCTCGAGCACCTCGGCCTGACCATGTACGGGCAGATGACCGCCGGCTCGTGGATCTACATCGGCACCCAGGGGATCCTGCAGGGCACCTACGAGACGTTCGCCGCCGTCGCCGCGAAGCGCTTCGGCGGCACCCTCGCCGGCACGCTCACCCTGACCGGGGGCTGCGGCGGCATGGGTGGTGCCCAGCCCCTGGCGGTGACCCTGAACGGCGGCGTCTGCCTGGTGGTCGACGTCGACGCGGCGCGGCTGCACCGGCGGGTCGAGCACCGGTACCTCGACGAGGTGGCCGACGACCTGGACGACGCCGTCGCGCGCTGCCTGGCCGCGAGGCGCGACCGGCGGGCCCTGTCGGTCGGGCTGGTCGGCAACGCCGCCACGGTGGTCCCCGAGCTGCTGCGCCGGGGCGTCGAGGTCGACGTCGTCACCGACCAGACCTCGGCCCACGACCCGCTGAGCTACCTCCCGGAGGGCGTGGACCCCGACGACTGGCACGGCTACGCCGAGGCCAAGCCGGAGGAGTTCACCGACCGGGCCCGGGCGTCGATGGCGAAGCACGTCGAGGCGATGGTCGGGTTCCTCGACGCCGGGGCCGAGGTCTTCGACTACGGCAACTCCATCCGGGACGAGGCCCGCCAGGGCGGCTGCGACCGGGCGTTCGCCTTCCCGGGATTCGTGCCGGCCTACATCCGGCCGCTGTTCTGCGCGGGCAAGGGTCCCTTCCGCTGGGTCGCCCTGTCCGGGGACCCGGCCGACATCGCCGCGACCGACCGCGCCGTCCTCGACCTGTTCCCGGACGACGACCACCTGCAGCGCTGGATCCGGGCCGCCCGGGACAGGGTCGCCTTCCAGGGCCTGCCGGCCCGGATCTGCTGGCTGGGGTACGGCGAGCGCGATGCCGCCGGCGCGCGGTTCAACGACATGGTCGCCTCCGGGGAGATCACCGCACCGATCGTCATCGGCCGCGACCACCTCGACGCCGGGTCCGTCGCCTCCCCCTACCGGGAGACGGAGGCCATGGCCGACGGATCGGACGCCATCGCCGACTGGCCGCTGCTCAACGCGCTGGTCACCACCGCGTCCGGCGCGACCTGGGTGTCCGTCCACCACGGCGGCGGCGTCGGCATGGGCCGATCCCTGCACGCCGGCCAGGTCAGCGTCGCCGACGGCACGGAGCTGGCCGCCCGGAAGCTGGCGCGGGTGCTGCGCAACGACCCCGGCACGGGCGTGCTCCGGCACGCCGACGCCGGCTACGAGGCGGCCGCGCAGGTCGCGGAGGAGCGGGGCCTGCGGATCCCGATGGCGGAGGAGCCGGGCGGGTGAGCGGGTTCGACGCCATGTGGTCGGACCTGGCGCCGGTCGGCCGGCACCCGGCGACCGGCGGCTACCGCCGGTACGCCTGGACGCGCACCGACGCCACGCTGCGCGAGTGGTTCCGCGGCGAGGCCTCGGCGCGCGGGCTGGACGTCGCGCCCGACCGGGCCGGCAACCTCTGGGCCTGGACGGCGGACCCGGACGCCGGACCACCGGGCCTGGTGATGGGCAGCCACCTGGACTCGGTCCCCGACGGGGGCGCGTTCGACGGACCGCTGGGCGTGGTGTCGGCGTTCGCCGCGCTGGACCTGGTCCGGGCCCGGGGCCTCTCGCCGCGGCGCCCGCTGGGCGTCGTCTGCTCCAGCGACGAGGAGGGCGCCCGCTTCGGCGTCGCGTGCGCCGGGTCGCGGCTGCTCACCGGCGCGCTCGACCCCGACCGGGCGCGGCGGCTGACCGACGACGACGGGACCACGCTGGCCGAGGCGGTGTCCGCGGCGGGCTGGGACCCGGGCAGCCTCGGCCGCGACGACGAGGCCCTGCGCCGGATCGGCACGTTCCTCGAACTGCACGTGGAGCAGGGCCGTGGGCTGGGCGACGGCGACGCGCCGGTCGGGATCGCCACCGCGATCCGCCCTCACGGGCGCTGGCGGCTCGACCTGCCCGGCCGCGCCGACCACGCCGGCACGACCCGCCTCGAGGACCGCCGCGACCCGCTGCTGCCCCTCGCCGCCGTCATCCGCGCCGCGCGGGACGCCGCCGCGGCGCACGGCGTCCTCGCCACCGTCGGGAAGGTGCTGGTCACCCCGAACGCGGTCAACGCGATCCCCTCGGCGGTGACGGCGTGGCTGGACGCCCGCGGCCTGCCCGAGGCCGCCGTGCGGGCGGTGGTGGCCGAGGTGGGCGCCTCGGGGGGTGTCGACCCGGTCGAGGAGTCCTGGACCCCGGCGACCGCCTTCGACCCGGACCTGCGCGACGTGGTGGCGGCCGCCGCGGGGGGCGACCGGGGACCGGCACCGCTGCTCGCCACCGGCGCCGGCCACGACGCCGGGATCCTGGCCGCAGCCGGCGTCCCCTCCGCGATGGTGTTCGTCCGCAACCCCACGGGGGTGTCCCACTCCCCCGCCGAGCACGCGGAGCGCGACGACTGCCTCGCCGGTGCCGAGGCCCTGGCCCGGACCGTCGAGGCACTGGCGTGAGCGGGCGCGCGCCGACGCCCGGGCACGGCACGGCCTTCTGGTGCGAGCACGCCTGGCTCGCGGACGCGGTCGTGGCCGGCGTGCGGGTGGTCGTGCACGGCGGGCGGATCACCGACGTCACCTGCACTCCGGTCGCGGCCCCCGGCGACTCGCGGCTGCGCGGCGTCGTGCTGCCCGGCTTCGCGAACGCGCACTCGCACGCGTTCCACCGGGCCCTGCGCGGACGCACCCACGACCGGGCCGGAACGTTCTGGACCTGGCGGGAGCGCGTGTACGGCCTCGCCGCCCGGCTCGACCCCGACCGGCACCTCGCCCTGGCCCGCGCCGCCTACGCCGAGATGGCGCTCGCCGGGGTCACCTGCGTCGGCGAGTTCCACTACCTGCACCACCCGCCCGGCGGCGGTCGGTACACCGACCCGAACGCCATGGGCGAGGGACTGGTCCAGGCGGCAGCCGACGCCGGAATCCGGCTGACCCTGCTCGACGCCTGCTACCTCGCCGGCGGGCTCGACGGAGGCGGACACCGGCCCCTCGACGAGGTCCAGGTCCGGTTCGCCGACGGGGACGCCGAGGCCTGGGCCGCGCGGACCGAGCTGCTCCCGGAGCGGGACGGCGTCCGGGTCGGAGCCGCCGTGCACTCCGTGCGAGCCGTACCGGCGGCGCACCTGCCCACCGTCGTGCACGCAGCCGGCGGGCGCCCCCTGCACGTGCACCTCTCCGAGCAGCCCGCGGAGAACGAGGCCTGCCTGGCCCACTACGGCACGACGCCCACCGGGCTGCTGGACGAGCAGGGGGTCCTCGGTGCGTCGACCACCGCCGTGCACGCCGTCCACCTCACCCGGGACGACGTCGCGACGCTCGGGCGCACCGGGACGGGGGTCTGCGCCTGCCCGAGCACCGAGGCCGACCTCGCCGACGGGATCGCGCCCCTCCGGGAGCTCCGGGACGCCGGCTCGCCGCTCAGCCTGGGCAGCGATCAGCACGTCGTCACCGATCTGCTGGCCGAGGCCCAGCTGCTCGAGGAGCACGAGCGGCTGCGCAGCTCCGAACGCGGCCGCTTCGCCCCGGCCGGGCTCGTCGCCGCGCTGACCCTCGACGGGCACCGCGCCCTCGGCTGGCCCGATGCCGGTCGCATCGCCCCGGGCCGGCGGGCCGACCTGGTGGCCGTCCGGCTCGACAGCCCGCGGACGGCCGGGTCCGCACCGGCCCAGCTGCCGATGGTGGCGGGCGCCGCGGACGTGCACACCGTGGTGGTCGACGGCCGGGTCGTCGTCGCCGAGGGCAGGCACGTGCTGGGCGACGTCGGCCGCCTGCTCGCGGCGGCCATCGGGCCCCTGTGGGACGACGCATGAGCACCCTGGTCACCGGCATCGCCGAACTGGTCACCAACGACCCCTCCCGGGGCACGGGCCCGCTGGGCCTGGTCGCCGACGCGGCGGTGGTCGTGGCGGACGGCGCCGTCGCCTGGACCGGGTCGCAACGCCGGGCACCGGCCGCCGATGCGTCGATCGACGTCGGTGGCCGGGCGGTCGTCCCGGGCTTCGTCGACAGCCACACCCACCTGGTCTTCGCCGGCGACCGGGCCGCGGAGTTCGAGGCCCGGGTGTCGGGCGCGCGCTACGACGGCGGCGGCATCGCGGCCACCGTCGCCGCGACCCGCGCCGCCTCCGACGACACCCTCCGCAGCCGGCTGCGCGGGCTGGTGGCGGAGATGCGTCGCCAGGGCACGACGACCGCGGAGGTCAAGAGCGGCTACGGGCTGACCGTCGAGGACGAGGCGCGCTGCCTGCGGCTGGCCGCGGAGGTCACGGCCGAGACCACGTTCCTGGGCGCGCACGTGGTGCCGGCCGAGTACGCCGGCCGCCGCGAGGACTACGTCGCCCTGGTCACCGGTCCGATGCTCGCGGCGTGCGCCCCGTTCGCCCGGTGGATCGACGTCTTCTGCGAGCCGGCCTCGGCGCACGCCTTCGACGGCGACGCGGCGCGCGCCGTGCTGGAGGCCGGCCTGTCCCGGGGCCTGCAGCCGCGGGTGCACGCCAACCAGCTCTCGGCGGGCCCGGGTGTGCGGCTCGCGGTGGAGCTCGGCGCGGCCAGCGTCGACCACTGCACCCACCTGACCGACGCCGACGTCGACGCCCTCGCCGACGGCGGCACGGTCGCGACCCTGCTGCCCGGTGCCGAGTTCTCCACCCGCTCGCCCTATCCCGACGCCCGGCGGCTGCTGTCGGCGGGGGTCCCGGTGGCCCTGGCCACCGACTGCAACCCGGGCACCAGCTTCACGTCGTCGATGCCGTTCTGCATCGCGCTCGCCGTGCGCGAGATGGGGATGACCCCGGCCGAGGCGCTGTGGGCGGCGACCGCCGGCGGCGCGGCGGCGTTGCGGCGGCCGGACGTCGGGCACCTCGGTCCCGGTGCGCGGGCCGACCTGGCCGTCCTCGACGCGCCGTCCCACCGGTACCTGGCCTACCGCCCCGGCGTGCCGCTCGCCCGGGCGCTCGCCCCGGACGACAGCGGGCGGCCGGCCGCCCCCTGAGGTGCGAATGCCGGCCGCCGGGACCCGTGGGCACCGGGGTGCGGCGGTCGGCGTCGCGGCTCAGCGGCGGATCAGAGCCGGTACACCCGCCGGGCGTTCTCGTGGCCGATGAGGCGCACCACGCGCTCGGCGTCGGACCGCGCCCACTCGCCGTCCCGCACCCACTGCCCGACCACCCGGCTGATGCCCCGTCGCCACAGCAGCGCACCGAGCAGGTGCAGCTCGCTGGGGCCCCAGGCGTCCGACGAGTACAGCTGCTTGGTGAAGGGGGCGACCTCGAGCGACTCGGCGACGATCTGCGCGCTCTGGCTGCCGGAGTAGAAGAGGCCGAGGCCGACGTCGAAGTAGACGTTGTCGAACACCTGGGCCAGGTAGCCCGCCTCGCGGTGGTACGGGTAGTTGTGCAGCAGCATCACCGGGACGCCGGTCGGCTCCACGCGGCGCAGCCAGGGCATGAGCAGCAGGGGGTTGGCCCGGTGCAGGTCCAGGTCGGGGTCGCCGTACCCGCTGTGCAGCTGCAGGGGCAGGCCGCGGTCGACACCGCACCACAGCAGGTGGCGCAGGAGCACCGGGTCCTCGACCCGGACCCGGCCGGAAGCCGAGCCGAGGAGTCGGTCGACGGCCTCGACGACCTCGCCCTCGCCGGGGCGTGCCGGGTCGACGTCGAAGCCGGCGCGGTAGGCGATGATGCTCTTGGTGCCGACCGCCGCGCGGGTCGCCTCCCCCAGCACGGACGGGTACTCCGCGACGAAGGCGCGCCCCGAGTCCACCTCCCCGAGCAGCCTCTCGGCCAGGGTCTCGAGCCGGACGACCTCGTGCGCGGCCGCGCCGGCGGCCTCGGCGTGCTCCGCGGGGGTCAGGACGGCGTCCCCGAGGTACCCCGTCTCCACCAGGTAGGTGTCGGTGCCGGCCGCTCCGAGGAACCGCCGGTTGACCTCGTCCTCCCCCAGCTCGCACCGGCGCGCCCAGTACTCCTCCGCGGGCGCGTGCGGCTGCAGGTCCAGCAGCGGGGCGCACCAGCGCCGGATGGCGAAGCCGACCTGCGAGTCGAACGCGGTCCCCGCCGAGTGCGGTCTGGGCCCCTCGGTGATCATCGACTCGTAGGTCGGCCGGTCGACCGCCGCCCGCAGCGCGCCGTGCACGTGGTGGTCGACGAGGGGGAGGTCGGCCACCACCTCGTCCAGCGGCCCGGGGTGTGCGTGCCGGTCCACGGTCACCATCCTGCGTAGGGCGCGACCTGGGCGTCGCTGACCCGGCCGGCGGCCGCGTCCTCGATGCCCTGCGCGAGCAGCTCCACGGCGCGGTCCACCTCGTCGTCGGTGACCACCAGCGGCGGCGTGACCTCCAGGACGTTTCCGCCGACGTAGAAGACGACGCCACCGAGCTCCCACACCCGGTAGACGGTCTTCGCCGCGAGCGCGGGGTCGCGGCGGCAGCTGGCCCGGTCGGTCACGAGGTCCACGCCGATGGCCAGTCCGCGCCCCCGCACGTCCCCCACGACGTCGAGGTGCGCGGTGGCCTCCCGCAGGCCCCGCCGGAGCCGCTCGCCGGCCCGCGCGGCCCGCTCCACCAGCCCCTCCGCCCGGTACGTGGCGAGGACCGCCCGGGCGACGGCGGTGCTGTAGGGGTTGCCCGCCTGGGTAAGCAGCGCGGACGCACCGGGCTCGTCGAGCACCGTCGCCGGGCCGACCGCGGCGGAGATGGGCACGCCGGCGCCCAGCGACTTGCCGAAGGTGACGACGTCGGGGGTGATCCCGTCGTGCTCGAACGCGTGCCACGTCCCCGGCCGGCCGAGGCCGACCTTGACCTCGTCGCAGATCAGCAGGGTGCCCGCCGCGGCGCACCGGGCGGCGACCTCGGCGAGGAAACCGTCGGGCGGCACGACCAGGCCGCCGTCGGACAGGATCGGCTCGACCACCAGGCAAGCGACGTCCTGGCCGGCCAGCGCCTCGTCGAGGGCGGCGAGGACCTGGCCGTGGCGCTCGGGCTCCCGGTACGGATCCGGGTAGGGCGTGAAGCGGACCTGCTCGTCCGCGGCGACGCTGCCGGCCTCGACGTGCACGCCCGAGGCCTTCATCGCCACCCCGATCCCGCCGTGGTAGCTGTGCTCGAAGGCGAGCACCCCGGGGCGGCCGGTGGCGTGGACGGCGCTGCGGATGGCCACGTCGTTGGCGTCGGACCCCGCGTGGCCGAAGTACACCCGCCGGTCCCCGGTGCCGGGGGTGAGCTCGAGCAGCTCCTCGGCCAGCGCGACGGCGTCCTCGTGGACGGCGCTGAGTGCACCCGCTCCGGGCGGCGCCGCCGCCGCCCGGAGCAGGGCGTCCCTCACCGCGGGGTGGCCGTGCCCCAGACCGCACGCGGTCCAGGTCGCCGACAGGTCCAGCAGCCGGCGTCCGCCGGCCTCGACCAGCCAGGATCCCTGCCCGGCCTCGAGCGCCAACGGGAAGAAGCGCAGCTTCTCGACCCCGGCGACGACCCGGTCGCGCTCGTACAACCGCCGTGCGGTCCCGTGCATCAGCGGGCCTCGGTGTCGGCGAACGTGGCGTCCCTGTCGACGTCCTCGAGCTCCCGGGTCAGCGAGGCCCCGATCCGCTGGGCCAGGCCGCCGGCGAAGGCGGCGACCAGGAGGCCGACCACGACCCAGCCGATGGCCACGAAGGCCGGCGACAGGCCGCTGGCGTCCTTCACGCTGTAGACGATGACGACCACGATGAACAGGCCGCCCAGGGCAGGGAGCACGAGCTCGGCGGGGTTGAGCGTGACCTGCCCCCTGCGCCACGCGGCGAACACCGCCAGCTCGACCAGCAGGTAGGCGAACAGCAGGCAGGTCGCCCCCACGACGGCGAAGAAGAAGTACGCGTCGATGGCGGCGTCACCGGTGCCCATGACCGGCCAGCCGGTCAGCCAGGTGACCAGGTTGACGACGATGCCGACACCGGCCATGGCCAGGACGGCGTTGCGCGGGATCCGGTGGGTCGGGTCGATCCGGGCGAACTGGCGGGGACCGAAGCCGTCGCGCGCCAGCGCCATCGCCAGCCGCGCCGAGGCCATCACCGAGGAGAGGTTCGAGGCGAACGCCGACAGCACGGCCGTCACCAGGAGCAGCAGGGCGAACCAGTGCCCGACGAAGCCCTCGCCCAGGTCGCCGAGGGTGTTCCCGGAGCCCTGGAAGGCGGCCAGGCCCTCCTCGTCGGTGCCGAAACCGATCGTCTGGGCGAACATGACGACGACGAACAGCACGCCGGTGAGCAGGACGGAGCCGAAGAGCGCGCGCGGGATGTTGCGGCGGGGGTTGTCGGTCTCCTCGCCCAGCGCGGCACAGGCCTCGAAGCCGGCCCAGGAGAGGAACGCGGCGACGACCGCGGCGAGCACGGCGCCGAGCCCGATGCCCTCCGGCGTGAACGTGGAGAGGTCGACGCCGGTCGACTCCGCGCCGCCCTGGCCGAGGACCGCGATGACCAGGACCAGCATGGCGGCGATGCCCACGCCCTCGATGGCGAGCAGCGAGCGCGACACCGTCGTGGTGTCGCGGGTGTTCATGTAGCCGGTGACGAGCAGGCAGAGGATGGCCGCGATGCCGTAGCCGAGGCTGGTGCCCCCACCGGTGAGCGACGCGAGCAGCGCGTTGAGGAAGGCCCCGAACACCGCCGCCGTGCAGATCGTGAAGAACAGGTACGTGCCGAAGAGCGCGAAACCGGCGACGAAGCCGGCCCGCGGCCCGAGCGTCGCGCCCACCAGCGCGTAGGCGCTACCGGCGTGGTTGTACCGCTGGGTCAGCCGGATGAACCCGTAGGCGACCAGCGCGACGCCGATGAAGCCCAGCAGGAACACGAGCGGGACGGCCTTGCCGACCGTGCCGATGATGCCCTGGCCGTTGCCGGCCATGGCCAGCGTGGGACCCATGAGGCCGAGTGAGAGCGCGAGCGCCTCCCACAGTCGCAGCTTCCGCTTGGCCATGACACTCCTCGTTTCGGACGGGTGGTGCGCCGGTGTGGTGCGGACAGGTGCTCCGGGCGACGGCGTCTCAGGAGGACCAGGCGAACCTGGTCAGGGCGTGGGCGTCCTCGTCCTGGAACAGCGCGGACTCGTACCGGCGGACGGCGAGGACGGCGGCGTGCAGCTCCGGGCCCAGGACGGCGCGGGCCGCGGCGCTGCGCGCGAACAGCTCGATGCGGGTGGCCGCGTCGCTCGGGAGCGGCACCACCGCCGCTGCCCGCGCCTCCTCGGGCGACAGCTGCGTCGGGTCGACGTCGACGGCGGAGGGCAGGTCCAGCCCCCGCTCGATGCCCTCGGCGGCGAAGCCGAGGACCAGGCCGGTCGCGAGGTAGCTGTTGGCACCGGAGTCCACGCACTTGACCTCGACGTTCGCGCCGTGGGGGTTGCCGTTGTTCGCGAGCAGCAGGCGGACGGCGGCCTCGCGGTTCTCGACGCCCCAGCAGGCCGACGCCCCGGACCAGTGGCCCGGCTGCATGCGCTCCCCGGAGACGACGGTGCCGGCCAGCACGGCGATGCCGCCGGGCAGGTCGCGGACGATCCCGGCGACGGCCGAGGCGCCCTCGGCGGTCAGGCCCTCGGCCAGCGGACCGCCGGTGAACAGCGGGATCCCGTCCCGGGTGAGGGAGACGTGCATGTGGGCGCCGTTGCCCGAGCCGCCGGGGAAGGGGACCGGGGAGAAGGTGACCCGGAGCCCGTGCTCCCGGGCGACCCGGCCGAGGACGGCCCGGGCGAGGAGCACGTCGTCGGCGGCGCGGACCGGGTCGCGCGGCGGCAGGGAGAGCTCGAACTGCCCGAGCCCGTACTCGGCGTGGACCTGCTCGACCGGGACGCCGGCGGCGTCCAGCCGCTCGCACACGTCCGCGGCGAACCCGCTGAGCTCGCTGTACACGCCCGCCCCGTAGCAGGGCCAGCCGTGGCGCTCCCCCAGCGGCCGCCCGGCCTCGTCCAGCAGGCCGAACTCCAGCTCGTTGCCGACCAGGGCCTCGAGGCCGAGCGCCGCCAGCCGGTCGACCTGGCGCCGGGCGACGCTGCGCCAGCAGTACGGGGACAGCTCGCCGTCCTGGTCCCGCACGTCCGCGGGGGCCCAGCCGAACCCGGAGTCCAGCACGACCGCCCGCTCGAGGTCCGCGGTCAGCCGCAGGTCCCCGACGACGCCGACCTCGGGGGTCATCGCGATGCCGTTGTCGACGCAGAAGACCGGCCAGGTCAAGGAGGCGCCCATGCCCGAGCGGGCGAAGGACTCGATCCGCCGCGCCGGGACGGTCTTGGCCCGGATGACCCCGCCGCTGTCGCTCACGACACCGGTCAGGGTGCGCAGGCCGGCCTCCCGCAGACGCTCGGCGTGCACCTCGATGTCACGGCGGTGGGTGTCACGGCGGTCGATGTCACGGCGGTGGACCGACGACCCGGTCGGAGGGACCACTGGCACTTGACGCGTCCGTTTCGTGAGGGCAATTCTCCATGCCTATGTAACCTCTGTTACACAGCCGCGCCTTTATACCGGCTCTCCAACGGCGTTGAGAAGGGGTGTTGTCGACGTGTGTCGGTTGCTGGGATACGTGTCCGAGGGGCCGGAGTCCGCGGTGGAGGGCCTCGGCGCCAAGGGGTTCCAGACCTTCACCTCGCTGTCCGCCCTGCACGGGGACGGCTGGGGGATGGCGTGGTCCCGGCCGGGCGGCACCGGGATCGAGACCGCCACCTCACCCATGTCGGCCGCTGACGACCCGGCCTACTCCGAGTTGGCGGGGCGGGCCCTGGGCTCGGCCGGGCTGGTGCACCTGCGCTGGGCCACGGACGGGCTCGCCGTCCACCCCATGAACACCCACCCGTTCAGCGACGGCACCCACGCGCTGGCGCACAACGGCAGCATCGCGCCGGTCGACGCGCTGGAGGGCCTGCTGTCGGAGGCCGGCCGGGCCCGGCTGCGGGGCACCACCGACAGCGAGCGCTACTTCCGTCTCGTCCTGCAGTGCATCGAGGCCGACGGCGACGAGCGGGCCGGCCTGGTCCACGCGGTCGGGTTGCTGCACGACCACTTCCCCGGGGCCAGTCTCAACGCGCTCTTCCTGACCCCGACGCACCTGTACGCGGTGCACGTCAACAGCCAGGCGGCGACCCCGCTCGACGACCTCCGGGAGCTGTTCGGGTCCGACGACGCCATGCCGCACGGGCACGCCGCCGCGTACTTCGACATGGCGTACCGGGTCTCCCCCACCGCGGTGCACGTGATCTCCAGCGGTCTGCCGGACGAGGGGTGGACGCCGGTCCCGAGCGACAGCATCCTGGCCATCGACCTGGCCTCCCGTGAGGTCGAGGTGCTCGCCCCCCGGATCGTGGCCTCCGGGCGGTGACCCGGTGTCGATCGGTGACGCCCTGAAGGCGGACCTGTCGTCCTTCAGCCCCCAGGAACGGCGGGTGGCGCGGGTCCTGCTCGCCGACTACCCCCGGGCGGCGCTCGGCACCAGCGCGGAGCTCGCGGCGGCCGCCGGGGTGAGCCCGCCGACGGTCGTCCGCTTCGCCCGGAGCCTCGGCCACTCGGGGTTCCCCGCTCTCCAGCAGGCGTTGCTCGACGAGCTCTCCGAACGCGTGGCGTCCCCCCTGTCCCTCTACGAGGACAGCCGGGCCGACCGTGCCGAGGGGCACTGGCTCGACCGCGGGGTCCGGGTCGCGACGGGCTCGATCACGCAGTCCCTGACCGCCATCCCCACGGCTGAACTCGACGCCGCGGTCGCCCTCCTGGCCGATCCCCGGATGCGGATCAGGGCCGTGGGTGGCCGGTTCTCCGGCCACCTGGCCGGCTACCTCGTGCGCCACCTGCGACAGATCCGCACCAACGTCTCGGCGCCGGACGGCGGGCAGACGCTCGACGCGGCGGACGTGATCGACGCCGACCGGCGGGACGTCGTCGTCGTGTACGACTTCCGGCGGTACCAGACGTCGACGGTGCAGCGCGCGACCGAGCTGGCCGCCGCCGGTGCGCACATCGTCTGCATCACCGACGAGTGGCTCTCCCCCGTCGCCCAGGCGGCCGAGGTCGTCCTGCCCACCTCGGTGCGCTCCACGGGCGCCTTCGACTCCGCTGCGGCCGCCTTCGTGCTCACCGAGCTGCTGGTGGACGCCGTCCTCGACCGGCTCGGACCGGCCGCCGTCGAGCGCATGCGCCGGTGGGAGGCGGCCAGCGCCCACGAGGTGCTGGCCTGAGGCGAGCCCGGCCAGGGGTGGCTCCTCGACGGTCGGCGCGGCGCCGGGATCGTCCTCCGACCGGCGGGAGGCGTGGGCGCGCGTAGCGGGTCGCCCCTCGGACACCGCCCCACCCCGGTGCGCTCGCGGGTCGGGAGCCCGGGGTGGTGGCGCACCTGGGCCGGGCCCGCCGCACGGGAGGCTGCCCTGTATCAGGTGCGAGGTCATCGGCCTCTACTGCGTGCACGGTGCTGCGGCTCCTCGCCGGGTGGGGCTCGAGCGGACGGGCTCCCTGTCCGGTCGGGGTGGGCGCACCGTGCGCCGGCACCCCGTCGACGGAGTCAGGAGAGACCGATGGCGAGCCTGATCGCGAGAGTCACGTCCACGAGCCCGCGGGCCCCGCTCGCCCGGCTCCTCACCGCCCCCCTCGGGCTGGACGTGTGGGAGGTCAAGCCCGACCACCTGGTGCTGCAGGCCGACGAGGCCCAGGCCGCCCGGCTGGAGGCGATGGGGTACGGCGTCGAGCAGGTGCAGATGCTCGAGCCCTACCTGTCGGCCTTCGCCACGGACGCCGCCGCGACCGGCTACCACTCGGTGGCCAGCCTGGAGGAGGACCTGCGGCGCCTGGCCGAGGAGCACCCGGAGATCGCCGAGCTGCACCAGATCGGGCGCAGCGTCGAGGGCCGCCCGCTGTGGGCCCTGCGCATCGGGGAGCGCCGCGGCAGCACCCGCAAGGTCGCCGTCCTCGGCTGTCACCACGCGCGGGAGTGGCTGGCCGTCGAGGTCCCCTACCTGCTCGCCGAGCACCTGCTCGAGAGCTCGTCGTCCGACCCCGTGCAGCGGTGGTTGCAGCAGGGCGAGGTCTGGGTGGCGCCGATGGTGAACCCGGACGGACACGAGTACTCGCGCGTCGACCACCGGCTGTGGCGCAAGAACCGGCGCCCGAACCGGGACGGCAGCGTCGGCGTCGACCCGAACCGCAACTACGGCTACATGTGGGGCTCGCTCGACGTCAGCACCTCCAGCCACGTCCCGTCCGACCAGACGTACGTCGGCCCACGGGCCTTCTCCGAGCCCGAGGTGCGCGCGGTGCGGGACCTCGTCGCCCGCGAGCGCTTCAGCGGCGTCCTCAGCTACCACAGCTACTCGCAGCTGATCCTGTACCCGTGGGGGTACACGGCGGAGCCGATCGAGGACCGGGACGACTTCGCCGAGCACCGCGACCTCGCCCAGGACATGGAACAGCTGATCCGGAAGGTGCACGGCAGGACCTACGTCGCGCAGCAGTCCTCGGAGCTGTATCCGACGGCGGGTGACACCGCCGACTGGACCCACGGCGAGTACGACGCGGTGTCGTTGACCATCGAGCTGCGCCCCGCCTCCGCGGAGGAGGGCGGGTTCATCGTGCCGTCCAGCGAGATCCAGCCCTGCTGGGAGGAGAACCGGCCCGCGGCGTTCGGGTTCATCCAGCACGTCCTCGAGCGGCCGGAGGGCTGACCGGTCGTGGCTCTCCCGGACCGCACCGGCAGCGCCGCGACGGGGTCGGCCGCGGCCCCGGGCCGGTGAACGCGGGGAGAGGCGACGAGCCGGTGGTCGCCCGCGTGGTGCCGCTGGCAGGCGGCAGCGTCGCGGAGCTGCTCGGCATGTCCCTGGGACTCGACGTCTGGGAACGCCACGCCGACTTCCTCGTCGTCGCCGCGCCCGAGAGCCGGCTCGGCGAGCTGGAGCGGCGGCGGCTGGCCCGGGTCGACCGCTGGGCCACAGCGGCGGACTACGTGGCACGGATGCAGACCCGGCCACCGGCCGAGGACGGCGGGGCGGAGCCCCCGGAGGACGACGAGCAGCCCGGGTGACGGCGACCCGGTGACCACGGCAGTCCGGGGTCACCGGTCCACGAACGCCGGTCCTGGCCTGCCGATCCGGAGCTGCCGCGCACCGGCTGCCGACGCCGGGAGGTGGTGCGGGGATCCGCGTGGGTCGACGCCCGACACCTCGTGCCGGCGGGGTGCTGCGTGGCCGACGTCATCCGGCTGCGGTCCCCCAGGACAGCGTGTCGTCGGGCCGGAGCGGGCCTCGGGCACGACCGTGGTGGAGACGGCCGACGAGATCCTGCGGAGGTCGGCCACGACCCGGCGCAGCGCGTCGTTCCCTCGCTCCAGTCCGGCCGGGTGCGCTCAGCGGTGGTCGGGTCCGATCAGTACCTCCCGCCTCGTTCCAGTCGGACGTTGCTGTCGGACCACCAGTACGGGGTCGTCGATCCGTCTGCTCGTCTCAGGATGGCCAGGGCCATCCCGGTCGCAGGCCCGGGCCGGAACTCGCCGTACTCGGACTGCGCCCTCGTCTTCCACTCCGTACCACCCTCCCTCCTGGCGGCCGCGCTGTCGAAGTCCGCGTCGTCCAGCACGGCTGTGGCGGCAGCCCCCGTCCCGTCACCGTCCGACTGCCAGAGCCAGACGTACATCTTCCACAGCGTCTGGTCCTCCCCGAGTTCGAGAGGACCGCGGAGCCAGATGCCCCTCTCCGCGTCGATCGTCAGCACCCGGTTGAAGTTGCCTCCGGCTGACGCCATCGCGTCACCGCCAATCCGAGCCCCGCGGCTCACAGGTGTGCCTGTACGCAGTGGTCCCCGCGCACAGCATGGCCATCATGTCCACTTGCCGAGTTCCTCGAGCCGCCGTCGGGTTGCGGCTGCGGCGATGACGTTCCCCTTCACCTCGTAGAGACGCAGCGCCTCCGAGGCAGCGGTGACGGCTCCGTCGCCTCTGCGGGAGGCTTCGAGCACGTGTGACAGGTCGAGCAACGCGTCGGCCCGGTGGTTGAGGAAGTCGGTCGCCCCGGCGATCGTCACCGCCTCGCGCGCCAGCTCCTCGGCCTCCTGGAGTTCCGCACGCCTGGTGAGCACGCGCGCGCGGACCCCGCGCCAGAGGACCTGCGACAGCAGGTCGGTGGGCCCGGCCAGTCGGGCGCTGAGGTCTGCGAGGTCCTCCGCCTCCGCGTCGCGCCCCTGTTCGAAGATCGCTCGCGCGAGGAAGGCGGCGGTCGTCGGGAGGAACATGCGCTCCCCCATCTCCTCGAGCGCGCGACATCCCGTGCGCAGGCTCTCCTCGGCCGCTGCCGGGTTGCCCGCGAGCAGCTCGATGACGGCCTCGTTCTGGGACGTCGCCGCATTCAGGGTGAGGCCGAGGTCCGCGTAGGCGGCGTTGCTCGTCGCCAGCAGCCGACGGGCGAGGTCGAAGCGGCCGAGCATCGCGTGCAGGCCGGCGAGGTGACGGAGGATCGCCGCCTCGGACTCCGGACTCTCGCGCACCTCCTCGCGCATCGCCTCGCAGCGGCGCACACCCTCGTCGGCGGGTGTCGGACCGAACCACAGCGAGGACGCGACCCACGTCAGGATCTCGTCCCGCACATGACGAGCCCCTGCCTCGTGCGCATGCGCGGCTGCGCGCTCCCACGCCGCTGCTGCTGCCTCGGCACGGGCCTCGTTCCAGTGGAGCCAGGCCTCGAGCCGCCGTGCACGGCACAGGCCGAGGTCGTCCCCACAACGCTCGAAGACCGGGATCACCCGGGCCATCGCCCGAGCGGCGTCCTCGGCCCCGCCCTCCTCGACGTGGAGCAGCCGCAGGAACTGCTGCTGGACCAGCACGTGCGACGCCGCGCACGCGTCGTCCCCGGTGGCAGCCAGCCGCTCCGCCTCGTCGAGCACGCGCGCGGCCTCGGCCAGCCGGCCGCGCTCGATCATCGCGGCGCCGAGCTCGGCGAGCACCAGCGGCCGCCTCGGGTCCTCGGGCCGGAGCAGCCCCGTCACCCGCTCGAGCAGGCCGATGCCCGCAGGCAGGTCGCTGCGGGCCAGCGCCCGCCGTCCTGCCGCCTCGAGCCGCTCGGACGCCCGTGCAGCGAGCGAGGCGGCACGCGAGTCGACCGATCCGACTGCGACCCGGTACCGGAAGGCCTGTTCGAGGTGGTACCCGACGATCTCCTCGAACTCGCGCAGGCGCGAGCGGTCAGCAGCCATCGCCTCGAGCCAGCCCGCGTAGCGCTCGTGCAGGTCGGCCCGATCGCCCTTCGGCAGTGAGCGGTAGGCGGCATCGCGGATCAGACCGTGCCGGAAGCGGTAGGCCTCCTCGCCGGCGAAGTCCGCCGCGTTCCGGCGGATCAGGTCCCGGTGGACCAGCGTCTGCAGACCGTCGTCGAGCGCCGCGTCGAGCGCGCGGTGGGCGAGCTCTCCGACGGCACCCCGGTGGAACACCACCCCCTCGACCGCCGCGGTCGTCAGGATCGCCCGCTGGTCGGCGGGGAGACCCTCCAGACGGGCGGCGAGGAGCGCGTGGATCGTCGAGGGAACGGGCAGTTCGGAGAGGTCCGACGGGGCGACCCAGCGGTCGTCCTCGCGCACGAGCAGCCCGTCGTCGACGAGCATCGCCACGAGCTCCTCCGCGAAGAGCGCGTTGCCCTCGGCCGAGCCCGCGATCACGGAGGCGGCGGCGGGCGGCACGGGCGCGCGGCCCAGCAGGTTGGACACCAGCTCGCGGCACTCCGCCTCGCTCAGTGGCTCGAGCAGGATCGACGTCGCGTTGGGCTTGCGGCTCCCCCAACCCGGGCGGGTCTCCAGCAGATCCCTCCGGGCGATGCAGACGAGCAGGATCGGGAACCCGCGCGAGAAGTCTGCGACGTGCTGCACCAGGTCGAGGAAGGTCGGCTCGGCCCAGTGGAGGTCGTCCACCACGACGACGAGCGGCCCGGCTCGCGCCAGCGCCTCGAACAGCCTCCGGACCGCCCAGAAGGTCTCCTCGTTCGTCCCTCCTCCCGCGCTGCCGAGCCCGAGCGTCTCGGCCACGCGCTGGGCGATCAGCTGGGCCTTCTCCTCCCCGG
Organism: Geodermatophilus sp. SYSU D00779; assembly: GCF_054050595.1. Taxonomy (NCBI): domain Bacteria; kingdom Bacillati; phylum Actinomycetota; class Actinomycetes; order Geodermatophilales; family Geodermatophilaceae; genus Geodermatophilus; species Geodermatophilus sp. SYSU D00779. The sequence continues at coordinate 229,993 of NZ_JBJGZQ010000004.1, forward strand.
CGAGCTCTCCCGCGGCGAGCCGCGCCGCGATCGTGGCCGCGGACTGCTCGTCGGGCTCCACCCCCTTGGCCCGGGTGATCCCGCGGACGATCTCCGCCAGGGGCCAGTAGGTGATCCCCTCGCCGTAGGGCAGGCAGTGACCGTGCAGGACCACGACGTCGCGGCCGAGACCGGCCGTGAACTCCCGCACGAGCCGCGACTTCCCCACGCCGGCGTCGCCGAGCACGGTCAGCACGTGGCAACTCCTCTGGCTGACCGTCCGGCCGAACACGGTCCTGAGCACGGAGCGCGGGCCCTGTCGCCCGATGAACGGGGACTCGAAGTGGCGCGCGAGGCCGGGGGCGTGCGCGCGGGCGTGCCTGACGACCAGGGCGTCGACCACCTCTCCGTGCTTGAGGGCGCGTGGCCCGCTCGGTTCGACGTCGACCGCGTCGCGCACCAGCCTGTGCGTCGACCTGCCGATCAGGATCTCGTTCGCCCGTGCTGCCTCCTCGAGGCGCTTGGCGACGTTCACGGCCTCTCCGGTGACGACCAGGTGTCCCTGCCGGTGGTCACCGGAGATCACCTCGCCGGTGTTGACGCCGATCCGGCTGGCCAACCGGACGCCCCAGCCGGCCTCGAGATCGCGGTTGAGGATGGTGAGCCTGTCGCGCATCTCGACGGCTACCCGCACCGCGCGCAGGGCGTCGTCCTCGTGGAGGGTCGGTACGCCGAACACCGCCATGATCGCGTCGCCGATGTACTTCTCCACGGTTCCGCCGTGCTTGCCGACGATGGCGCTCATCTCGCCGAAGTAGCGCGCGAGCAGGTTCCGGAGCGCTTCCGGGTCGAGGGTCAGGCTCAACCGGGACGAGTCGACGAGGTCGGCGAAGAGGATCGTGACCGTCTTGCGGACGTCCGGTGCGGGCGGCCTCGCTCCGGGGCCGACCGGAGCGAGGGGAGTCGCCACCGACACGACGCTACCGCTGTCGTCCCCGGCTTCAAGGGGTCCGAGGACCCGAGACCCCATCGGCGCGCTGTCCCCGCGGTGGGTGCCCCTGCACCAGGGGCACCCACTCCTCGGCGGCGACCGACACCGGGTGCGGTGGTCGCGGTGATCGGGGATCAGGAGGCGGCCGGCCCCAGGCCGCGGTCGGCGAGCTTGCTCCGGAGGCGGGACAGTGCGCGTGCCCGCGTCGGGCCGATGCTGCCGATGGGCATGGCGCACCTGGCCGCGACGTCGTTGTACGAGTCCAGCTCGTCCCGGAAGAGTGCGACGAGCAGGCACTGCTGCCGCGGCGAGAGCTCGGCCACGGCGGCCCACAGGTCCCGTGCCTGGTCGCGGTCGACGACGTCCTCCTCCGGACCGGCCGTGGTGTCCGGCGTCTCGTCGACCACGGGCAGCGGGCGCAGCCGAGCGGACCGGCGCAGGAGGGCCAAGGACTCCCGCGACGCGGTGACCGCGAGCCAGCCCGCCAGCCGCTCCGGGTCGCGGATGGTCCGCACGTTCTGGAGCAGGCGCAGCCAGGTCGTCTGCGCCACGTCGTGGACGTCCGCCGTCTGGAGGCGGAACGACGCGGCGACCGACCGGACGAGGCCGTCGTACTCGTCGATCAGTCGTCTCCAGGCCGACTGATCACCCTCCGCCACCTGTGCGAGCAACGTGCCGTTGTCGCATCCGCGGGCGGCGTGCGCGGTCGTGCGGCAGAGCTGTGTGGCCATCGCGCAGCAGTCCCGTTCTGGACGGATCCGCATGATGCGGGGCGATCAGCGGATCATTGGATGGGTGGAACAGCCTGGGCGCAGTTCCGCCGGCCTCCACAGCCGATCGAGTGACGGTCGTGGTGGTCGGGGCGCTGCACCGGGTCCGGCTGCGGGGAGGACGCTATGGCCGGGGCCTGCGCCGGGCTGCCAACCCGCGGACACGCCGGCTGTCATCCGGATGACAGGTACGTCGGTACGGCCCGGGCACCGGATGCCGCTCCGGCCACGACGGGCCGGGGTGCGTCACATGCCAGCGCGGCGGCGCAGCGCGGAGGGATCACGGAGGACGATCACGCGGCCGTCCACCGAGATCAGGCCCCGGGACGCGAAGAGCTGCAGGATCCGGTTGACCGCGGGTCGGGTCGCTCCCACCATCGCGGCGATGTCGGACTGCGACAGCCCGACGTCGAGCACCGTGTGCTGGTCATCCCGCGCATGGCGCTGCGCGAGCTGGAGCAGGACCTTCGCGACACGGCCTGCGAGGTCGAGGAAGACGAGGCCGCCGGTCTGCTCGGTCAGCCGGCGGACCAGCTGCCCGAGCGAGCGGAGAACGGCGTCGAGGACCGCCGGATGGGCGGCCATCGTCTCCAGCACCGCCGCCCGCGGCAGCATCAACACGGTCGTCGGCTCGACGGCGATGACCGATGCCGAGCGCGGTGAGCCGTCGAGGATGGCGAGCTCGCCGACGGTCTCGTGCCGGCCCAGGGTGACGAGCACGATCTCGTCGCCCTGCTCCGACGTCAGCACGACCTTGACCACGCCCGCACAGACGACGACCAGGTGGTCTCCAGGGTCACCCTGGTACCAGAGGTACTGCCCCCGGCCGTAGGTCCGTTGCCTGCTGCCCGCGGCCAGGTCGAGCAGTGAGCGCCGGTCGAGCGCGCCGAAGACGTGCGTCGACCCGAGCACCTCCGCCACCTGGTCGCGGCTGAGGTGCGGCCTCATGACGCGATCCCCGGCCCCGGGGACGGCCCGTCCACCCGAGCACGGTACTGCCGATCAGGGGTGGCGGACCCGCCCTCGACTCACGCACGGTGAGGGATCTGCCACCCGGACGTGGCTGGACGAGGTCGCCCGTTGCGCGTCCGGACCATCGTCCGACGCCGACCCGTCAGCGCCCGGCGGCATCACGCGGACGACGCGTGCACCCGCCGGGCGACCGACGTCCCGGGTCGGTGCACCTAGCGGATCCCGTCCCAGAGCGCGCGCTCGGCGCCCCGCGGGTCATCGACCACCCGTACCTGCTCACCGAAGACCTGCACCGGCCGGCGGCGGGTCTCGTAGGGGGCCCAGCCCGGGTCGCCGTCGGTGACGAAGCGGACCCACGCGCCGTGCATGGCGTCGGCCAGCTCCTGCGGGGCGGCGTCGCCCATCAGCGCGCCGTGCGCCTCGTGTTCCAGCGTGTCGAACGTGAAGCCGAGCTCGAGGGCGTGGCAGGCGCCGAGCCGGCCGCCGAACTGCGGCGAGGGCCAGGCGAACTCGTACACCCAGGCCCGCCCACCGGCGACCCCTCCCTGCTGCGTCACCGCCTCGGCCAGCCGGATCGCCGGCAGCCGGAAGTACCAGTCGGTGGCGATGTCGGCCAGCAGTTCCCCCGGCGTCGCTCCGGGGCGAGCCCTGCGGTGGACCTCGAGCGCCCGGTCGGCCGGCAGCCCGTACCCGGCGACGGCCAGCTGCAGCAGGTGGTCGGTCACCACGTCGACGACCCCGTTGGGCACCGTGAACAGCCGCTGTTCGTCCCGGTTGGCGCCCACGAGGACGGCGACGTCGCGGGCCGACCCGTCCGCGATGGCCCGGACCGGGAGGTCGGGCAGCAGGTCGCCGTCGACCACCGGCTCGAAGGCCAGGAGGTTGACCGCGACCTCGCCGAAGCGGCCGGGGTCGGGCATGACCGCGACCTCCCGGGCCAGCCCCTGCTGGGCGGCGATCAGCTCCCCGACGGGGACGGCGGCGAGTGCCTCCCGCGTGGCCGGGACGTCCAGCCGCTCGGCGACGTAGCCGCCGATCCTGGTCGCCGTGGCCGCGGTCAGCGCGTGGTGGCCGGCGCCGCTCTGCGCCACGGCCCGGTGGAACAGCCCGCGCGCCGAGGGCATCGCCAGCAGGCAGGCCACGCTCATCGCGCCGGCCGACTGGCCGCCGATCGTGATCCTGGCCGGGTCGCCGCCGAAGGCCGCGATGTTCTCCTGCACCCAGCGCAGCGCGGCCACCTGGTCGAGCAGGCCGCGGTTGGCCGGACCCCCGTCGGCGAAGTGCAGGAAGCCGTCGACGCCGAGCCGGTAGTTGATGGTCACGCACACGACGCCGTCGCGGGCGAAGGCCGTGCCGTCGTACACCGGGACCGCGCCGGACCCGTTGACGAAGGCGCCGCCGTGGATCCACACGAACACCGGCAGCCCGGACGCGCCCGGGTCCGGGGTCCAGACGTTGAGGTTGAGGCAGTCCTCGCCGGGGATCTGCGGCTCGGGCAGCAGGACGTCGTAGGGCGGCGCGTAGGGCGGCTTGGGCACCGTCGGTCCGTACTCGGTGGCCGGCCGGACCCCGTCCCAGCGCTCGGGCGGCTGGGGCGCGGCGAACCGCCGGGGGCCGAAGGGCGGAGCGGCGTAGGGGATGCCGAGGAAGGCGTGCACGCCGTCGCGGGTGCTGCCGCGCACCGCGCCGCCGGAGGTCTGGACCGTCGGTGTCGTCGCCGTCACGGCGCGGACGCTAGCCCCCGCCGAGCGCGCACCGGGACCCGCCCGGCGGCCCGGGCACGACGTCCTCCCCCGCCTGCAGGACGGGCGTTGCCGCAGGGTCCCCGGGAGTGCCCGGACGACTGTGAGCCCGCGCGCCGAAGCCCACTGCCGCACGCGGCGTCTCGACGTGCGGTACCGGGACCTGGACCGAGTGCGCCGGGTCGAGGTGACCGGTGGACACGAGCTCCCCGCACTGCTCGCCGCTCCGGGGGGCGTCGCCTGCGGGGGCACGGTCGGTGGTGTTCGTCGCCGTGCTCGCCCGTCGTCGCTGCCGTTCTGGCTGCTGCTGGGGTCGGTCCCGCTGGACGGGTGGGGGCTGCTGCCGGCGAGCGCGCCGGTGTTCGTCTGCCCCGTGGTCGTCGCGACGGTGCTGGCGGCGATCGGGGGCGGGACGGACGGGACAGGCGCCGCTGGAGGGCGGATCCCGGTGGTCGGCGGCGTCGTCGTCACCCACGGGGAGGCGAGCCAGCCGGGCAGCATCGGCAGTGGCCACGAGTGACACGGGCACGAGCGTGTGCGTGTGTGCACCCGTCGTGGCGTCGCGTCCCCTGCCCGTCATCCGGGGACTCCCGCGTCACGCGCTGCGACGAGAGCGGCGGGAGGACATCCCGACCGGCCTGGTGTCGGTCCGCAACCGGGTTCGCGGGGACTGGTTCGCATAACCGGTCGGGAGCGTGGTGCACCGCTGCGTCTGGACCACCGGGCGGCTCCACGGGTCGACCTCCGGAGCCATGTGCACGTAGACGATGCTGTCTGCAGGGTCGTAGGTGTTCATCACGATCCCTCCTCCGGTCTTCGCTGCTCTCGCGCGGACGAGGCCCGCGGTGGCGTCGGGTTCTCCTGGGATGAGCATCGCCCGGCCCGGACCGGCCCGACATGGCGCTGACCCCCGCCCTGCCGTCAGGAGCCCCCCGTTCTCGAGCGGGGGGAGGCCCCCGGCGACGAGGGGGGCTGACGCCTCGCGCGTCACCGGCCGCGCCGACCCGCTCTGCCGACCCGCTGCCGCGTTGCCCGTCCTCGGCAGGCGACCGTCCGCGGCGCGGTCGGCTCATCCGCTGGACGTCACCGACCGTGGATGAGTGCCACGAACTGCACGGCGAGAGCTGCACCGGGCCACCTCAGGGCACAGCGGGATGCCGGTGCTCTGTCCCAGTCGGCTGACGACGTCCTCGAACTCGGACGACACCAGGCCCAGGCAGTTCCCCTCGTGCCGAGGCTCCTCACCGGTCGTCCCGCCGGATGCCCGGGTGCACCCGCAGCGCGGCCTCGACCTCGGCCACGGGCCGCACCGGCTGCCGCCACGACCCGGCGTCGCCCGAGAGCCGGCACGGCACCGTGTCGTCCCCGGTGCGGGTCACGAGACCGGTGACGACGCCGGCCTCCCCGGACAGTGCCGCCGAGCACCCGGGCGTGCGCGGCCAGGAACAGCGACCGCAGCGGCACCCCGAGCTCGGTGGCCCGGCGGCGCAGCGGGACCGCGAGGCTGCCGGGGAGCGTCGTCCCGAGCCGGGCGACGCCCGGTCGAGGGTCGCGGGTCCACCGCGGGATCGCGGTCGAGCCGCCGGCGAGGAGCACCTCGCACCAGGAGGCCGGACCGGCCTCGGTCGGTGCCGTGGTCATCGGGTGGGTCCCCCTCACTGCAGGGCCGGGGTCGGGGTCGGTGCGGCCGCAGGTTGCCGTCCGTCGGAGGAGGACACGGGGGTCGGGTCACCGACCCGCGGCTGCGGCCCCGGAGCGGTGGGGCGATCGGCGCAGGCCGGCAGGGCGACCGGGCCCTCTGGCATCGCGCGGGCCGGGTTGCCGCCCCAGTGCCCGCCCGGCGGGATCTCCTCGCCCTTCATCAGGAAGGAGTCGGCGGCGAGCACGGCGCCGTCGCCCAGGGTCACGCCGTAGTGGGTCCAGGCCGACAGGCCCAGGGTGACGCCCGACCCCAGGGTGATGGTGTCGGACTTGAAGGCGCCGTCCTCCTGCGAGTGCGCCTGCAGCCAGGTCAGCGCGTTGAGGGTGCAGTCGTCGCCGATGGTGACCAGCGTCCGCTCCGGGATGTCGACCCCGTCGTCGAACAGCCGGCGACCGACGCGGACCCCCACCAGCCGCCACATGAAGCCCTTCATCGGCGTGCCGTTGAAGAGGGCGGGGTTCCACATCAGCTTCCAGTAGCGCTCGTGCCACCAGAAGTACGGGTCGTAGATCGAGCAGAACTGCGGTCGCAACCGGCCGAACCGCAGGTTCGCCCGCTCCACGAGGACGCCGAAGACGATGGTGAACAGGAGGGCGCCGACCTCCGCCGTGAAGATCGACACCGCACCCATGGTGTGGTGCAGCCCCGCAGCGGCGAGCCCGAGCAGCGTGATCCCGAGGTAGGAACTCCACCGGAGCAGCAGGAACAGCCCCATCGTCCGCAGGTTGTAGCGGTTCTTGGCGGCCAGCCGGCCCGGCAGTTCCTCGGCGCTGCTGTGGTGGTCGAAGGTGCTGTCCCGCTCGACCGACCGGGGGATCTCGAAGGCCGGCGACCCGAGCAGGCCGACGTTCTCGCGTACCGGTCCCTCGATCGGGAGCTGCACCTTGGTCGCGAGCAGGCAGTTCTCCCCCATCCGGGACTGCGGCGGGTAGATGATGCCGTTGCCGAGGAAGCTGCGCGGCGCGATCGACGCCCGGGAGACGCGGAAGGACGTCGCCGAGAAGTCGGCGTTCACGACGGTCAGCCCGTCGGCGACCATCGTCCCGGTGCCGACGGTGACGTGGTAGGGGCTCTCGTGCGTCACGTTGGTGCCGAAGTTCGACCCCGTCTGCACGACCTCGGACAGGTCGTACCCGATCCACCGCAGGTAGTGCACGATGTAGGAGCTGTCGCCGAACAGACCGGTCAGGAACTTGCGGTTGGTCAGCCGCGAGATCCCCTTGTGCAGCGCCCAGTGGAAGCCGTACAGCGGGTAGACCCGGTCCGGCCTGATCCCGAGGTTGAGCACGCGGGGGACCGTCGTCGCGGCCAGCAGGCCGAGGAGCAGCCCGCCGGAGAGCAGGACGGCGGAGATCCCCGCGGCGTGGAGGTAGAACGACGGGTCCGTGAACGCGAGCGGACCGGTGTCGAGCAGCGTGCCGACACCCGGCCACAGGACGAGCAGCATGGAGATGCCGCCGATGCCGAGCGGCAGGGTCACCAGGACGACGGACAGCACCTGCAGCAGCGAGTAGACGGCCCGCCTGCCGGTGCCGCACGGAGCCGGCGGCAGCACGCCGTAGTCGACCTCGGTCGGCTGCGCCGGGTTCCCGTGCCAGCGCTCGCCGGCGGGCACGGCCTGGCCGCGCTGCAGCGTGGAACGCAGGCCCAGCTGGGCGCCGTCGCCGATGCGGGTGTCGATGTCCAGCACCGTCGCCTCGCCGACCAGCACGTCCCGGCCGATGGTGACCGGACCGGTCTGGATGAGCCCGGCGTGCGCCCGGTAGCAGGGGAACGCCGACTCCCGGCGGATGACCGTGTCGTCCCCGATCGTGAGCAGGTCGGTGGCGACGGGCACCTGCTTGGCGAGGATCGTGACGCCGCGTCCGATCTTCGCGCCGAGGGCCCGCAGGTACAGCACGTGCAGCGGTGAGCCGCCGAAGAACAGCAGCAGCGGACTGCTGCGGACGAGCGTCTTGACCACCCAGAAGCGGACGTACGCCAGGCTCCAGACGGGGAACTCCTGCGGCCTCCACCGGCCGATCAGCACCCACTTCGCGACGACCGGGGTGATCGCCGTGCCGCCGAGGGTCATGGCGCCGAACGCGACCGCCCGCAGGTACTGGGAGACCAGATCCCCACCCCCGGGGATCCAGCCGATGCCGAGGTGGGCGACGACCGCGGCGGCGTACAGGTACCCGAGGAAGACCAGGACCTGCAGCGACCCGACCAGGCCCAAGCGGAGCGTGCTCGCCGGTGCCGCGGCGACCGGTGCCGCAGCCGGGGCCGGCGCCTGTTCCGGGGCAGGCGGGGGTGCGCCGAGCACCGTCGCCAGGCCGCGGACCGTCGGGTGGGCATAGACGTCCCGCATCGAGACGGAGGGCAGGTCGGGCCGCTTGCGGACCCGGGCGCAGAACCGGGCCATGACCATGGAGTCGGCGCCCAGGTCGTCGAACACGTGGCTGTCGACCGGCACCGAGTCCACGCCCAGGACCTCGGCCAGGACGGCGGCCAGCTCGGTCTCGACCGGTGCGCCGGCCGGGGGCCTCCGGGCCGGGGCGAGGGCCGTCGCGAGGGCGGCCGCCAGCCTGGAGACGGTCGGGTGCTGGTAGACGTCCCTCATCGAGACCGCGGGCAGGTCCGGGCGCTTCCTGACCCGGGCGCAGAAGCGCGCCATCACCATCGAGTCGGCGCCCAGGTCCTCGAAGAAGTGGCTGTCCGCGGGCACCCGCTCGACGCCCATCAGGTCGGCCAGCACCTCGGCCAGGACGGTCTCGACGTCCCGGGTCGGCGGGGCCGGCCTGGCGTGGACGGCCGGGACCGCTGCAGGGGCGGCCGTCCGGACCTCGATCGGGTGTCCCACGATGTGAGCTCCTTGCGTCGGTGGAGGAGTGGTCCGGGCTCGTGCCGGGGGGTGTGCGGTCACCTGTGCCGCTGCCGTCTCACCGCGGGGTGGACAGGGCGGGCGACGGGGACTCCGGGTACCGCGGCCGGGGCACCGCCCGCTCGACCTCGGCTCCCTCGTCGGGACGGAGCGCGCGCTCGCCGAACAGGTCCTGGACCCACGTGCGCTGGTAGACGGTGTCGAGGTACCGCTCACCGAGGTCCGGCGCGATGGTGACCGCCGTGAGGCCCTCCGCGTCATGACGGGTCAGCCAGTCCACCGCGCCGCTGACCGCCGTCCCGGTCGAGCCGCCGAAGAGGAAGCCGCGCCGGGCCAGCCGGTGGCAGGTCCGGATGGTGTCGGCCTCCTCGACCCAGACGACGTCGTGGACGAGGGACTCGTCGAGCATCGGGGGGCGCAGCCCCATGCCCAGGCCGGGGATCATCCGGCGGGCCGCAGGCGCACCGAAGGAGACCGAGCCCACCGCGTCCACGGCGACGACGCGCACCGAGGGACGGTGCTCGGAGAACCACCGGGCGCAGCCCATCAGGGTGCCGGTCGTGCCCGCTCCGACGAACAGCACGTCCAGCTCCGGGAACTGGCGGGCGATCGCGGGCGCCGTCGTCTCGTAGTGGGCTCCCCAGTTGCCCGCGTTGTCGTACTGGTTGAGCCAGACGTACCGGTCGTCGGAGGCGCACAGTGCCTGCACGTACTCGATCCGCGCCCCGAGGAAGCCGGTGACCGGGTGGGGCTCGGTGATGACGTGCACCTCGGCGCCCAGCGCCTCCATCAGCAGCCTGGTCGACAGGTTGCACCGGGAGTCGGTCACGCACCGGAACCCGTAGCCCTTGCTGGCCGCGATCATGCTCAGGGCCACGCCCAGGTTGCCCGAGGAGGACTCCACCAGGACCGATCCGGGCCGCAGCAGGCCACGGCGTTCCGCGAGCTCCACCATCCGGGTGGCGGCCTTCACCTTGACCGACCCGGCGAAGTTGAAGCCCTCGCACTTGAGGAACAGCGATCGCCCGACGACCGGGTGCAGGTCGACGTACAGGTCCTCTTCGTTGAACTCGTGCGGAGCGGAGATGACGGGCACGTCGGTCCCCCTGCTGTGCTGGCGCGGTGACGCGCGGGATGTGGGTTCCGGGAGAGGGAGCAGCTGCCTGGCCCTCGCGGAGAGACTCCGGCGGCACGGACGGGGGATCGATCGGGCTCTCCCGAGAACCGGCGGCCTCCGCCCCCTGTCCCGGGTGGGGCGGACCCCACCGGGGATCCCCACCACCGCGGCCGGACGCCTGCTCAGCGCCGGGCCGGCAGCACCTCGGGCCGGATGGGCGGGCACGCCGCGCCGTCGATCGACGACGGCCGAGCTCGGTGCACCGACGTCGGTGACCACGTGATCGACCGGGCGCTCCTCGGTTCCGGCCTCCACCTGGTCACCGGGGGCTGCCCCCACGACGGGAGGGGGGTCTGCCGCGCCGTTCCGGGGGTCCGCTCGATGGTCCGGACCGCGTGGTCCCGCCACGCTCGGGACAGCAGGACGACCCGGGGAGCACCCCCGCTCGACCGGCCCGGCACTCGGACCCTGGAGATCCCCATGACCGCGTTGGCTCCCAGCCCCGTCGACGACCTCCGTCCCGACTTCGTGCAGGCAGGTGCCGACCTCGTCGCCGCCCGGCTCGCACAGCAGGCCAAGGACACCCCCGCTCACCGCGCCGCCGTCGCACGGCAGCGAGCCCGGGTCGACGCCCTGCTCGACCTCTACCTGGAGCTGTCGGACCCCGGGCCCTGGGACGTCGACCACCTGCCCGCGCCGAGCCCGATCGGCGTCCCGGCTCCCCGGTCGCTCCCGTAGGCCCCGTCCCCCGGGCACGACGGTCACCCACGCCGATGACGTCCCCGTCAGGACGGTCGCGGTGACGGCACGGGTGCCCCCCCTCCCCCCTGCGACGGGAGGTGGGGTCTCCCCCACCCCCTGGTAGGGGCCGCCCTCTTCCCTGCCCGCCCCAGCCGTCGGGACGATGGTCCCGTGGCCTGTGACCTCGCCCGCCGAGCCAGGGCCGGGCGTGGACATGCCTGGTCCCAGTTCCCCCGATGACGGGAGGCCCGCCGCCTCGTCGACAGGACCGACCGCCCCATCCCCACCAGGAGGCCCCCGTGCCCGTCACCGATGTACCGCTGGACGGCCCTGATCGGTCGGTCGCTCGCGCAGAGCGCAGGGAACCGCACGCCCACGAGCAGCGGGGGTACTCCCGGCCGCGGGCCTTCTCCGTCGGCCCCGCGACGGAGCTGGTCCGCGGGGGCATGTTCGGCAAGGCCCATGACGGCTACACCGGCTACTACATGGAGCCCTGAGCTCGCTCGCGGGGCCGTCCAGCTCCGCTCCGACCTGCTGCTCGTACGGGCTCCGGACGGCAGCGGTCGGCTCCTGGACCTCGCGGGCTCGTTCTACGCGGTCGACCCGATCGCCGTGGAGCTCCTCGTCGGCCTGTCGCGCGGAGGTCGCACCGAGGCGGTGCGCGCCACCGCCCGTCGGTACCGGGTCCCCGAGCAGCAGGTCGCCGCCGACCTCGACGCCCTCCTCGCGGAACTGCCCCCGGGCATCGGTACCGGGGGCGCGGCCCGGTGCGGCGGGCGGGCCGACCCGCTCGTCGTCGCCGTGCTGTCCCTCCTGCGCCGGGTGGGGCACCCACGCCTGAGGACCTGGGTCCTGCTGGCGGCTGCGCGGGTCTGCTTCGCCACGGCGGGGTGGTCCCGCACCCTCCGGTGGTGGACCTCCCTGCCGCTCCGGGGCCGTCCGGGCGGAGGCTCCGCGGCCGAGATCGACCGACGGGTGCGCCGCTCGGCCACGGGCAGCGTCCTCGGGCACACGTGCAAGGAACGGGCCGTGGTCTGCCTGGCAGAGGCACGGACCGCGGGGTTGCCGGCTGCCGTGGTCCTCGGCCTGAGCTGCTACCCGTTGGCCACCCACACCTGGTGCCTCTCGGACGACGACGTCGTCCTCGGTGACCTCCCCGACCTCTGCGACGCGTTCGAGCCCGTGGCCCGCTACCGATGAGCGGCGGCGTCCTGGTCGCCACGATCGGTCCGACCGGCGCCGCCCTGACGGCCACGGGCAGGCACGTCACGAGCTGCAGCGGCGACGGGGTCACGGTGGTGCTGCTGGGTGAACTGCACTACCGCGCGGACCTGCAGGTGGGGCCGGGCCGGGCCGACGACGCCGAGCGGATCGCAGGCGTCTACCGCCGTGGTGGTCGCACCGCCCTCGCGGCGCTCGAGGGCGACTTCGCGTTCCTGCTGTACGACCGGCCCTCCGGTCGGGTCCTCGCCGTGCGCGACCCCATGGGTGGGCACCGGCTCTACCACGAGCGTCTCGGCGAGCAGGTCGTCATCGCGACCGACCTGGCGACGCTGCACCGGAGGCGCGGCCGGCGGGCCGACCTGGACGTCGACCACCTCGCCGGCTACCTCGCCGCCCAGTCCCCGGTCAACGAGCCGGCCGGGACGAGCACGCCCTTCCGAGGGGTAGGGCGGGTCCCGGCCGGCGCGGCGCTCCAGGTCGAGATCCCCGCGTTGACGACGGCCGTCGGTCCGCTGTTCGCCCCGCCGGAGGTCGCTCCCGGCCGAGGCGCCACGCTCATGGCTGCCGCGGCCGACTTCCGGGAGGCGTTCGTCGCCGCGGTGCGGGAACGCGCGGTCGGCGACGTCGCGTGTCACGTCTCCGGCGGGCTGGACTCGTCCGCCGTACTGCGCTGCGCGGCCGACGCCGCCGCCCACGGCCGGTGCACGCTGGTGGCCGGGTTGTCGGTCGTGTACCGGGACCTGGGGCTGCTCGCCCGCGAGACGCCGTACGTCGACTCCGCGCTCGGCGTCGCGCCCGGCGTGCGGTCGGTGCGGCTCGACGGGGACCACCTGCTGGACTTCGACGCCTTCGCCGACCCGCCCGAGCACGACGAGCCGTATCCCGGGCTGTGGCGCATGGCGATGGACCGCGCACTGACCCTCGCGGCGTTCGAGGCCGGTGCCGAGCGGGTCCTCACGGGCATCGGGGCCGACGAGGTGCTCGACACCCACCCCTTCCACCTCGCGGCGGACCTGCGCAGCGGGCGGCTGGTCGGGGCCTGGCGGGAGGCGCGACGCTGGGCGGCGGCGGACAACACCGACCCGTGGACGGTGCTGCGGCCCTACGGGTTCGACCCGCTGCTCGCCCGTCGGCGCCGCCGGGCACCCGAGGTCCCGGCGTGGGTCCGGCCGGAGTTCGCCCGGCGCACGGCCCTGGCGGAACGCATCGCGGAGCAGGCGGCATCCGGTGCCGCCTCGCACCCCATCCCGGCCGTCGGGTCCGCCCTGGCCGGCATCCGCGGCCGGACCGGGGACCCGGTCCGGTGGGCGGTGGCGCACCCGCTCGGTCTGGTCGTCTCGCACCCCTTCCTCGACCGGCGGGTGCTGCGGGCGGCGTTGCGGGCCGTCGCGGGCGTCCGCCCGGAGCCGACGCCGAGCAAGCCGCTGCTGCGCGCCGCGATGGGCGACACGCTGCCCGACCCGATCGCGACGCGCCGGCGCAAGGGGCACTTCAACGAGGTGTACTACCGCGGGCTGCTGCGCAACCGGGACCAGCTGGTGGCACTGGTCCGCCACCCCGCGGTCGTCGACCTGGGGATCCTGGACGCCGAGGCCCTGGCGGCTGTCCTCGACCGCGGTGCCGTCGGTGGCCTGCGCGTCCCGGAGCTGCACTCGCTGAACCTCGCGCTGACCCTGGCGCGGTGGCTGCTCCAGGAGGCAGGACGGGGCCCGCACGACGGCGTCCTCCCGTCCCGGCGCCCGCCGACCGCCGACCGGCACCGATGCGGCGGACCGCAGGGGACCGGCCCGTGACAGCCCCCCTCGACCCCGGGGGTCCTCCCCCGGTGCGGATCGGGGGCTCGCGCCGGCAGGTGGGGGGTTGGCCGGGTGTCGGGCGACTCCGGACCCGGCGACGCTGGTCCCAGCGTTCCCGGACCGGAGGCCGGTTCGCGGCCTCCCGGACGAGAGCGGGGACGCCCTCTCCACATCGAGGACCTGCCATGTCCGCTCCCCTGCCCTGCCTGCGCCACTCGCGCACCTGGCTGGCCCACTGCGACGACTGCACCGCGTGGCACCTGTCCCGGCAGCTCGCGCGGCGCGCCGTCCCGCCGGTGGCGCAGGGCGCCGCGCCACGGGACGAAGCCGCCGGGACCGCAGCCGTCGGGACCGCAGCCATCGAGCGGGAGACCGACGACCGCTCCGCCGGCCTGCGCGTCGACTTCCGGCGCGCCTGCGACGAGCGCGCCGAGGCGCGGCACCGGCAGCGGGTCGAGGACACGACGGCCAACCGGCTCGCCGTCCAGCAGACCGGCACCCGGGTCGACGCCGTCCTCGACGCGTACCTCGAGCGCAGCCGCTGCCGCGGCGGCAGCCGGCTCGCGAGCTCGACCACCGCTGCGGACGTGCCGCTGCCGTCCACTCCGGCGACACGCGACCGGCGGTCCCCCGGACCGGTCCGGTCACGACCGTCCGCGGGGGATCTGCGGGTGCGCAGCGGAGCGGAGGTCGACCGACGCGGCCGCTCCCAGGGCCACGGCGTGCTGCGGACGGGCGTCGACCCCGAGGGGACGCCCCAGCTCGCGCGAGAGCAGGCGGGCCACCAGGGGGATCTGCGACGAGCCGCCGATCAGCAGCACCGTCGAGAGCACCTCCGGCGAGACCCCCGCCGAGCACAGTGCCCGCCGGAACGCGGTGATGGTCGACTCGACCAGGCCGAGCACGCGCTCCTCGAACCCCTCCCTGGTCAGCCGGACCTCCAGGCGGACCCCCGGCAGGTCCACCGGGACGACCGTCTCGGCGTCGAGGGTCAGCGCCTCCTTGGCGAGGGTGCAGTCCCGGCGCAGGCGGGCGAGGGCGACGACGGCCCGGGGATCGTCCCGGTCCAGCTCGGACAGCGCCCCACCGGTGGCGTCGTCGACGAGGGAGAGGACCGCCTCGTCGAAGGCGGCACCGCCGAGACGCTCGATGCCCTCGGGCGTGCCGAGGACGGCGGTGCGCCGACCGTCCCGGTGCAGCACCGCCGCGTCGAAGGTGCCGCCCCCGAGGTCGTAGACGGCGACGATCTCCTCCGGCGGGAGCTGCCGCTCCGGCGGGAGCTGCCGGGTGGTGGCGTGGTAGGCGACGGCGGCCTCCGGTTCGGTGGTGGTCCGCGCGTCGGGGATGCCGACCAGCTGCGGCACCTCCTCGAACAACCCCTGCCGGAAGGGACCCCAGGTGGCCGGGTGGGTGAGGACCACGAGTTCGGGGTCGAGGCCCTGTTGTGCGCTGACCCGGGCGACCACCTCCTGCAGCAGCGCGGCCAGCAGGTCGGTGGCCGGGTGGGAGGTCCCGCGGAGCTCCATCGGCGTCGGGCTCCCGAGCCGGCGCTTGATCTCGGAGGCCACCCGGTCGGGGTCGCTCACGGCGCGCCTCGCGGCCTCGTCGCCGACCACCAGCGACCCGTCGTCCCGGACGTAGACGGCCGAGGGCATCACCGGCGATCGGTCCCCGAGCGGGACGACGTCCACGCGGACGCCGTCCGCCACCGCGGCCGCGGCGGACGTCGTCCCGAGGTCCACCCCGAGGCAGTAACCCACAGCGCCCCCTGGGTGAGGCAGCGGACTTCCTCGCCGGCCGCAGCGTAACGAGGCGGGGGGACCGTGCGGTCCGTCCTGCGTCGGCGCGGGTGCTCGGCGAGCGATCCGTCACCGAGTGGATGCGGGGGTCTACCCCACCCCCCGGATGGGGCGCGCCCCATTCCGGGCACGCCCGCTCGGCCGGAGGATCTGGTGGTGATGTGCACGCCTGCGCAGTGGCCGGACGACGGGGGTGCCGCCGACCCGGAGCGGCCTGCGGGGAACGTGCCGTCGTCGCGACCGGTCGACCTCGGGTCGGTCGGCCCCCGGCAGGTCGTGCGCGACCACTGGCTGCGCCGGCTGCACCTGCAGCGCCGTCTGCACGACGGCGCGTCGCTGCAGATCTCCGCACTCGTGCCGCGGCTCGGCGTGGTCCGCAAGCGGCTGTCGGACGACGAGGACGGCGTCCGGCTCTCCATCGACGACCTGCAGGACCAGCTGCACACGGTGCTGCAGGAGCTGCGGGAGGTCTCGCGGGAGATCTACCCACCGTTGCTGGACCAGGCCGGGCTGGGTCCGGCGCTGTGCGAGTTCGCCGACCGCGTCGCCGTGCCCGTGCGCGTCGTGGCACCGGCGGAGCGCTTCGGCCCGGAGGTCGAGGGGGCCGTCTACTTCGCCGTCACCCAGTGCCTCGCCCTGCTGGAGGCCGGGGGGCCGCCGGTCGAGGTGGTGCTGCGCCGCGACGGGGAGGTGCTCGTCGTCTCCCTGGACGGCGTGCCGGCCCGGCACGCCGTCCAGGTGCTGAGCCAGGTGCAGGGGCTCGGCGGTCAGGTCGGCGTCGCAGAGGGGCCCGGCTCGGGGACGATCACGGTGAGGATCCCGTGCGGGTAGCCCTGGCCGAGGACGGCGCCCTGTTCCGCGAGGGGCTGCTCATGCTGCTGGAGGCCGCGGGTCACGAGGTCGTCGGCTCCACCGCCGACGGGGACTCGCTGGTCGAGCTGCTGGACACCGAACCGGCCGACGTGGCGATCCTGGACATCCGCATGCCCCCGGGACCCGACGGCGGCCTGGTGACCGCCGAACGACTCCGGGCCCTGCACGCCGACCTGGGGCTGCTCTTCCTCTCCCACTACGCCGAGTCCCACTACCTGATGCGGATCCTGCAGATCGGCACCGAGGCCATCGGCTACCGACTCAAGGAGAAGGTCGGCAGCGTCGACGTCCTGAGCGACACGCTCGCCCGGATCAGGGCCGGGGAGATCGTCATCGAACCCGTCCTGGCCAAACGCCTGGTCGAACACCCCCGCGGGGAGAAGAAGGGAGCCGTCGAGTCACTGTCACCACGAGAACTGGACGTCCTGCGGCTGATGGCCGAGGGCCGGTCGAACAACGGGATCGCAGCACAGCTGTTCGTCACGCCCAAGGCGGTGGAGAAGCACATCGCCAGCATCTTCGGCAAGCTCCGGCTGGCCGAGGACGCCACCGAGCACCACCGCCGGGTCCTGGCCGTCCTCACGTACCTGCGGGCCCAGCGCGACGAGGACTGACCCCGACCGCAAGGGGGGGGTTGGCGCGGCGTGCGCCTGGGCCTAGCGTGAGCGCACGGCCCGGCCGGGAGCCGGGCGTGGGTCGGTGGTGCGGATGACCCGGGTCAGCACCGCAGTGGTGCTCCGCGGGCTGCTGGTCACCGGAGGGGTGGCCGCGGTGCTGCTCGCGGTCGTCCTCGGCGGCCGGGCGGTGATCGACAGCAGGAACCTCCTCAGGCTGGCGCTGCCGTTCCTCGGGGCCTGCCTCGCGGCCATCGGGCTCTTCCTGGTGTGGCCCGTGCTCGAGCGCACGGTCGCCCGCGTGGCCGGCCAGAGGCTGGCCAGCCCGTACTCGGCGCTGGCCGAGGCGGCCCGACGGATCCAGACCGGGTCCCTCGACCAGGTCCTCCCCGGCCTGGCGCAGGTGCTGGCCGAGGGCACCGGGGCGGTCCGGGCCGCGGTCTGGCTGGCCGTGGGAGACCGGATGGTGGAAGCCGTCCACCACCCTCCGGACACCGGAGGCACGAGCCCACCCGGCCGGACCGTGCGCGGGCTCGCGGATCTGCTCGTGGACCCGGACGTCGACTCCGTCGTGCCGGTGCTCGACGCGGGGGTGCTCCGGGCCGCCCTGACGATCACCAAGCCGGGGTCGATCACCGCCGCCGACCGGGACCTGCTCCACGACGTCGCCAACGGTGCGGCACTGCCCCTCCGCGTGGTGGCGCTCAACGCCGAGCTCAGCGAGCGGGTCCGGCGGGCCGCCGAGCTCGCCGAGGAGCTCCGGGCCTCCCGCCGGCGGCTCGCCTCGGCACGGGACGCGGCGCGCCGGCGGCTGCTCGCGGAGCTCTCCCACGCCACGGACGACCGCCTGGCCGCGCTGCGGACGCACCTGGCGGCGACCCGCGCCCGGCTCGCCGACGGGCCGGACGACCTGACGCCGGTCCGGGACGCGCTCGCCGACGCCCGGGTCCGGCTGGACGACCTGCTCGACCGGTTCCGCACGGTGGCCAGGGGCGTCTACCCGTCCGTGCTGCGCGACCACGGGCCGGCCGCCGCGCTCGACGAGGTGGTGGCCGACCTGCCGCGGCCGGTCCGGCTCCACGCCCACCTGGGGTCGCGGGCGGCGTGGGAGCTGGAGTCCGGGCTCTACTACGCCGCCGCCTCGGCACTCCGCGAGCTGGCCGGACGACCCGCCGAACGAGAGCTGAACCTGCGCCTGGAGGAGTGCCACGGCGAGATCAGCGTGGTCCTCGACGACCCCGCCCCGCCGGTGGCTCCGGCCCGTCTCGAGGCGGTGCTCGCCGACGACGCCGACCGCCTGGTCGCGCTCGGCGGCGGCCTGCGGGTCACCGCACACGGCGAGGACGGTGCCGCCCCACCCACCAGCCGGGGCGGCAGTCCCCCCGTCGTCGTCCGCGCCTGGGTGCCCGACCGGGTGGAGCCGGTCGTGGAGGCCGTCCTCGAGATGGAGGTCGCGGTCCGGTGACCGGCGGGCGTGCCGAACGACGGGGCAGGACCTGGATCGGTGCCCTCCTCGTCGGGTGCGCGCTGCTGTCGGCCTGCTGGCTGGTCCTCGGGGTGGTCGTGGCCGTGGCGCAGGAGTTCGCCGGCGTCGCAGGCCTCACCCCGGAGGCGGTCGCCGCGAGCGACGCGTGGACGCGGGGCCTGGTCGCCGGGACGCGGCACGGCCAGCCCCTCTCCGTGCTGATCCCCGATGCGGCGCTGACCGTGCTCACCCTCGGCCTCGCGGGCGCCCTGCTGGTGCGCCCTCCCCGCGACCCCGCGCAGCTCCTGCTCGGGACGGCGCTGGCCGCCTCGGCCGCCGCCTTCGGCCCGCAGTCGGACGCGGCGTCGGAGGTGCTGGCCGCCGTCACCGGGGTCGACCGGGTCGCTGCGGTCCCCCGGTTCGTGCTGCCGGTGGTCGCCTGCGTCGCCTACGTGCTCGCGTTGGCCTGGGCGCCGCGGAGCGGCCCCCTCGGGCGCCCCGACCGGTGGGTGGTGGCTGCGGCGCTCGGCGCCGCGGCGGCGGCCCTGGTGAGCGCCGCCTTCCTCCCCGCGTCGGTCCGCTGCGTCCTGCTGGCCGGGGCCGTGCTGCCGCTCCTCGGGATCGCCGGCCTGCGCCGGCGGCTCCGCGCCAGCACCAGCGAGCGGCTGCGCGCGCCGGCGCGGCTGCTCTTCGGCCTCCTGGTGGCGACCGTGGCGATGGGGGCGGCGCTGGCCGTCATCACCGGCGTGCTGGCGTTGCTGAGCCTGCGGGGGCTGGCCCAGATCGACTGGAGGAGCGTGGACTGGGCGACCGCACGGTCGCTGCCGCCGATCGTGCTGTGGTACTGGGCGTCCCGGCTGTCCCTGCCCGTCGTGGCCGTGGCCGTGCTCGTGACGAGCCGGCGGTCCGGTGCGGCGAGTGCGCAGCGGTGGTTCAGCCGCGGGGTGGTCGTCGTCCTGGTCACGGCCTCGATCGGCTGTCTCTACGCGGTAGTCGACCTGCTCGTCGGTAAGCCCAGGCCCGGGAACGCGGTCGCTCCTCCGTCGGTCACCACGGCCGCGGCCGTGACGGTGAGCGCGCTGGCCTTCCTCCCCGTGTTCCTGCTGACCGAACGCGCGGCCGACCGGTTGCTCTACGGCGCCAGGCCGACCCCGTACCGCGTGCTGGCCGAGCTCGCCGCGCTGCCACGGGCCACGACCGGGGGCGTCCCCGACCTGGCCGGCGTCGCGGAGGCGGTCGGCCAGGGCCTGGGCGCCACCACGTGCCGGCTGACCGTGCACCGGCCGGGGCTGCGCGACCGGGACTACCGGTGGGTCAGGCCGGGTGAGGAGGAGGCCGAGACGTCGCTGGAGGTCCCCATCCGGCACGGGGGGCAGGAGGTCGGGACGATCGCGGTCGACCGGGCTGCGGTCGCCGGTGCGGACGACCAGCGGCAGGACCTGCTGGGGGCGATCGCGAACAGCCTCGGGGTCGTGCTGCAGGCCGTGCGGACCGGCATCGACCTCGAGCGCGAGCTGCGGGCCGCGGTGGCCCACGCCGCCGAGATCGCCGACGCGCGTCGCCGGGTCGTGGCCGAGGCGGACAGCGAGCGGCGGCGCATCGAGCGGGACCTGCACGACGGGGCCCAGCACCACCTGGTGTCGCTGAGCCTGACGCTCGGGCTGGCCGAGTACGAGGTCCGGGCCGGGCGGGTGGAGCAGGCCCGCGCCCGGCTGGACCAGGTCGTCGGGCAGCTCGACACCGCGGAGGCCGTCCTCACCCGGACCGCCACGGGCCTGTCCTCGGCCGCGCTCGCCGAGCGGGGTCTGGTCGCCGCCCTCCGCGACGAGCTCGGGCAGGACCCGCAGGTCCGGCTGGACACCACCGGCGTGACCGTCGACCGGTTCCCCCCCGAGGTCGAGGCCGCCGTCTACTTCTGCTGCCTCGAGTCGGTGAACAACGCCCGCAAGTACGCGGGTGGGGCACCCGTGTGCGTGTGGCTGCACCGTGCCGACGACCACCTCCTCTTCACCGTCGAGGACGAGGGGCGGGGGTGGGACCCCGAGACCCGCTCGGACCACTCCGGGCGAGGGGTGCGCAACATGACGTCCCGCATCGCGGCCGTCGGCGGACACCTCGACGTGCGGTCCGCCCCGGGGCAGGGCACCCGGGTGGAGGGCCGGGTACCGCTGGGCGACCCGGAGGCGCCCCCACCCGCACCCCGCGCCGTACCGGTCCCCCGTCCCGTCGACCAGGCCCCCACCATGGCCCGCCCGACCGGCGACCACTAGCACGGGACGGCGGACACGCGGGGCAGCGTCCTCCGGACGGGCGGGCGTCGGGCCGGTGACCGCGCACCCGTCCAGGGCTACGCACCACGCGAGGGCACCACACCGGGGCACCAGCCGCTGCGCGTGGTGCCCCGTCCTCGCCCGGGGGGCGGGACGAGCCAGCCGTGCAGCTCCCGCCCGCCGTCGGCCCAGTGCAGGAAGTCCTCCTCCCACGGCCGGTCGCGCAGGGCCGCGCGCTCGTGCAGCTCGACCTGGACGGCGAGGAACTCGCGGAGTCCCCGCCAGGCTCGCAGCGTCGTCGTCCTCCAGCGGGCCATCGGTCCCCTCCCGGACTGCCCAGCCTCCGGCGGCGTCCGCCGCCAGGCCCAGCGTCGACCGGGCGGGGCTGAGGCACGAGTGGCAGGAAAGACGCCGATCGCGTCGTTCCTGCCAGTCCCGGACCGGCCCACCGGCAGGCAGCCGTCACGGGGCTGCCGGCGCCCGCCCACGGTGGGACCGCTGGACGGGTGGGTGGCCACGACGCGGGGGGGGGGCGGGGGGGGCGCCCCCGCGGGCCCCGCGGGGGGTCCCCCCCCACCCCCCCCCCCCCCCCCCCCCCCCCCCCCGCGGCGG
>NZ_JBJGZQ010000005.1:0-230856 GCF_054050595.1 Geodermatophilus sp. SYSU D00779
GTGGCCCTGTCCCTCGTCGATCTCGACAGCCGCAACGGGACGTTCGTCAACGGCAACCGGGTCACCGGGCGCGTGGTCCTCGAGCACGGGGACGTCGTCCGTCTCGGGGCCACCGAGTTCGTGGTGGTCGGCCGGCGCGAGCGCGCCCCCGCGCCCGCACGCCCCGCCCCCCCCCCGCGGCGGGCACGCCGTCGGGGGCGGGGGGGGGGGGGTGCGCGGACCACCGGCGTGCACCGCGACCGGGCGGACGAGCCGGGCCGGTCGTAGCGTCGGTCACATGAGCGAGTCGAGCCCGGACTTCTACGACCTGGAGGAGCTCCTCGAGCCGGAGGAGATCGAGATCCGCGACCGCGTGCGCGCCTTCGGCGAGAAGGAGGTCATCCCGCGGATCAACGAGTACTGGGAGCGCGCCGAGTTCCCCTTCGAGCTGGTGCCCAAGCTCGCCGAGCTCGGCATCGCCGGCGGCACCATCGAGGGCTACGGCTGCCCCGGGATGAGCAACGTCTCCGCCGGGCTGGTGGCCGCGGAGCTCGCCCGGGCCGACGGCAGCATCGGCACCTTCAACGGCGTGCACAGCTTCCTGGCCATGCAGTCGATCGCCATGCTCGGCGACGAGGAGCAGCGGGAGCGCTTCCTCCCACCGATGGCCCGGCTGGAGAAGGTCGGCGCCTTCGGTCTCACCGAGCCCGCGCACGGCTCGGACGCCGTCGGCCTGGAGACCTCCGCCCGCCGCGACGGCGACTCCTACGTGCTCAACGGGCAGAAGAAGTGGATCGGCAACGGCAGCATCGCCGACCACGTGCTCATCTGGGCGCGCGGCGAGGACGGCGCGGTCGGCGGCTACGTCGTCGACAAGGGGACGCCGGGCTACGAGGCCCGCGTGATGACCGGCAAGACGGCGCTGCGCGCGGTCTGGCAGGCCGAGATCACGCTGACCGACGTCCGGGTGCCCGCGGAGAACAGGCTGGCCAACTGCCACAGCTTCAAGGACGTCTCGAAGGTGCTCGACCGCACCCGCTACACCGTCGCCTGGCGGGCGCTCGGGCTGGCCACCGCCTCCTACGAGCTGGCGCTGGCGCACGCGCTGCGCCGGGAGCAGTTCGGCCAGCCGATCGCCGGCTACCAGCTGGTGCAGGACAAGCTGGCCCGGATGCTCGCCGAGATCACCGCGATGCAGCTGATGTGCTGGCGGCTGTCCAAACTGGCCGACACCGGCCGGATGACCGCGGCCATGGCGTCGCTGGCCAAGATGAACCACGCCGCCAAGGCCCGGGCCATCGTGGCCGACGCCCGCGACATCCTCGGCGGCGACGGGATCCTCATCGACCACCACGTGGCCCGCCACCACGCCGACATGGAGGCCGTCTTCACGTTCGAGGGCACCGACTCGGTGCAGGCGCTCATCGTGGGCCGGGAGATCACCGGGCTCTCGGCGATCAGCGGACGGCGGCCCGAGCGCCGCTGACCGGGACGGGCGGGAGCGTGCGGCCGCTCAGCCCACCCGGCTGAGCGGCCGGACCACCGACGTCAGCTCACGGCACTCCAGGCACGCCGTCCGGCCGACGCCGACGCGCCGCCAGTCCTGCGCACCCCACACCTGCACGATCGCCCCGCAGACGGCGAGCTCCACCTCACCGTCCAGCTCGGTCGGCGGCCGGTGGGCCTCGACGGCGTGCCACGGCCTGCTCTGCTCGGTCGGCCGCCCCGGGGACCAGCGGTCCGGCCGGGCGAACCCCACTGCATAGGACTGCACGACCGAGTTGTGCCCTGCCTCACACTGGCAAAACAACACGAACAGGTCACGCCGGACGCGGCAGGGAGTGTGTCCGCCGCGACCGAGGGGAACCCAGCAGGGATCCCCCAGCCCCGAGGAGCGAGCCGTGACCCAGACCGACAGCCAGCGCGACGTGGTGGACCTGCTCAGCGCCGACCACCGCGAGTTCGACCGCATCTTCACCGAGCTCGAAGGCCTGTTCGGGCAGAGCGACCCCGACGTCCTGCGCCGCAAGCGCGAACTGGTCGACGAGGTGACCATCGGCCTCGTCAAGCACTCCGTCGCCGAGGAGACCCGCGTCTACCCGAAGGTCGAACAGCAGGTCGACCGCGAGGAGGCCGAGCACTCCAAGCACGAGCACGCCGAGGCCGAGGAGACCATGAAGCGGCTCGAGCGGATGGACCCCGGCGACCCGCAGTTCGACACCGAGGTGGCCACGCTCATCCGCGAGATCCGGCACCACGTCGAGCACGAGGAGGGCCGGATGTTCACCGAGCTGCGGGCGGCGTTCACCCGCGAGCAGCTGGTGGAGATGGCGCAGGACGTCGAGCGGGTCAAGGCCATGGCGCCCACCCGGCCGCACCCGATGACGCCGAACGAGGGCGCCGTCCGCGCGGTCGCCGGGCCGCTGGCCAGCCTCCTCGACCACCTGCGCGACGCGGTCAGCGGCCGGGGCAAGCGCGAGGGCTGAGCGCACCGGCCGAGGCCACCGGCGGCTCCTCGCGCGCGCTACCGTCGAGGGGTCGCGAGCGCAGAGGAGCACGTCGGTGGAACCTGTCAGCCTGCTGGTCGGTGCGGCGCTGCTCGCGGCCGGTTTCCTCGGCGGCCGGCTGAGCCGCCAGCGGCCCACTCCCCCGCCGGCGCCGCCCGCGCCGCTGTGCGGGTGCGGCCACACGCTCAGCCAGCACGACACCGAGACCAACACCTGCTACGCCGAGCTGCGGCGCGACACCTACGACAAGCGGGGCCGCTGGTCCGGGCACCAGTGGGTGCCGTGCACCTGCCGCCAGTACGTCGGTCCGCGCCCGATCGACGAGGTGTTCATGCCGCGGCTGCTGCCGCCGGCCACCGACTGAGTCAGTCGCCGTCCTCGAGGGCGGCCAGCGCACGCGTCAGCGCGTCGACCCGCTCCGGGCCCCAGGCGCTCGACAGCGCGGCCTCGTGCGCCTGCACCAGGCCCTCCAGGCGGACCAGCCGGGTGCGTCCGCGCGTGGACAGGTGCACCCGGACCCGACGACCGTCGCCGGGGTCGGGCAGCCGGTAGGCCTCGGCGGCGTCGACCAGCCCGTCGACCAGCCGGGTGAGCGTCGGGGCGGGCAGCGACAGCGCGGCACCCAGCTCGGTCATCGACCGGCCCGGCCCGGCGGCGAGGCACCGCAGCACCCGGTAGGCGTCGAGCGTGGCGCCGTCCTCGGCGAGCACCGCGGAGACGCCGCGGGCCACCCGCCGCTGGGTGACCGTCAGCAGCTCCACGAGGGAGGCACCGGGCGGCGCCGTCACCGGGGAGGTGGCCGGCGGCTCGACACCCATGGGCCGCACCATACTCAGACGGTGCCCGAGCCGACGGTCCTGCTCGACGCCTGGGAGGCCGCCCTCCTCCCCCGCCGTCCGGACGTCGTGCGCGTCGGGCTGGCCGTGCCGCTGACCGGCCCCCTCGCCCTCACGGCCCCCTCCGCGCTGGACCTCGCCGGCCTCGCGGCGGACGAGGCCAACACCGCCGGCGGCGTGCGCGGCCGCGCCGTGGAGCTGGTCACCGTCGACTCCGGGCGAGCGCCGCAGGCGGTGGCGGCGGAAGCCGCCACGCTGCACGACGCGGGCGCCTTCGACGTGCTCGTCGGCTTCCACACCAGCGCCGTGCACCGCGCGGTCGAGGCGGCGCTCGCCGGCCGGGTCCGCTACGTCTTCACGCCACCCCACGAGGGCGGACGGCGCCTGCCCGGCGTGGTGCGGATCGGTTCTTCCCCCCGCGCGCAGCACACCGCCGCACTCGGCTGGCTGGTCCGGCACCGCCGGGCCCGGCGGTGGGCGCTCGTCGGCAACGACTACGTCTGGCCCCGGGCCGTGCACCGCGCCGCGGCGGGGGTGCTGGGCGGCCTCGGCGCCGACGTCGTGGGCCAGGCCCTGGTCCCCCTGGGCGTCGACGACCCCGGTGCGCTGCTCGACCTGGTGCGCCGCACCCGCGCCGACGCCGTCCTGCTCAGCCTCGTCGGTCGCGACCTGGTGACCTTCAACCGCGAGTTCGCCCGCGCGGGCCTCGACCGCCGGGTGGTCCGGCTGTCCGGCGCCCTGGAGGAGAACGGCCTCTACGCCGCCGGCGGCGACTCCACCGGCGAGCTGTACGCCTGCATGCCCTCCTTCGCCGCGGCCGACGGCACGGTCGACGCGGCGGACGACGAGGGGCAGCTCGCGCTGCAGGAGCGGCACGCGCGGCGGGCCGGGCCGACCGCGCCGGTGGTCTGCGCCTACGCCCGCGGTGTCTACGACGGGGTCCGCCTGGCCGTCGCGCTCGCCGAGGACGGCGCGGCGCCGCGCCCGGCCCCCGCCGCCCCCCGCCTGGCGCTCGCCGACGGGCTGGCCTTCCGCGCGGTGCGCCCCGGCTGAGGGGGCACTGCTTCCATCTGGAAACAACCCCGCCTACTCTCTCCCCGCCCGGCCCGGAGCCGGAGGAGAGGAGTGGGCGTGAGCGACCCCAGCACCACCGCGACGAACACGACAGGCGGCCCGGCCGGCGCGACCGGCGACCGGAGCGTCGAGGCCTTCGGCTACCGCCAGGAGCTCAAGCGCTCGCTGAGCTTCACCGACCTGCTGGTCTACGGCTTGATCTTCATGGTGCCGATCGCGCCGTTCGGCATCTTCGGCAGCGTCTTCCAGGGCTCGGGCGGCATGGTCGCCCTCGCCTACGCCATCGGCGGGCTCGCCATGGCGTTCACCGCGGCGTCCTACTCGCAGATGTCGCGGGCCTTCCCGATGGCCGGCTCGGTCTACACCTACGCCGGTCGCGGCATCGCCCAGCCGGTCGGCTTCATCGCCGGCTGGATGATCCTGCTCGACTACGTGCTGGTCCCCGCGCTGCTCTACCTCATCGCCGCGATCGCGATGAACTCGATCCTGGCGACCGTCCCGGTGTGGGTGTGGCTGGTCGCCTTCGTCGTCCTCAACACCGTCGTCAACTACTTCGGCATCGAGTTCACCGCCCGCGTCAACAAGGTCATGCTCGTCGCCGAGCTGGTCGTGCTGGCGGTCTTCCTCGTGATCGGGGTCGTCGCACTGGCCTCCGGCGAGGGCCGCGGCTTCGACTTCTCACCCATCTACAACAGCGACACGTTCTCGCTGGAGCTGGTCTTCGGCGCGGTGTCGATCGCGGTGCTGAGCTTCCTCGGCTTCGACGGCATCTCCACGCTGGCCGAGGAGAACCGCGACTCCGCGCGCTCGATCGGCAAGGCGATGATCGCCGCGCTGGCCCTGGCCGGGACGCTGTTCATCGTCCAGACCTGGGTCGCCGCGCTGCTGGTGCCCGACCCCGACACCCTCATCGCGGAGGGCGACGCCGCCGGGACGGCGTTCTACGACGCCGCCGCGGTGGCCGGCGGGGCCTGGCTGTCGACGCTCACCGCGGTCGCCACGGCGGTCGCCTGGGGCTTCGCCAACTCGCTGGTCGCCCAGGCGGCCACCTCCCGCCTGCTGTTCGCCATGGCCCGCGACCGCCAGCTGCCCGGCTTCCTGCGCAAGGTGCACCCGACCCGCCGGGTCCCGGTCAACGCCACGTTCCTCGTGGCCGCCGTCTCCCTGGTGCTCGGCCTCTACATGGAGTCGCGCGAGGACGGCATCACCCTGCTCTCGACGCTGGTCAACTTCGGCGCCCTGTCGGCGTTCCTGCTGCTGCACGTCTCGGTCGTCGTCCACTTCGTGTTCCGGCAGAGGAGCCGGAACTGGTGGCTGCACCTCGCGGTCCCGGTCACCGGGTTCGCGATCCTCGCCTACGTCGTCTACAACGCGCAGGTCGCCGCGCAGGAGCTCGGCTTCGTGTGGCTGGTGGTCGGCCTGGTCCTGATGGGCGTGCTCGTGGCCACCGGCCGCAAGCCGGAGATCCGGGCGGAGCAGGGTCTGTGACCGAGCTCGCGAGGTCACCGATCAGCACAGCACGGCCCGGCACCGGGCAGACGAGCGCCGGCGAGGAGGAGCGATGACGGCCTCACTGGAGGTCGTGACCGTGGCGCCGGCGGCCGACCAGCTGCGCTACACCTTCGGGGGCGGCGAGCCGCTGGTCACGGTCCCCCCGGGCAGCGTCGTCGAGCTGACCACCGAGGACTGCTTCGGCGGGCGGGTGCGCGGGGTCGGCGACCTGCCCAGCCAGGTGTGCGAGTTCCCCTACCTCAACCCGGTCACCGGGCCGATCGCGGTCGAGGGCGCCGAGCCCGGGGACACCCTCGCGGTGCACCTGGTGGAGATCGCCCCCGCCCGCGGCTGGGCGGTGTCCTCGACGTTCCCGCACTTCGGCGCGCTGACCACCACCCACTCGACGGCGATGCTGCACGAGGCGCTGGAGGAGCGGGTCTGGGTCTACGAGGTCGACCGGGAGCGGGGCACGTGCCTGTTCCGGCCGCACCGCGGCGGCCCGGAGGTCGAGCTCCCGCTGGACCCGATGCACGGCACGATCGGGGTCGCCCCCGCGGGCGGCGAGGTCTTCGCCAGCATCACCCCGGGCGCGCACGGCGGGAACATGGACACCCCCGAGGCCCGGGCGGGGACGACGCTGTACTTCGGCGTCAACGCCCCCGGCGGGCTGCTCTCCATCGGCGACGGGCACTGCCGGCAGGGCGAGGGCGAGGTGTGCGGCACCGCCGTCGAGGCGGCGATGCGCACGGTCGTCGTCGTCGACCTGGTCAAGGGCGGGACACCGGGTGGGACACCGCCGGCATGGCCGCGGTTGGAGACCGACGAACACCTCATGTCGACCGGCTCGGTCCGGCCGCTCGAGGACGCCTTCCGAATCAGCCAGCACGACCTGGTCACCTGGGCGGCCGAGCTCACCGGCTGGGACACCCTCGACGCCCTGCAGCTGGTCAGCCAGGCCGGCCTCGCGCCCGCGGGCAACGTCGTGGACACCAACTACACGATGGTGGCGAAGCTGCCCAAGCGGTTCCTGCCCGGTGCCGTCGCGGTCGACGGGGTCCACGACCGCCTGCGGGAGACCGCCGCGGCCTACCTGGCGCAGCGCTGACACACCTGCGGGGAGCCCCGGGCTCCCCGCAGGTGCACCCGGTCGAGGATCCGTTGTCGAGACGACATCGTTCCGATACGCTGTCCGCGGGTCCAGACGCCGGCCCGTCGTCGTCACGCAGCGCGGTCGCCGGTCCCCGTCGCCTCGTGTGCGCCTCCCGAGGTGATCGCTTGTCCCTCCCGCCGCTCCCCTCGCCCGGAGCCCTCCTCGTCGACGTCGACGTCGCCGCCGGTCGCCTGACGGTGACCGGCCGGCTGGACTCCCGGACCGTCCGCGCGCTGCACACAGCGGTGTCCGGACTGCTGCTGACCGAGCAGCGGCGGTGGGTGCTCGACGTCGCCGCGGTCACCGTGACCGACCACACCGGGCTGCGCGCCATCGGCGCGTCCTACCGCCGCCTGCTGCGGCACGACCGGCGGCTGACGCTGTACGGCGCCTCACCGGAGCTGCAGCGGGTGCTGAGCCGGCTGCGTCTCGACCGTCACCTGCTGGAGGACGAGCGCGTCCCCGCCTGAGGGGAACTCAGGCCCTCACCTCGACCGCGGCGAGGACCTCGTCGCCGGCCGCCTCGCGCCGCACGGCCCGGCCGACCGACGCGGTCCGGGCGGGGACGACGGCTCGGCGCCGGCGACCGACCCGGGCGACGGCGTCGGTGCACAGCAGGTCCACGCCCAGCCGGGCCAGCCGGGCGGACTCCTCGGGGTTGTCCACGATGCCCGCGGCGACCGCCAGGCCCGTCGTGTGCAGGTCGGCGACCACGCCCGGGTCGCGGCGGACGTGCTCGACGGACAGGTGCAGCTCGGTGAGCCCGCAGCGCCGCGCCCACCCGGCCATCCGGCGGGGGTCCTGCCACGGTTCGAGGATGACCGCCCCGCCGACGGTGCCGCACCCGGCGAGGGCCCGGGCGCTGACCGTGTCGAAGGAGGACGGAACGACCCGGTCGGCCCCCGGTCGCCGCCGCCTCCGCCCGTGGAGGTGGTCCGCGAGCAGCACGGCGGTCCGGGCGCGCCGGGTGCCGAGGCCGGCCTTGACCTCGGCGACGACGAGCGCGCGGGAGTCGGCGGCGAGGTCGAGGACCTCGTCGAGGGTCGGGACGTGGGCGCCGCCGGGCAACCGGAGGGCGCGCAGCGCGGCGGAGTGGGTCTCCGCGACGACCGGACCGGTGCCGACGCCGGTGCCCAGCACCCGCCCGAGGTCGGGGTCGTGGGCGAGGACGAGGACCCCGTCGGCGGTCGTGCGTACGTCGACCTCCACCCCGTCGGCGCCGGCCTCCAGGGCGGCCACCACCGCGGGGAGGGTGTTCTCGGTGTGCCGGGGGCCGGTGGGAGTGCCGCGATGGCCGATGACGCGCATGGCTCGGACGCTCGCCGTCGCCCGCGACCGGAGGACGACGGCCACCTGCCGTGTCGGTGACCCACCCGTGAAGACCTGGGAGGGACGCCGCTCAGGCCCCTGACTCGACTGCTGCGAGGACCTCGTCGTCGCTCGGGTTGCGCAGCACGCCACCGTGCCGCCACACCACCACGGGCAGGTCGTCCTCGGTGACCCCCAGCTCGGCGAGCACCGCCGCGCCGTCGCCGCCGGCGTCCAGGTCGACGAAGCCGGCCGCCAGCCGGTGGCTGCGCGCCAGCTCCTGCAGCCGCAGGCTGTCCGGTGACCGGCCCCGGCCGACGATGCGCAGGTCGGCGGCGAGCTCGAGCAGCATGGAGCGGCGCAGCAGGAAGGCCCGCAGCACCATCTCCTTGAACGCCGGGTCGGCGGTGAAGACGGCCCGCAGCTGCTCGCGCTCGACGCGCAGCACCTCGGCCGACTGCAGCACCAGCGCGGTCAACGACACCGGCTGGCCGCTGAACAGGTCGAGCTCGCCGAGGAAGCGGTGCGGCCCGTGCACCGAGATGACGCGCTGGTGCGCCCGGCCGAGGTCCTCCACGATGGCGACGGTCCCCGAGACGACGACGTGGAAGGCGTACCCGGCGTCGCCCTCGCGGAAGAGGGTGTCCCCCGGCGCGCAGTGCAGCCGGGTGGCGGAGCGCTCGACCAGCGCGACCTGCTCGTCGGTCAGCCGCGCGTAGGCGCCGTCCCGGTCGGGGGTCTCGGGCAGGTCGGCCGGCACGTCCGCGGGCGCCTCGTCCGCCGCCGGGCGCGGCTGGCCGCGCCGCTGGCCGAGCGCCGGCAGCACCAGCCCGGCCAGTCCGTCGTCGCCGGCCGGCGGCAGCTCCTCCTCCCCCGCGGCGGCGAGCAGCGCGGCGGTCAGGGAGTCGGTGTCGAACGGCCCGGTGTGCCGGCGCCCGTTGACGAAGAACGTCGGGGTGCCGCCGACGCCGCTGGCCTCGGCCGACTCGACGTCCTCCTCGACCCGGCGGGCGAACCGGCTCGACCCCAGGTCGCGGGCGAAGCGCGGCACGTCCAGCCCGGCCGCCGCGGCGTGCTCCAGCAGGTCGGCCGCGGTGAGCCGGTCCTGGCCGGCGAACAGCCGGTCGTGCATCTCCCAGAACCGCCCCTGCGCGCCCGCGGCCTCGGCGGCCTCGGCGGCCAGCCGGGCGTGCGGGTGGACGTCGACCAGCGGCACGTGCCGGAAGACGTAGCGCAGCCGGTCGCCGAAGCGCTCGCGCAGCTCTTCGACCGTCCCGGTGGCGCGGCCGCAGAACGGGCACTCGAAGTCCCCGTACTCGACGAGGGTGAGCGGCGCGTCGACCGGCCCGCGGACGTGGTCGCGGGCGAGGTCCACCGGCGGGTCGAGCAGCACCGGGCGGGTGCCGGCACCGGGGGAACGGCGGCGGTCGGCCACCCGGAACAACGCCCAGCCGAGCAGCGCGGCCAGCACCGAGGCGACCAGGACGCCGACCCGCGCCTGGTCGGCCAGCGCCTCGTCGTCGTCGAAGGCGAGGTCGACGATGAACAGCGAGATGGTGAAGCCGATGCCCGACAGCGCGGCACCGCCGGCCAGCTGCAGCCAGGTCAGCCCCGGGGCCAGCTCGCCCAGACGCAGCCGGACCGCCAGACCGGTGCCGAGCAGGATGCCGACGAGCTTGCCCAGCACCAGCCCGGCGACGACGCCCAGGGTGACCGGCGAGGTGGCCGCGGTGCGCAGCGTCTCGCCGGTCAGCGGGACGCCGGCGTTGGCAAGGGCGAACACCGGGACGATGACGAAACTGGTCCACGGCTGCCAGAGCTGCTGCAGCCGCTCGCTGGCCGACACCGACCGGTCGATCGAGAGCCGGGCGGCGCGGGCGAACTCCGGGTTGGGCGACTGCTGGTAGGCCCGTGCCCGCCGGGCGGCGTCCTCCACCTCCTCCCGGCGCGCCGGGTAGGCCGGCGTGAACAGCGCGATCACCACCCCGGCGAGGGTGGGGTGCACGCCGGAGAGGTACATGGCGACCCAGACCGCGACGCCGAGCACCAGGTAGGCCGGCCCGCGCCAGACGTTCAGGTAGCGCAGGCCGACCATGAGCGCCAGCCCGAGCAGCGCCAGGACGAGCGGGCCGACGGCGAGGTCCTCGGTGTAGAAGAGCGCGATCACGGTCAGCGCACCGACGTCGTCGGCTATGGCCAGGGTCAGCAGGAAGAGCCGCAGCTGCGCGGGGCAGGCCGGGCCGACCAGCGCCAGCACGCCGAGCAGGAACGCGGTGTCGGTGGAGATCACCACGCCCCACGCCGAGGCCGCCTCGCCGCCGCGGGTGAACGCCACGTAGACGAGTGCCGGCACCGCCAGTCCGGTGAGCGCGGCCAGTGCGGGCACGGCGGCCCGGCGCCGGTCGGTGAGCTCCCCCATGACGAGCTCGCGCTTGATCTCCAGCCCGACGACGAAGAAGAAGAACACCATCAGGCCGTCGTTGACCCAGTGCTGCAGGTCCAGGGCGAGCTCGGCACCGGCGAACCGGACGGCGACCTCGGTGTGCCAGAAGGCGTCGTAGCTCCCGCCCCACGGCGAGTTGGCCCACAGCAGCGCGACCACGGTGGCGGCCAGCAGCAGCCCGGCGCCCCCGGCCTCGGTGCGCAGCCGCTGCCGCAGCGGGGCGACCCGGGCGAGCAGGCCCCGACCGCCGGACGTGGACTGCTGGACGGCGCTCGTGCTCACCGCGGCGCCTCCCCCGCCGTCGTGGCCGGCTCCTGCGGGTACAGCTGGGGCCCGGTGACGCCGCAGTGCACGCACTCCTCCAGGGGGATGCGGGCCGGCCCAGGTCGCCCGACGCCCAGCGGACGGCGGACGAGGACGGCGGCCACGAGCGCTCCGGCGACCAGCAGCCCGGCGCAGATCAGCATCGCCGTCCGGAAGCCGGCGCCGAGAGCCTTGGGGTCGGTGTACGCGTCGCCGGTGATCCCTGCCGCGACGGGCACCACGGCGACCGCGAGCAGCCCAGCGGCCCGGGCGACGGCGTTGTTCACGCCCGAGGCGACGCCGGCGTAGCGGTCGGCGGCGGAGTCCAGCACCGTCGCGGTCAGGGGCGCCACGAGCAGGGTCAACCCGGCGCCGAAGAGGACCGCCGCAGGCAGCACGTCGGCGATGTAGGAGGCATCGGGTCCGATGCGCAGCATGAGCAGCACCCCCGCGGCGGCGACGAGCGGACCGGCGATCAGCAGCGGGCGCGGACCGATCCGCTGGGCCATGGCCCCGACGCGGGCCGAGAACACCAGCATGAGCACGGTGACCGGCAGCAGGGCGGTGCCGGCGAGCAGCGGGGAGAAGCCCGAGACGACTTGCAGCTGGAGCACGAGCAGGACGAACAACACCCCCAGGGCCGCGTAGACCAGCAGCGTCACGGCGTTGGCCGCGCTGAACTGGGGGTCCCGGAAGAGCGCCGGCGGCACCAGCGGGTGGGTGGAGCGGCGCTGCGCGAGCGCGAAGGCGACGAGGGCGACCACCCCCGCCGCGCCCCAGGCCAGGTACGCCGCGCCACCCCCGGGCTCCCCCGCCGCGGTCAGCGCGTAGGTGAGGCAGCCCAGGCCCACGGCGACCAGCCCCGTCCCGGTCCAGTCCAGCCGCTGCGCGGCCTCCGGGTCCCGCGACTCGGGCACGTGCCGGGCGGCGACGGCGACGATCACCACGGCCAGCGGCAGGTTGACGAGGAAGACCGCCCGCCAGCTCCACTCCACCAGCCAGCCGCCGAGGAACGGCCCGATCGCTCCCGCGACCCCGCCCAGCCCCGACCACGCACCGACCGCCGCGGCGCGGTCGCTGCCGTGGAAGGACGCCGAGATGATCGCCAGGCTGCCGGGGGTCAGGAGCGCTCCTCCCACACCCTGCAGGGCCCGTGCCGCGATGAGGGTCCGCACGTCGGGTGCCAGGCCGCAGAGCAAGGAGGCGCCCGCGAACCATACGACCCCGACGACGAACACCCGCCGACGGCCGAACCGGTCGCCGAGCGAGCCGCCCATGAGGATCAGCGAGGCCAGGGTGAGGGTGTAGGCGTTGACCGTCCACTGCAGGCCGGAGAAGCCGGCGTCGAGGTCGGTGCCGATCCGCTCGAGTGCCACGTTGACCACGGTCGCGTCGAGGAATGCCAGACCCGAGCCCAGCACCGTGGTGAGCAGCACCCACCGGGCCCGCGGCGTGCCCATGCGCAGGCCGCCGTCCGGGGCCACCGCCGCTCGACCCATGGCACCTCCCACCACCTCTGCCTGCCCCCAGGCGGCCTCCTGCAGGGTGCCACCGCGAGCGCGCGAGTGGTGGGGGCAGGAGGTCCTTGCTCAGGCGTACCGGGCGACGAAGTTGGCCAGCAGCCGGCTCGGCTCGGTGACCACCGCCTGGCTGACCCGGGTGATGAGCTCCTCCATCTCCGCGGGCGGGAAGTAGCCCGCGTGCTGGTAGACCCGCACCCGGGTGACGACGCCGGCGACGTCGAGCTCGGGGTGGAACTGGGTGGCGTAGACGTTGCGGCCGACCCGGAACATCTGCACCGGGCATCCGGCCGAGGTCGCCAGGAGCACTGCCGAGGGCGGCAGCACCCGGCAGGCCTCCTTGTGCCCCACCAGCGCGTCGAAGACGTCCGGCACCCCGGCGAGCAGCGGATCGGCCCGCCCGGCGTCGGTCAGCGTCACCGGCACGCAGGAGACCGGCTCGCCGTGGGTGCGGTCGACCACCCCGCCCTGGTGGACGCCGAGGGTGCCGACGCCGTAGCAGGCGCCGAGGAAGGGGAGGTCGCGGGCGACGACCTCGTCGAGCAGCCCCGACAGCTCCGCCTCGACCCGCTGCTGGACGGCGGACTTGTCCTCGGCCGGGTCGCTGGAGTTGAACGGCCCGCCGCCGAGGAACACCCCGGCGTAGTCGTCGAGGTCCAGCGGCGGCAGCGGCCCCGCCTCCAGCCGGATCCGCCGCAGCTGGTGCTCCTCCAGGCCGGTGGCGCGGAGGAAGGCGGCGTACTCGTCGTCCGCGGCCTCGTCCTCGGGCCGCGAGGCCAGCAGGAGGAAGGGCCGCACGGGCGCCGATGCTAGGCCGCCCAGGGCGCCCGCCGCCGAAGTCCTTCCGCCGGCCGCGCGTCCGTGGTCGACTTCGCTGCACCGTCCCCGGCGGGGGGTGTGACCGGCACCTGGAGGCAGCGATGTCCCTGGAGCAGGACGTGGCGGCGGCCCGCCGGGCCGTCGACGAACTCGAGGCGGCGTGCAGCCCGCTCACCCGGTACTTCGGGGACACGGTGGACGCGCGCCGGCTGAGGATCGACGTCGCCCGGCTGCGCGACGACCTCGCCCTCCTGTGCGGCGCGTCGCGCTCGGCCCCGGACGTCCCGGGCTCGTCGGCCGTCATGTGGGACGACGGCTACGACGACGGGGTCGCCGGATCCGGCCGCAGCCTCCGGTGACGACGACTGCGCCGCGCGGGGCCGGGGCGGCCTCCCCGGGACGCGGCGGAGGACCGGCCCCGCGGCGCGCGGCCATCGCGGCGCGCACCCTGCGCACCGACCGGTGGTGGCTGCAGCCGCTGCTCACCGTGCTGGCGCTGGTGGCCTTCGTCGTCTACTCGACGTTCCGCGCGTTCCAGAACGCGTACTACTTCTCCGAGCCCTACATCTCGCCGTTCTACTCGCCCTGCATCACCACCGGCTGCGAGGGCAACACGTTCCCGGAGCTCTTCACCGGGCCGGCCTGGATCTCGCCGGCGATCTACATCCTCGTCGTGCCGCTGGGCTTCCGGCTGACCTGCTACTACTACCGGAAGGCCTACTACCGGTCGTTCTGGCTGTCCCCGCCGGCCTGCGCGGTGGCCGAGCCGCACCGGCGCTACACCGGCGAGACGCGGCTGCCGCTGCTGGGCCAGAACCTGCACCGGTACTTCTTCTACCTGGGGCTGCTGTTCAACGTCGTCCTCACCTACGACGCCGTCCTCGCCTTCCGCGACGAGACCGGCGCGTGGGGGCACATGGGCCTGGGCACCCTGGTGCTCCTCGCCAACGCGGCCCTGCTGTGGCTGTACTCGCTGTCCTGCCACTCCTGCCGGCACGCCGTGGGCGGCCGGATCAACTCCTTCTCCCGGCACCCGCTGCGCTACCGCGCCTGGACGCTGGTCTCCCGGCTGAACGCCCGGCACATGCAGTACGCCTGGATCTCGTTGTTCGGTGTCGCGTTCGCCGACCTGTACGTGTTCCTGTTGGCCACCGGCACGATCTCCGACCCGAGGTTCTTCTGATGGAGCTGGAACGGCACGCCTACGACGTCGTGGTCGTCGGAGCCGGCGGCGCCGGTCTGCGGGCCGCGATCGCCGCGCACGAGGCGGGGGCGCGCACGGCCGTCGTCTGCAAGTCCCTGCTCGGCAAGGCGCACACCGTCATGGCCGAGGGCGGGATCGCCGCGGCGATGGCCAACGCCTATCCGGAGGACAGCTGGCGGGTGCACTTCCGGGACACCATGCGCGGCGGGAAGATGCTCAACCACTGGCGGATGGCCCAGCTGCACGCGCAGGAGGCGCCCGACCGGGTGCGCGAGCTCGAGGACTGGGGCGCGCTGTTCGACCGCACCCCCGACGGGCTGATCAGCCAGCGCGACTTCGGCGGCCACCGCTACGCCCGCCTCGCGCACGTCGGTGACCGCACCGGCCTGGAGCTGATCCGCACCCTGCAGCAGCGCACCGTGGCACTCGGCGTGGACGTCTACATGGAGTGCACGGTCACCCGGCTGCTCACCGACGCCGACGGCGTCACGGGCGCGTTCGGCTACTGGCGCGAGTCGGGGCGCTTCCTCGCCTGGGAGGCCCCGTCGGTCGTGCTGGCCACCGGCGGGATCGGCAAGGCCTACAAGGTCACCTCGAACTCGTGGGAGTACACCGGCGACGGGCACTCCCTGGCACTGGCGGCCGGCGCGGGACTGGTCAACATGGAGTTCGTCCAGTTCCACCCCACCGGCATGGTGTGGCCGCCGTCGGTGCGCGGGATCCTGGTGACCGAGAGCGTGCGGGGCGACGGCGGCGTCCTGCGGAACTCCGCCGGCAACCGGTTCATGTTCGACTACATCCCCGACTTCTTCCGCAAGGAGACGGCGGAGACCGAGGACGAGGCCGACCGCTGGTACGACGACAAGAAGAACAACCGGCGCCCGCCCGAGCTGCTGCCCCGCGACGAGGTCGCCCGGGCCATCAACAGCGAGGTCAAGGCCGGCCGGGGCTCGCCGCACGGCGGGGTGTTCCTCGACATCGCGTCGCGCCGGCCGGCCGAGTACGTCCGCCGGCGGCTGCCCTCGATGTACCACCAGTTCAAGGAGCTGGCGGACGTCGACATCACGGCCGAGCCGATGGAGGTCGGGCCCACCTGCCACTACGTGATGGGCGGTGTCGAGGTCGACCCGGACACCGCCGCGGCGTCCGTGCCGGGGCTGTTCGCGGCGGGCGAGGTCGCCGGCGGCATGCACGGCTCCAACCGGTTGGGCGGCAACTCTCTGTCGGACCTGCTCGTCTTCGGCCGGCGCGCCGGTGTCGCCGCCGCCGAGCACGCGGCCAAGCGGGCCGGCGTGGTGGCGCTGCGCGAGGAGGCGCTGGTCGAGGCCGCGCGGGCGGCCCTGGCGCCGTTCGAGCGGGAAGGCGGGGAGAACCCCTACGCCGTGCAGTCCGAGCTGCAGCAGACGATGCACGACCTGGTCGGCATCATCCGCACCGCCCCGGAGATGGAGCGGGCGCTCGAGCGGATCGCCGTCCTGCGCGAGCGGGTGGCGGCGCTGTCGGTGGAGGGGCACCGGCAGTACAACCCCGGCTGGCACCTGGCGCTGGACCTGCCGCACCTGCTGGCGGTCAGCGAGTGCATCGCCCGCGCGGCGCTGGCCCGCGAGGAGAGCCGCGGCGGGCACACCCGCGACGACTTCCCCGCAACCGACCCGGAGTGGGGACGCACCAACCTGGTCTGCACCCGGACGCCGGACGGTGCCTTGACCGTGACCCGGCAACCGCTGCCGGAGATGCCACCGGAGCTGGCCGAGGTCTTCGAGGAGGGCACGTGACCGAGCTCGCGAGGTCACGCAGGGACGCAGCACCGCCGGGCACGAGCACGACGAGCGCCAGCGAGGAGGGCACGTGACCGAGGTGGGGGAACCGAGCACCCGCGCGGTCGACGAGGGCCCAGCCAGGACCCACGGCGGCTACGACGCCACGTTCCGCGTCTGGCGCGGCGACGCCTCGGGCGGGGAGCTGCAGACCTTCACCGTCCCGGTGAACGAGGGCGAGGTCGTCCTCGACGTCATCCACCGCCTGCAGGCCACCCAGGCCGGCGACCTCGCCGTCCGGTGGAACTGCAAGGCCGGCAAGTGCGGGTCCTGCAGCGCGGAGGTCAACGGGCGGCCGCGGCTGATGTGCCTGACCCGGATGAGCACCTTCGCCGAGGACGAGACGGTGACGGTGACCCCGCTGCGGACCTTCCCGGTCATCCGCGACCTGGTCACCGACGTCTCCTACAACTACGAGAAGGCCGCGCAGATCCCGGCGTTCACCCCCCGGCCGCGGGACCCCGACGGCCACCACCGGATGCAGCAGGTCGACGTCGACCGGCCGCAGGAGTTCCGCAAGTGCATCGAGTGCTGGCTCTGCCAGGACACCTGCCACGTCATCCGGGACCACGAGGAGAACAAGGCCGCCTTCGCCGGGCCTCGGTTCCTCATCCGGCTGGCCGAGCTCGACATGCACCCGCTCGACGTCGTCGACCGGCGGGACGCCGCCCAGGAGGAGTTCGGCCTCGGCTACTGCAACATCACCAAGTGCTGCAGCGAGGTCTGCCCCGAGGGCATCCACCTCACCGACAACGGGATCATCCCGCTCAAGGAGCGGGTCGTGGACCGCAGGTACGACCCGCTCACCTGGCTGGGGTCGAAGATCCGGCGGCGCCGGCCGGAGTGATCGCGGGCAGCGCTGGCCCGGGGCCGGGCACGCGTTGCCCGTGGTGACGGCTGCTTGATGCTCCGGTGACGCCAGCGCCCGACGCTTTGTGTCGAGCCCGTGCCCGCGGGCACGCGGGATGGCCGACGTCCACACGGGCGCCGGCCCCTACCGGGCCCCTCCCGAGGGGAGGTGTGCCCGGCCCGGTCGGCCTGTCGCCGGCCTCCCGGCTCTGGCCCGCGCCCGCCCGGACGGCCACGGCCGCGCGGCCCACCGCGCGCACACCCTCGAAGGAGGACGACATGACCGTCGAGCCGGAGGCGCCCCTCACGACCGACGCCCTGCAGACGGCCGGCGGGGTCGTCGGTAGGGGCGTCGACCGCGTCCACTGGATCGCCGCCCTCGTGCCGCGGACGAAACGACGGCACGGCGGATCCACTACGGGGACGGCGTCACCTCCGCGTTCCCCTGCACGACCGTGACCGCCCACGTCCGCCGCCACGGTGACCTACGGGGGAGGCGAGCCACGGTCACCGTCGAGGCGCCCGGGGAGCCGCCCAGGACCCGCCGCTTCCAGCAGGAGTCCCGGCGCTCCCGCACCGTCGCCTCCACGTGGACGCCGTCACGGGGGAGTCGGCGACGACGAGCATCGACGCGGAGGTGCCGAGGCCAGGGCGTCGACCCCGTCACCGCCAAGCCTCTGTGGGACGGCGTCCGGTGGGCGTCCCGGCCAACGCCGCACGGTGCGAGGGCTCCATGGGGACCTCCTGGCCCTGGCTGGGGTCTCCCCGGTGCTCGTGCCGGCGTCGCTGCTCGTGGTCACCGGCCGCGGCGTCCTCCGCGTCGCCCGGTAGCTCTGTACGCAACCCACCCACCCGAGAGGAGCAGTACTCCCATGACCGCTCCAGAGCCCGAGATCGACTGCGACGACTCCCCGAAGCTCACCGCCGAGGAGTGGGAGGCCATCGCCGACCTGTCCGCGGAGCAGGAGGACGACACCTGATGGCCCGGATGCCCGGGGCCCTCTGGAAGCCCCTCCCCCGCCCCTCCACCTCCCGCATGGCCCGCTACGACCTCGTGGTCATCCACACCATGGTCGGCTCGCTCGCCGGTACCGACGCCTACTTCCGACGGCTGACCAACGGGGTCAACTCCCACTTCGGCACCGGCGGCGGTGGCGAGATCTACCAGTGGGTCGACACCACCGTCCGCTCCGGCGCGAACGCCGCCGGCAACCACCGCTCCGTCACCATCGAGAACGCCGACATGGGGCCGGGCTTCGCGCCCTGGAACACCAACGACGGCGCGGCCGTGCCGGCCTTCACCCACCACCAGGTCGAGGCCATCGCCCGGATCTGCGCGTGGGCTCACCGTGAGCACGGCGTCCCGTTGGTGGCCGCCCCGAACAGCCTGCCCGGCTCCCGCGGCATCGCTTTCCACCGCCAGGGCATCGACCCGTGGCGCGTCCCCGGGGGCGAGGTCTGGTCCTCGGCCCGGGGCAAGGTCTGTCCGGGCAACCGCCGGGTGGCCCAGATCCCGCAGATCATCGCCCGCGCCCGGCAGGTCGCCGGGCTCGACGACAACCCCGAGGAGGACTGGATGTCCACACCCATCAGCGAGGAGAACCTCGACCGCATCCGCCGGGCGGTGCACCACGCCCCGATCGCGCCCAACGGCCAGATCGAGAACGGCCATCCCTGGGCGGCTACCCGCGAGGCCGGTGTCGACGCCAAGACCGGGGAGATCCTCGTCCTGCTCCGCGACGTCTCCCGCCGGATCGCCGCGCTGGAGGCCAGGCTCGGCGCGCAGGTCTGACCCTCGGGGGACTCCCAGCGCCCCTCGCACCTCCTGAGCACGGGTGGCTTCCCCGGCCGACCTCCGCGGTCGAACCGACCGGGACGGTGGGTCAGGCGGCTGTTGGGTGGTGCCGACCGCACGACCCGGCACGCCTGCAGGCCTTCGGCTCCGGGACCCCGCCGACAGCCCGACGGGGGTCCCGGAGACCGGGGACACCACACGACTCCCCCGGACGGACGCCGCCGCGGTCAGCCGTCCCGTTGCTCGGCCGCACGCCTCTCGGCACCGGTCTCCTCGGCATAGCCGACGTCCTGTCCGGCCACCCGCCCGACGAACGTGTCGGACTCACCTGTCCCGGTGGTGGCCTCCGCATCCGGGGCGCCGTCCGGCCCGCCGCCGGTTGCCCGGCTCAGCGCCTGCGCGTCGTCGCGATCGACGTCGTCCTCACCGGGTCGGGGATCGGGGTCCATGGCCGCCTCGGTCGTCGCGGGTCCTGGAGCTGGCGTGGCGCTCGAGGTCGGGGGTGACCGGCCTCACGTCACGTCGTCCCCGGTCCGGACACCGCGCAAACGCGACCGGGTCCGGCGGCCGACCCGGTCCTCGGCGTCGACGAGCGCCCACGCGGCCGCCACGGTGGCCACGAGCCCCAGGACCACCCGGAGGTGGTGCCAGCGCGCCCACCGGCGGAGGAGCTCGGTCGTCTCGCGGTCGGTCAGCGTGGCCGAGGTGAACCGGTGGTTGGCCGGCTCGTTCACCGTGACGGTCACGGCGATGACGCCCGCGGCGGCTCCCGCTGCCGCCACGGCAGCTGGGCCGCCCCGCCCTCCGCCGGCCACCCGCGTCACGGCCGACGCGGTGCAGGCGATGCCGGTGGCGGCCCCCAGGGGCACCAGGAGCGCACGGAGGCGCCCGGAGTGGGCCGTGAACCAGGCGCGGAACTCCCCCGGGGGCGCGCCGCGCCAGAAGGGGACCAGCACCACGTCGATCAGGACCATCCCGCCGGTCAGCACACCGGTGAGCACCGCGGACACGATCGCGAGCGGGCGCGAGAGCACGGGACCGACTGTGCTGGACGCCGGGCCACGGGACCAGATGCGTGCGCACGGGAGGCCTCCCGGCGCGTCCGTCCGCGCCTCCCTCGACACACGGGGCGCAGGCGTCACAGGCGAGCTGGGTGCTTGGCGGGATCTGCCAGAGCGGCCTCACCACATGGTGGGATGTGCTGCACAACCTCGGGCCGGATCCCGCCGATGGTGGCGGCATGGCACGCCGCCTCTCCCTCGCGAGGACCCAGACCCAGCGCCGGGTCGCCCCCGCTGCCGCGCCTGCCCCCTGGTGGCGGAACGCGGTCGTCTACCAGGTCTACCTGCGCTCGTTCGCCGACAGCGACGGCGACGGCATCGGCGACCTGCGCGGGCTGCGGCAGCGGCTGCCCTACCTGTCCTGGCTCGGCGTGGACGCCGTCTGGATCAACCCGCACTACCCCTCGGGCGGCGCGGACGGCGGCTACGACGTCGTCGACTACCGGGCGGTGGACCCCGACTACGGCGACGTGTCCGATCTCGAGGCCCTGGTGGACGACGCCCGCCGGCTCGGCCTGAAGGTCGTCCTCGACGTCGTCCCCAACCACACCTCCGACCAGCACCCGTGGTTCCAGGCGGCGCTGGCCGACCCGGACTCACCCGAGGCCGCGCGCTACCACTTCGCGCCGCCGTCGGAGGAGCCGCCGAACAACTGGCAGTCGCTGTTCGGCGGGCCGGCCTGGTCGCGCACCCCGGACGGGCGCTGGTACCTGCACCTGTTCGCCCCCGAGCAGCCCGACCTCAACTGGCGCGACCCGGCCGTGGCCGAGGACTTCGAGCGCACGCTGCGCTTCTGGCTGGACCGCGGCGTGAGCGGCTTCCGCGTCGACGTCGCCTACGGCCTGTACAAGGACGCCGGCCTGCGGGACAACCCGGGCGCCTACTCCCCCACGCTGTTCGGCCACGGCCCCGAGCAGGCGATGACCTGGAACCAGCCCGAGGTGCACGACGTGTGGCGCCGCTGGCGGTCCATCTGCGACGAGTACCCCGACACCATGCTGGTCGGCGAGGTCTGCCTGGCCGACCTGGAGCAGGTCGCGCTGTACTCACGGCCCGACGAGCTGCACCAGTCGCTGTCGTTCCGGCTGCTCAAGTCGCCGTGGGCCGTCGCGCCGTTCGCCGGGGCGATCGCCGGCGCCCTGGACGCCTACGGGCAGGTCGGCGCGCCGGTGTCGTGGGTGCTGGGCAACCACGACAAGGAGCGGCAGGTCACCCGCTTCGGCGGCGGCGAGGTCGGTACCGCCCGGGCCCGTGCCGCGGCGCTGCTGACGCTGGCGCTGCCCGGCTCGGCCTACCTCTACGCCGGTGACGAACTGGGCCTGCCGCAGGCGCACGTGCCCGACGAGGCCAAGCAGGACCCGATCTTCCACCGCAGCGGCGGCGCCCGCGCCGGCCGCGACGGCTGCCGCGTGCCCATGCCGTGGAACCCGACCGAGGGCGTCGGCTTCTCCCCCGAGGGCGCGGCCGAGCCGTGGCTGCCGATCCCCGCCGGCTGGGGCCGCTACGCCGTCTCGGTGCAGACCGGCCAGGGCGGCTCGACGCTGACCCTGCACCGGCGCGCACTGGCGCTGCGCAAGGCCCACCCGGCGTTCGCGTCGGGTTCGGCGACGCTGACCACCCGCGGCGACGTGCTGACCGTCCGGTCGGTCGGCCACGGCGAGGCGGTGCGCTGCGTGGTCAACATGGGCAGCGAGACGGTGCTCGCCGGCTGCCCCGGCCAGGTGCTGCTCGCCTCCACCGCGGCGGTCCGGCGCTCCGGCGGCACGGTCGCGCTCCCGCCGAACAGCGCCGTCTGGGTGCTCGAGGACTGAAGAAGGACCCCCTGCCCCCACCGCTCGCAGGCTCGCGGCGGGACCCTGCAGGGGGCCGATCCAGCACGTCACCAGGCTCGCGGCGGGACCCTGCAGGGGCCGTTCCACCACGGCACCGGGCTCGGGCGGTGCCGGGAGGGGACCGTCAGTCCTCCGGGTGAGCGGTCCGCGCGACGTAGCCGAGACCCGCCGGGCGCTCGCCG
Organism: Geodermatophilus sp. SYSU D00779; assembly: GCF_054050595.1. Classification (NCBI taxonomy): domain Bacteria; kingdom Bacillati; phylum Actinomycetota; class Actinomycetes; order Geodermatophilales; family Geodermatophilaceae; genus Geodermatophilus; species Geodermatophilus sp. SYSU D00779. The sequence continues at coordinate 22,174 of NZ_JBJGZQ010000005.1, forward strand.
GCGAGGTGCAGCGCCTCCACCGCACCGACGTCGTCCAGCCCGTACCGTCCGGTCAGCTCGAAGAGCTCGACCTGCTCCTCGATCCACCGCTGGTGGCCGTTCCAGGCGGTCAGCGCGGTGGTCCCGAGCACGGCACCGATCCGCTCCCACGAGGCGCCGGCGCGCAGGGCGGCGTGGATGCCCCGGTGCTGCGCGTCGTAGGCCCGCCGGGCGACACCGAGGCCCAGGCCCAGCAGCTCCAGGGACTCCTCGAGGTCCAGCGGTTCGACCTGCCCGCGCAGGTGGTCGGTCCAGGAGTACGAGGGCCCGACGGCGGGGCGCTCCACCGCCGCCGCGCTGTCCCGCCGGCTCAGGAAGTCCAGCCGGGTCACCGCCGTGACGATCGGGATCTCGGCCCCGAGGAGTCCATGCCAGCCCGTCATGGCGACCGAGGATCGACGACCCGGACGCCGGGACCCCTCGCCTCCTCGCGTGTCGCCGGGGGCGGTGCGGACACGCGCCCCGGCATCACGCTCGCCACAGGGACGGTCACCGAGCAGAGGGGACGGCGAGGCCCAGCGCTCCGGGAACACGGGCGCGTTCGGCGATCCGGCCACCGGCGGACGTGACGGGGCGTTGACGGGGGTCTGGAACCGTGCCTGCCTGGGTCATCCACCCACCCGGGAGGGACCATGGGCGAGCTCCTGCTCTGCGGTGCGACCGGCGACCTGGGCGGCCGGATCGCCGCCCGGCTGACCGAGCGCGGCATCCCGTTCCGTGCGCTGGTCCGGCCGCGCAGCGACACCGCCGCCCTGCGGTCGTCCGGCGTCGAGCTCAGCGTCGGCGACCTCACCGACCCGGCCGCTCTCGACCGGGTGCTGGCCGGGGTGCGGACGGTCGTCACCACCGCCAACGGCATCGGACGCAGCCTGGCGGGGGCCAGGGACGTCTCCATCGACCGGGTCGACCGCGAGGGCAACGCGGCACTGGTGCGGGCGGCCGAGGCGGCCGGCGTCGAGCGGTTCGTGTTCGTCTCCGCGCAGGGCATGACCGACGCGATGGTGGACCTGGTGCCGTTCTTCGCCGCGAAGCGGGCCACCGAACGGTTGCTGCAGGCCTCATCCCTGCGGTCGGTGCTCGTGCGGCCGGCCGCGTTCCAGGAGACCTGGCTCACCCCGCAGTCCGGCATCCGGCCGGACAAGCGGCTGGCCGTCATCCACGGCCGCGGCCGCACGCCGCTGCCGTACGTCGCCGAGGACGACGTCGCCGAGGCCTGCGTGCGCCTGGCCACGACGGCCGACCCGCCCGAGGCGCTGGACCTCGGTGGACCGGAGGCGCTGACCCGGCACGAGGTCGTCGACGCCTTCGAGCGCGCGCTCGGCGTGCGCATGCGCCGGGTCGTCGTCCCCCGCCGGGTGCTCGCGTTCGGCGTCCGGGCACTGCGCCGGCGCCGGCCGGAGCTCGCCTCGGTGCTGGGCATCGCGCTGTCCATGGACGTGGGCGAGGAGGGCGGCGCCGAGGGGATGCGGGCCCTCGGCATCGAGCCACGGCCCGCATCGGCCCACATCGCCGCCCTGGCGCAGGCGGTCGCCCCCGCCTGACCTCGGTCAGCCCTCCGTGCCGGTCGCCGCGGGGAGCCCGTCGGCGAACCTGCGCTGGGCGTCCTCCAGCGCCTCGATCGCCTTCGCCCGGCGCTCCCACCCGCGGGTCTCGGCCGACTTGTCGGGTGCGAGGGCCTCGTAGATCTCGAAGAAGTGCCAGATCTCGGCGATCTGGTGCATCGGCACGTCCTCCAGCTCCTGCAGGTGCAGGTGCCGCGGGTCGGTCGCGGGGACGCACAGCAGCTTGGCGTCCGGGCCCCGCTTGTCGTGCACCCAGAACACGGCGATGACCCGGGCGCGGACCAGGCAGCCGGGGAAGGTGGGCTCGTTGAGGAGCAGGAGGGCGTCGATGGGGTCGCCGTCCTCGGCCAGCGTGTCGGGGACGAACCCGTAGTCGCCCGGGTAGCCGGTCGCCGTGAAGAGCATCCGGTCGAGCCGGATCCGGCCGAGCTGCTGGTCGTACTCGTACTTGTTCCGGGATCCCTTGGGGATCTCGACGATCACGTCGACTTCCACGGACGCCCTCCCTCGGTGGGGCCCCAGCGCCTGGAGTGGCCGAGCAGCGACGGTCTCCGTCCCCGGCTGGGTCCGTCATGGCCAGGCGACCCTGGCCCGGCGCCGGTCGCGCGTCAACCCGGGTACCGCGCGCCGGACACGGGCGGCTCAGTCGCCGGTCCCCGCGTCGGCCGGGGTGCGCAGCCGGACGGCGTCCAGGGCGACCAGGACCCCCAGTTCGTCGGCGACCATGACGATGTCGGTGATCCGCCCGTCGGCGAGGGTGAGGACGTCGACCACGCGCAGCCAGAACTCCCGCCCGGTGGCCGGCACCGGACCGGCGGACGTCGTCCAGGTGCCGACCTGACGGCCGCCCATCCGGAACGCGACGGCGACCCGGTCCCCCTCCTCGACGACCGACAGCACCTCGCGCCGCACCGGGTCGAAGGTGTGCTGCACCGCCCTGGCCCGGGCCACCAGGTCGACCACGCCGATCGGCACGCCGTTGACCGTCACGGGGTCGGCGTACAGCTCGCGGAACGCGCCGGCCGCGGCGACGTCGTCCCCCGGCAGGGGGTCCGACCACAGCCGCAGCAGCCGCTCGACGTCGAAGGCCACCCGTCCAGGCTGGTGGGCACGGGCCGCGCGGGCCAGGGGCCGACGTCCCGCCGACGGGCCGGTGCGGTGTACAAGGAGGGAGGCACCGACGCCGACGAGGGAGCGCTGATGACGCTGGCACCGGACGTGGCGACCGACCTGACGGAGGCACTGCGCCGCGCGGGGGTCGGCGACGTCGACGACTCCGGCCTGGCCCGGGCGCTGTACTCCTCCGACGGCTCGCTGTACCGGGTGCTGCCCCGCGCGGTGGTGCGCCCGCGGCACCCCGACGAGATCGAGGCGACCCTCGCCGTCTGCCGCGAGCTCGGCGTGCCCTTCACCGCGCGGGGCGCGGGCACCTCGATCGCCGGCAACGCGGTCGGCCCGGGCGTCGTCCTCGACACCAGCCGGTACCTGTCCCGCGTGCACGGCATCGACCCCGAGGCCCGGACGGCGACCGTCGACCCCGGCGTGGTGCAGGCGGCGCTGCAGACCGCGGCCCGGCCGCACGGGCTGCGGTTCGGCCCCGACCCGAGCACGCACAACCGCTGCACGATCGGCGGCATGATCGGCAACAACGCCTGCGGGTCACGGGCCCTGGGCTACGGCCGGACGTCGGACAACGTGGTCGGCCTCGACGTCGTCACCGGCGCCGGCCGGCGGCTTCGGCTCGGGCCGGACGGCGCGGTGGGCGGCGGGGTGCTCGACGAGCTGCGCTCGCTCGTGGACGGCGAGCTGGCGGCGATCCGCACGGAGCTCGGCCGCTTCGGCCGGCAGGTGTCGGGCTACTCGCTGGAGCACCTGCTGCCCGAGCGCGGCTTCGACGTCGCCCGCGCGCTGGTCGGCAGCGAGGGCACCCTCGCGGTGGTGCTCGGCGCCACGGTCCGGCTGGTCACCGACGCCCCCTTCCGCGGCCTGGTGGTCCTCGGCTACCCGTCGATGGCCGAGGCGGCCGACGCCACCCCCGGGCTGCTGCCGCACGAGCCGACCGCCGTGGAGGGCCTCGACCAGCGGATCGTGCAGCGGCTGCGCGACGTCCCCGCGGCCGTCGTCCCGGACCTGCCCCGGGGCGACGGCTGGCTGATCGTCGAGCTGACCGGCGACAGCGTCGCCGAGGTCGAGGCCAAGGCCAAGGGCGTGCTGAGCGACGCCGGCGCGCTGGACTCGATGGTGGTCACCGACGTCGCGGAGGCCGCGGCGATCTGGCGGATCCGCGAGGACGGCGCCGGGCTGGCCGCCCGCACCTCCGACGGCCGGCCCGCGCACGCCGGCTGGGAGGACGCCGCCGTGCCGGTCGAGCAGCTGGGCGCCTACCTGCGCGAGTTCGAGGCGCTGCTGGACCGGCACGGGCTGCAGGGCGTCCCGTACGGCCACTTCGGCGACGGCTGCGTGCACGTGCGGATCGACTTCCCGCTCGGGGCCCGCTCCCCCGCCCACCCCGACCGCGGCCGCGAGGCCTACCGGGCCTTCGTGACCGACGCCGCGGCGCTGGTGGCCCGCTACGGCGGCTCGGTGTCCGGCGAGCACGGTGACGGCCGGGCGCGCAGCGAGCTGCTGTCGTCCATGTACTCGCCGCACGTGCTCGGCCTGTTCGAGCGGGTGAAGGGCCTCTTCGACCCCGACGACGTGCTCAACCCCGGCGTGCTGGTGCGCCCGGCGCGGGTCGAGGACGACATCCGGGTGGCGGCCGCGCCGCGCCGGAACACCGGCCTCGCGCTGGCCTACCGGCACGACGGCGGCGACTTCTCCGCCGCGGTGCACCGCTGCACCGGCGTCGGCAAGTGCCGCGCCGACCTGCAGGCCGGCGGCGGGGTGATGTGCCCGTCGTGGCCAGCGACGCGGGAGGAGAAGGACACCACCCGCGGCCGGGCGCGCGTGCTGCAGGAGATGCTCGCCCCGGGCGGGCCGGTGCGGGACTGGCGCTCTCCGGAGGTGCACGAGGCCCTCGACCTGTGCCTGTCGTGCAAGGGCTGCTCGCGGGACTGCCCGACCGGCGTGGACATGGCCTCCTACAAGGCCGAGGTGCTGCACCAGAGCTACCGCCGCCGGCTGCGCCCCCGCTCGCACTACACGCTGGGCTGGCTGCCCCGCTGGGCCGACGTCGCCGCCCGCGCTCCCCGGCTGGCCAACGCGGTCACCAGGTCGCGCCTCGGCGGCCGGCTGGCCAAGTGGGGCGCAGGCGTCGACCAGCGCCGCTCGCTGCCGGCGTTCGCCGACCGCACCTTCCGGCAGCAGTGGGCCGGACGACCGGCTCCGGCCGGGGACGGCCGTGGGGCGGGTGGCCGAGCAGTCGCCCTCTGGGTCGACTCGTTCACCGACCACTTCGATCCCGAGGTCGCCCTCGCCACGGCAGCCGTGCTGGAGGACGCCGGCTACCGGGTGCAGGTGCCCCCGGCCGAGGCGTGCTGCGGGCTGACCTGGATCACCACCGGCCAGCTGGACGCCGCGCGCCGCACCCTGGGCCGCACCGTCGAGCTGCTCGCCCCGCTGGTGGACGACGGCATCCCGGTCGTCGGCGTGGAGCCCTCGTGCACCGCGGTGCTGCGGCACGAGGCCTTGGAGCTGGTCGGCGGATCGGCTGCGGAGCGGGTCGCCGCGGGCGCCCGCACGCTGGCCGAGCTGCTGCGCGAGACCCCGGGCTGGACGCCGCCGTCCCTGGCCGGGGTGGAGGTCGTCGCCCAGCCGCACTGCCACCACCACGCCGTCCTCGGGTGGGCCACCGACGAGCGGCTGCTGCGCGAGGCCGGCGCCACGGTGACCCGGGTCGGCGGGTGCTGCGGGCTGGCCGGCAACTGGGGCGTCGAGCGCGGCCACCACGAGGTGTCGGTGGCGATCGCCGAGCACCAGCTGCTGCCCGCCGTCCGGGCCGCGGGGCCGGACGCCGTCGTCCTCGCCGACGGGTTCTCCTGCCGCACCCAGCTCGACCAGCTCGCCGGCCGCGAGGGCGTGCATCTGGCCCAGCTGCTCGCCCGGGCTCCCCGTGGCTGACGCCGGGTTCGACGAGCTGACCGTCGCGCAGCTGCGGCGCCGCGGCGGCCTCAAGTGGTCGCTGTTCCCCGACGCGATCGGGGCGTTCGTGGCGGAGATGGACTTCGGCACGGCGCCGGCGGTCACCGAGGCACTGCACGCGGCGGTGGACATCGCGGCCTTCGGCTACCTGCCGCCGGCGCTGCTGCAGGGCGTGTCGGAGGCGTACGCGGCGTGGTCGGCCGACCGGTACGGCTGGGCGGTGCCGCCGGAGCGGGTGCGCCCGGTGGCCGACGTCCTCGCCGGGCTGGCCGCGGCGATCGAGCACTTCTCCCGGCCGGGCAGCCCGGTCGTCCTGCCGACGCCGGCCTACATGCCCTTCCTCACGCTGCCACCGGCGTTGGGCCGCGAGGTCGTCCAGGTGCCGATGGCGCGGGACGGCGACCGGTACGTCTACGACCTCGACGCGCTCGACGCCGCGTTCCGGGCCGGCGGCCACCTGCTGGTGCTCTGCAACCCGCACAACCCGATCGGGCGGGTGCTGGAGCCCGCGGAGATGACGGCGGTCGCCGAGGTGGTGGAGCGGCACGGCGGCCGGGTGTTCTCCGACGAGATCCACGCGCCGCTTGTGTACGAGGGACACCGGCACGTCCCCTACGCCTCGCTCGGCGAGGTCCCGGCCGGGCACGCGGTCAGCGCGACCTCGGCGTCCAAGGCGTGGAACCTCCCGGGCCTGAAGTGCGCCCAGCTGGTGCTCTCCAACGACGCCGACGCCGACCTGTGGGCGCGGGTGGGCCCGCACGCCGAGCACGGCGCCTCGACCCTCGGGGTCGTGGCGAACACCGCCGCCTACACCGGCGGCGCCGGCTGGCTGGACGACGTCCTGGCGTACCTGGACGGCAACCGCCGGCTGCTGACCGACCTCGTCGCCGAGCACCTGCCCGGTGTCCGGTACACCCCGCCCGAGGGCACCTACCTGGCCTGGCTGGACTGCCGGGAGCTGGACCTGACCGAGCCGGGCGCGTTCTTCCTCGAGCGGGCCGGGGTGGCCCTGACCGACGGGTTGCTGTGCGGCGCCGCCGGTCAGCAGTTCGTCCGGCTGAACGTCGCGACCCCGCGGCCGGTGCTGGTGCAGGCCGTCGAGCAGATGGGCGCCGCGCTGGCCGCTCGCTGAGCCCGGCCGACGGGTCGTGACGGCACCCGGCGGGCCCGGATCGGGTCGGTTTCCTGTCGTACCCCACTGCCACGCTGTGCGTGTCCGGTTCGTATCGCCGGTGTCGCCACCGCAGATCGCGGCCGCCGCACCGGCGGGTCCGGGAGGAGGCGAGGACGAGGTGAGGACGTACGACCCCGCGGACAGCATCACCTACGTCCACCTGGCGCAGCGCCCCGCTGCTCCCGCGACGTCGCCGCACGCCCACGACGAGTGCCACCGGCTGCCCGCCGGCTACGCGAACGCATCCCTCCGGGCCAGGCTCGGTGGACGGCCCCTGGTCAGCGGCCGTCCGGCGCTCGCCGTCCTCCCCGGAGGATCGGCCGGGGCCGCCGACAGCGCCCCCGCAGCGCCCGCACTGCGCCTGGTCCAGTAGGGGCTCCGCAGCGGGAGGACCCGTCTGCTCCGGCGCTGGTCGCTCCCGGGACCAGGGCGGAGGACGGGCGTCCACTCGATCGGACGCGGCGCCGACGTGCCCTAGGACCCTGGGACGGGCCGCGGCCGAGGGCTTGGGTACGAGGGAGGGGGACCGACCCACGCGGACGGGCCGGGCAACGAGCCCCGACACCCTCGGGGCCTCGGTCGAGGATGGCGTTCGAGCCGGGTCCCGCGGGGGTCGTGGGGCGCAGCAGCGTTCCGGGCGCGTCCTCACCAGCATGTCGGCACGCACGAGAGGCCGCATCGATGGCGACCACCCTGCCGGCCTTGACGCCGACCGAGGACAGCCTGTTCCTGACGCTCTGCTGCAGGGCGCTGGACAACCGGTCGCCGCATCCCGTCCTCGGTGACGCGATGGCCGACGAGATCGTCCGCACGCTCGACTACGACCACGACCAGTTGCACATCGACACGAACCTCATGCTCAACGCCGCACTGCGGGCCAAGAAGCTCGACGAGGTCGCGTCCCGGTTCCTGGCTCGTCATCCCGACGGCGTCGGGCTGGACCTGGGAGCAGGGCTGGACACCCGGGTCCTGCGCATCGACCCGCCGCCCACCGTCGACTGGTACGACGTCGACACCCCCGCGGTCATCGCCGCCCGAGCGGGCTTGGTGCCGGATCGCGCGCACGCTCACGCCATCGGCGCGGACGTGACGGATCCGGACTGGCTGACCGCCGTCCCCTCGAACCGGCCCGCGGTGATCGTCGCCGACGGCCTGCTGGGGTTCCTCACCCTGGACCAGGTCGTGGCCCTGCTGAACCGGCTCACGAGCCACTTCCCCAGCGGGGAGATCGCCTTCAACAGCTATCCCCGGTTCGCGATCTGGGCCATCAAGCACACCCGCGGCACCCGGTCCGTCGCCGACCTGATCAGGTTCCCCGGCTCCGACGACCCGCACGACCCGGAGCGCTGGGACCCAGCGCTGACCCTGGTCAGGGAGGTCTTGATCCCCCGGGAGCCCGAGGTCGCCCAGTTCCCCGCAGCCCTCCGCACGTACTACCGGCTGGCCGCGCACAGCACGTCCTGGTCCCGCAAGGGGACCGTCGTGCTGCACTACCGCTTCTGAGCGGTACCCCCGGACAGCGAGCCGAGCGCTGGGGACGTCCCGAGCAGCTCCACGTGGGACCGCAGGTCGGCGCCACCGTCAGCCCTCGGGGGTTCCGTGGGACGACCCGTGCCCGACCTCTGTCTGGCGCGACACGGGGCATGGACACACCTGAGCAGGACCGCGCGCCACCGAGTGCATGCAGGACGATGCGTTGCCACGGGGAGCGATGAGTGCCCGGGCCTCGGACGGTCTCCGCAGCGGGTCCGCGGACCGGCCGTGGGACGTCCGAGCGAGGTCGCATGCAACGCGTTCTGGTCCAGCAGTGGGTCTCAGCCGATGGCATGGTCGCCGGCCCGAATGGGGAGACCGACATCTTCGACGTCGTCACCGACTTCTCCGCGTCGGACCGGCACAACACGGCGCTGCTCGACTCCGTCGACGAGGTGCTGCTGGGCAGACGCACCTACGAGGAGTTCGTCCAGTTCTGGCCCACGGCCGATGGCGAAGCGCTTGCCCCACTGATCAACGCTCTGCCCAAGACCGTCGCGTCCACCACGCTCGGCGCCGCGCCGTGGGGTGAGCACTCACCGGCGCGGATCGTCCTCGACGCCGTCGAGCACATCCGGTCGCGCCGTACGGCCGGCGCGACCGGGACCACGGTCGTGTGGGGCAGCATCACCGTGATGCGCTCTCTGCTGTGCGCCGAGCTGGTGGACGACCTCGAGCTGTTCGTGGCTCCGGTACTGCTCGGCACGGGCACGCCGTTGCTCGATCCGGCCGGGCCCTCCGTGCGTCTGACTCTGCGGGACAGCGAGACCTGGCCCGGCGGCTCGCTCCGAGCGCGTTACGCGGTCCCTGCCGCCAACCCGCTCCCACAGCCGTCGATCGGTCGCGCCGGCGGAGGCCGGGCGGAGCGACCGACAGTTCCTCCCGGGACTGGTCCGTCGTGTACGACACCATCGGCGGTCGGCTGACCCTCCACCCGTCCGCGCGGGGGACGGCCCAGCGAGGGAAGGCGCCTCGGGCCTCTGCAGTGGCGGCTCGAGGAGAGTCCCGCCCCATGCTCTGTCGCGTCGTCGTGTGACACGGCGGCTCAACCACACGGACGCCCGCGGACGTGTCCCACAGTCGGTCGCAGGGGACGGAGGGCTGCAGGGACGCCGTGCCGTCCCAACCTGTCGGAGGAAGGCACGTGCCCCCGCACGCCCCATCGACCTACGGTGATCGCCGTGTCCGCGGATCGACGGTCCCGTGCAGTGCGCAGGAGTTCTGTGCTCACCCTCGTGATCGGGATTGCACTGGTCGGGGTCCACGTCGTGCTGGAGGCCCTCGACGTGGTGGGACAGCCGACCGACATCGGAGGTGGCTCCATCCTGGTGGCGGGCTACGTCGTCACGGCTGTCGGTGCTGTCCTGGTCGGTCGCGGCCTGCTGGGGTACCGGTCCAGTCGTCGGTAGCCGACCCGGGGTGGCCCCGAGTGGGCCGCTCAGCAACAGACAGGCAGGCGGCCGCCCGAGCGGAGGACGACGGTCCGTCGGGGGTCGGGACGCGCTCCGGTCACCGGACCGACCGTGGTCGAACGTCACGAGATCCGTGCGGCCGTGACCGCGCGCCGGGCTGCAGTCAGCCGGGCAGCCCGGCCAGGAAGGCGTCCGCCTGCTCCCGCCCGGCGTCGGACAGCCGGCGGAGGAACGCGGGCCGGCGGTCCAGCTTGCTGGGCAGGTCGAGATCGAGGTCCAGGGTGATCTCACGGATCTCGATGCGCCGGTACGGGTCGCCGAGGCGGTCCGCCCACTCGTTGACCTTGCGGATAACGTACAGCTCCTGCTCCAGCGACAGGTTGCCGGCCAGCTCGTTCCGCCGGTCCGCGATGTCGCCCACCGACTTCGGCTCGGTGGCCCGGGCGCGCGGGTTGATCCGGACCACCCAGATCTCCTCGGGGCCGGCGTCGGGCAGCTGGCGCACCGGCGGGTTCTGGCTGAACAACCCGTCCCAGTAGTACCGGCCCCTCTCCTCGACGGCGCGGAAGAGCAGGGGGACGGCGGCCGAGGCCAGCACGGCGTTCACGGTGATCTCCCCGCGCCGGCTGGAGAAGGCCATGAAGTCGCCGCTGAGGACGTCGACGGCGCCGACGAGCAGCAGCGGCTGGTCCTCCGGCGGGGACTCCTGCAGCCGGGCCAGCCGATCGACGTCCACGTGGCGGGTCAGCTGGTCGGTGAAGGCGGTGCCGGCGAACCCCGGATAGGCGTAGGGACTCACCGTCGGGAGGGTCACCCGGCCCTCGAGCCGGGCGAGACCGACCAGCCAGGCGTTCGCCGCCTTGTCGCTCAGCGTGGTGGCCGCGTTGTCCTCCCAGAAGCGCTCCAGCAGCCGGCCCGCCTCGGCCGCGCCGCCGGTGAGCAGGCCGTACCAGGCCAGCAGGGCGCAGACCGCGCCACCCGAGGTGCCGGACAGCCCGACGATCCGGTGGTTCCCATCGGCCAGCAGGCGTTGCAGCACACCGCCGGTGAACGCCGTGTGGCTACCGCCGCCCTGACAGGCGATCGCGACCGTCCTCATCCGTGCCCCTCCCCCTCACACCACGGTGCACCCTTTCCCAGCCGGGCGGTTGCCGCCGCATCGGCACGTACCCGCCGGACGTGCGCCGCCCTGTCCGCCGGGTCACCGGCCCAGGTGCAGGATCACCCCACCCTCGATGACCTCGGGCGAGCGCACCGTCAGCTGGGGCAGGTTCTGCCTGACCCAGTCCGCCGCCACGCGCGTGGACTCGGTCGCCCCGGACTCGTCCTCGAAGACGCCGACGCTGAAGCCGCCGTCCGCTGTCCTCACCAGGTGGTAGCTGATGAACCCGGGCACACCCCGGATCACCTGCTCGACGTCATCGGTCCGCCGCTCCAGCTCGTCGAAGAGCTGCGACTCGCCCCTGTAGTGCCGGATGACCGCGTGCACCTCGCCCTCCCCAACAACCTCGACGGTCGACCCCAGCACGAGGTCCCAGCAGCCGGTCACCCGCTGCTGACCCCGGGCACCCGCTGGGCCGTCCGTCGTCCAGTGACTGGTCGTGACCGCGTCCGCCTCCGGGCCTCACCCCGGCAGGATGTTCTGGTTGACGTGGAAGAGGTTCCCGGGGTCGTAGCGCCTCTTCACGTCGACGAGTCGCCGGTACTTCGCCGGCCCGAAGACGCTGCGGGGGTCGAACCCGCGGTGCCCCGCCGGCTCGAGCCCCTGGAAGTCGACGTACTGGCCCCCGGTCGCGAACGGCTCCATGTCCGCGGAGAGGCCGCGGACGAACGCGATCCGGTGGGCGTCGGCCGGGTCGGGCCAGAACCCGTGGATGTCCAGCTAGAGCGGCCGTGTCGACGGACACGGCGTGCACGTCGGCGAGGTCCAGCACGACACCGTCGTCGACCGCCCCGTTGCCGGCGACGTTGTGGCCACCGCCGCGGACGGCCAGGTCCAGCCCGTGCTCCCGGACGTACGCGATGGTCGGTGCGACGTCGCGCACGTCCGCCGCGCGCACCACGGCCCAGGGACGGCGGTCCACCATCCCGTTCCACACGGCACGGGCCTCGTCGTAGCCCGGGTCATCGCGTCCGGTCACGGTGCCCGCCACGCGTGTGCGGAGATCGTCCAGCTCGGGTCGCAGCGTCGATGTGGTCATGGAACGCCCTCGTCCGGCCAGGCCATCGCAGGCCACCATGCTCAGCCAGGCGTCGAGTGCGGGTCCAGAGGACAAGGGCCTGTCCGGGGTGCACCGCTCCGGTGCTGGCCGCCCCGGACCGACCGGACCAGCGGGCTCGCGTGCGCCTGGAGGGGCCCGCACCGGCTCTCCCGTCCTCACGTGCTCGGCGGGGCGCCGGTCGGCGGGGTGCCCCCAGGGCCCCCACCGGGCGGCGGGCCACCCGGAGCACCGGAGGGCGCGCCGTCGCCGCCCATCCCACCGCCGGTCGGGGTCGTGGCGGTGTCGACGCCGACGGCGAGGCGCACGGTGTAGCCGCTGGTGACGTTCCCGGTCACGGTGGCCAGCTGACTCGCGCCGCCGTCGTCCCCGAAGACGTTGTCGCCGCTCAGGCTGACCCGCGACAGGTTGCTCACCGACGCCTCGTAGCCGGCGGTCGCGTAGACCGCCTCGCAGACGTCCTGCGGCAACGCGACCTGCGAGGTGGCGACGGCGTTCGTCGAGTCGGTGGTGCTGCCCTGGTCCGGGTAGACCTCGACGTGGATGTGCGGCCAGCGCCCGTCGTAGCAGGCCGGGAAGACGCTGGTGAAGCGGACCAGACCGTCGGCGTCGGCGACCTGCACGCCGCGCAGGTAGTTCTGGTCCTCGAGACCTGCGGAGTACAGCGAGTAGCCGCCTTCGCGGGTGCAGTGCCAGACGTAGACCGCGACGCCCTCGAACGGCACCCCGCCGTCGGCGAGGTCGGAGACGGTCAGCTCCAGGGTCATCGGCACGCCCTCGGCGGTGCCGCTGTACTCCCCGAAGCTGGACCGGATGTCGCTGCGCACGATGCCGCTCTGCTCCAGCACGTCCGGCCCGTTGGAGCCGTCGCCCGGGTAGGGACCGGCGGTCTCGTCGGGGATCTCGCCCACCGAGGACGCGGCGGAGGACGACGACGCCGACGAGCTCGTCGACCCGCCCGCGCCGCAGGCCGCCAGCCCCACCGATGCCGCACCCAGGCCGAGGACGGCCAGCAGCCCGCGGCGGCTGAGCAGGGTGCCGACGTCGAAGCCGAGCCCCTGGTCGACCAGTTCCTCGTCGGGCCGGGGCAGTGGCCGCCCCTCGTAGGTGGGCGTCCGGTCCGGTCGGGGGTGCTGCACGGAGTACTCCAGAGGTCGTCGTCGCTACTGACAGCGACCGTAGGACTCGCCTCCGCGCAGGAACTGGACGTCGCCTGGGAGTTCGCTGCACTCAGCGCAGCTGCAGCCGGTAGCTCCCGGCGCCGACCGTCGACCCGGCGCTCGCCCGGACGTGCTGAGGTCCGAGGAGTTCCAGGGCTCCCGGCACCTCGTCCACCACCACGGCGTCGGCGCCGGCCTCGAGCAGCACACCGGCCGAGGCCGGCGCGGGGCACCACACCACGAGCTGCCGACCGGCGCCGTGGACGAACGGCAGCGCCCCGGCGACGGTTGCCGGTTCGACCGCCTCCGAGCCACGGTCCGCGAGCGATCCCACGTGCAGCCCGAGGACGTCGACGTCCATGTGCGCACAGGCGGCCACCGCGACGTCCAGGGGGAAGCGGTGCCAGGTGAGCCAACCCAGCGGCAGCGAGGGCTCCTGGCTGCGCAGCCGCTGCAGCGCCGTCGGGTCGAACGACGTGACCAGCAGCGGGCGGCGACGCGCCTCGGCGGTCACGACGGGCGCGAGCAGGGCAGCGGTGGTGCGCGACGGCGGTCGCAGGCTGTCGTCCATCGCGGGCTTGAGGTCCACGTCCACCCCGACCTCGAGGGGCAGCTGCTCCAGCAGCGTGTGCAGCCGGAGCGTGCCGCGCCGGTCGGCCTCCGCCGCGCTGACGTCGGCCACGCGGGTGCCGTCCGGGTACACCTCGTCGTGCCCCACCACCAGGACGTCGTCCGCCGTCCGCCGGACGTCGGCCTCCACCCAGGTCGCCCCCAGCGCGGCCGCCGCCGTGAACGACCCCAGGGTGTTCTCCCGGTGGCCGCGGACGACCCCGCAGCCCAGGCCCCGGTGCCCGATGACCGCCGGGTCGGCGCCGAACACGCGGCGCGTCGGGCGCGGGGACACGGTGCGCACCGTCTCGTGCCCGCTGCGGGGGCTCGGCACCCCGATGTGCGTCATGAGCGGTGTCCCCCTGTGTGGGACGAGGCCTCGCAGGCCGTGCCCACCCATTCCACCGCCCCGGACGGGGCGCGTCGATGGGCAACGGCACCGATTCGTCCGCGCCTTCCGGTCAGTGACGGAGTGCGCGCACCAACCGGCGGACGCCGGTGTACGTCACCGCGGCGCCGGCCACCCACGGTCCGGCCACGACCACCGGGTCGAGGACGTGGTGCCGGGCGTCGGACCGCCCGCGGCGCGAACGCAGCCCGCCGTGGGTGAACTCGGCCTCCACGCCCGTCTCGGTCACCGGGTTGTCCGGGTGCAGCGTGGCGAACGAGCGCAGGTGGCTGCCCCAGGCGTCGACCCGGTCACCGACGATCAGCAGCAGCCAGTGCGCCAGCCGGCCCTCGCTGAAGCGGCGGTAGGCGAGCTTGCGGATCGCCCCGGACAGCCCCCTCAGCGGTTGGGCGGTGCCGAAGACCGGGGTGACGAAGGCGTGCTCGATCGACCGCTCCCGCGGCTCCCTCTCGGGCTGCCGCTCCGGGAAGTCCCAGTGCGCGCCGGTGGTGTCCGGCGCGTAGTGCAGCCTGGGGTGCGACGGCCGGTCGGCGGGGTCGAGGTCGACCCCCCAGCCGGGGATCCGGGCCCGCAACTGCTCACGGGTCTCGCGGGGCGGTCGCTTGTCCCGGACGTAGGCGCTCGGGATCTCCGGGTCGGTCATCGTTCCTCCTCGCTCAGGCCGCGTCGGGCAGGACCAGCGGCTTGATGCAGCCGTCGAGCTTCGCGGAGAACACGTGGTAGGCCTCGGCGATGTGCTCCAGCGGGAACCGGTGGGTGACCATCGCCCGCGGCGTCAGGTGGCCGTTGCGCACGTGCTCGAACATCCGCGGCCACTGCCGCTTCACCGGCGTCTGGTTCATCCGCAGGGTGAGCCCCTTGTTGAGCGCGTCGCCGAACTTCACCGCGTTCGGGATCGGCCCGTAGGCCCCGACGACCGAGATGGTGCCGCCCTTGCGCGCCCCGTCGATCGCCCAGTTCAGCGCGACCGGGGAGCCGCCCTGCAGCTTGAGCTTGGTCCCGGTCACCTGCTGCAGGAGGTTGCCGTCGGCCTCCGCGCCCGCCGCCTCGATCACCACGTCGGCACCGAGGAAGTCGGTCTGCTTCTTCAGCTCGACCACCACGTCGTCGTGCTCGTCGTAGTCGAGGGTCTCGGCGTGGGCCATGGTCCGCGCCTTCTCGAGCCGCTCCTGCAGGTGGTCGACGACGATCACCCGGCCCGCGCCCATCAACCACGAGGACTGGGCGGCGATCAGGCCGACCGGCCCGGCGCCGAGGACGACGACCGTGTCACCCTCCGCGATCTCCCCGAGCTGCGCGCCGAAGTACCCGGTCGCGGCGGCGTCGGTCAGCAGGACGGCGTCCTCGTCGTGCATCCAGTCGGGGATCCGCACCGGACCGACGTCGGCGAACGGGACGCGCACGTACTGCGCCTGGCCGCCGTCGTAGCCGCCGGTGGTGTGCGAGTAGCCGTAGATGCCGCCGACCGCCGTGGCGTTCGGGTTGACGTTGTGGCAGTTGGAGTACAGCTCGCGGGCGCAGAACCAGCACGATCCGCAGGAGATGTTGAAGGGCACCATCACCCGGTCGCCGACCTGCAGGTTCCGCACCGAGGACCCGACCTGCTCCACGACCCCGATGAACTCGTGGCCGAACGTGTGCCCGATCCGCGTGTCCGGCATGAGGCCGTGGTAGAGGTGCAGGTCCGAGCCGCAGATCGCGGCCAGCGTGACCCGCACGATCGCGTCGTTCGGGTGCTCGACGGCGGGGACGTCCTTCTCCTCGACCCGCACCTTGTAGGGACCTCGGTACACCATGGCCCGCATCGCAGGACCTCCTCGCACTCGCGGGTGGCGGAGCGACCGCTCCCCGTCCGCCGGGAACGGTCCCGGCCTCCTCCGCACCCTGACCGACCCGCCGGCCGGCGGCCAGTCGGGACCCCGGGCGCCGGTTCCCCCGGACGGGTGAGGCCGGCCGGACGGCGCTGGAGGACCCCGGGTTGCCGGCCGAGGACAGCTGCATGGTCACCGCACTGCACGAGCGGCTCGTCGCGGCCCTCCCCCAGGGGCGGCACCTGCCCGAGGAGGTGTGGAGCCGGCGTCACCGGGCCGTCCTCCGGGTGGCCGCCGCGCAGGCGGGAGGCCTGGGTGTCATGGCGCTGCTGCTCGACCGGTCACCGCTGACCGCCCTGCTGCTCACGCTGGCGGTCGTCTACCCGCTGGTGTTCACGGTGCTGCCCGGGGCCGGTCGCGGGCTGCGCTCGGCGGCGGCCACGGCGTCCCTGCTCACCGCCTCGGTGGTCCTGGTCTACCTGATGGAGGGTCTCACCGAGGCGCACTTCCACTTCTTCGTCATGGTCGGCCTCGCGGCGCTGTACCAGAACTGGGTGCCCTTCGGGATGGCGCTGGCCGTCGTCCTCGCCCACCACGGCGTCGTCGGCACGCTGTTCCCGCACTCGGTGTTCGGGCACGCCAGCGCGCAGCACTCGCCGTGGACGTGGACGCTCGTGCACGGCGCCTTCGTGCTGGCCGCGAGCCTGGCCCACCTCGCCGCCTGGCGGCTCAACGAGCAGCAGGGGCTGCGCGACCCGCTCACGGGCCTGGCCAACCGCACCCTGCTGCTGGAGACCACCGCCCGGATGCTGGCCCGGCGCCCGGGCGCCACGAGCGTGCTGTTCCTCGACCTCGACGACTTCAAGGACGTCAACGACTCCCGCGGGCACGCCGTCGGCGACCAGCTGCTGACCACGGTCAGCCGGCGGATCGAGGGCTGCGTGCGCTCGGTCGACCAGGTGGCCCGGCTCGGCGGCGACGAGTTCGCCGTCGTGGTCGCCGGCTCCGCGCGCACGGCCGCGGAGGTCGGCGAGCGCGTGCTGGCCGCCCTGGCCGACCCGGTCGTCGTCGACGGCCGGGCGATCCACGTGCGGGTGAGCATCGGCGTCGCCGACTCCACCTCCGCCGGGGACCGCTCCGCGGGCACGCTGCTGCGCAACGCCGACCTGGCGATGTACCTGGCCAAGTCCTCCGGCAAGAACCGCGTGGTCGTCTACGCGGAGGGCATGGAGCGGGCCGCCCAGACCAAGGCCGAGCTGATCACCGACCTCGACTCCGCCGTCGCCGAGGGCCAGCTCGTCGTCCACTACCAGCCGACCATCGAGCTGGGTGGAGGCGTGACCACCGGCTACGAGGCGCTGCTGCGCTGGGAGCACCCCACCCGCGGGCTGGTCCCCCCGATGGAGTTCATCCCGCTGGCCGAGGAGAGCGGCGCCATCGTCGAGATCGGCCGCTGGGTGCTCACCGAGGCGACCGGGCAGGCGGCCCGGTGGTCGCGGGAGGCCGGCCGGCCGATCGACGTCGCGGTCAACCTCTCGCCGCGCCAGCTGCTCGACGACGACGTGGTGGCCACCGTGCGCGCGGCGCTGGCCGGCAGCGGGCTGCCCGCGGGACAGCTGACCCTCGAAGTGACCGAGGGCGTGCTCATCGACGACGTGGAGTCGGTGGTCGACGTCCTCCGGGCGCTGCGCGGCCTGGGCGTCCGCATCGCCATCGACGACTTCGGCACCGGCTACTCGAGCCTGTCCTACCTGCGCCGCCTGCCCGCGGACGTCGTGAAGATCGACCGCAGCTTCGTGCAGGACCTGGGCTCCGGTGGGCGGTCGACCACCCTGGTGGCCTCGATCATCGAGCTGGCCCGCAGCCTGGAGCTCGAGGTGGTCGCCGAGGGCGTCGAGACCGAGGAGCAGCACGCCGTCCTCGGCCGCCTGGCCTGCTCGCACGCGCAGGGCTACCTCTTCGGCCGTCCCCAGCCGGCCGCCGTCCAGGGCCCGAGCACCTCCGTGGAGGTGCCGCTGACCCGTCCGGAGGCGCTGCTCGCGGCCCGGTCCTGACCGGCCCCGGTCAGGACGGACGGTCCCCGACGGCGACCGGCCGGTCCGGGTCGGCGCTGTACTGCGACCACGAACCCGGGTAGAGCCGCCCCTGCGGCAGGCCGGCCAGCTCCAGCGCGAGCAGGTTGTGGCAGGCGGTCACCCCGGAGCCGCAGTAGGACACCACGTCGCTGTCGGCGGTGACCCCGGCCGCGGCGAAGGTCGCGCGCAGCTGCTCGACCGGCAGGAAGCGGCCGTCGGCGTCGAGGTTGGCCCGGCACGGCACGTTGACCGCGCCGGGCACGTGCCCGGCGCGCGGGTCCACCGGCTCCCGGTCCCCGCGGTAGCGCTCGGGATCGCGCGCGTCGAGCACCACCGCGGCCGGGTCGAGGGCGTCGTCGACCCCGGCCAGCCGCTCCGCGGGCCACGGGCGTGCGGTGAACACCGCCGGGGCCCGCTGCGGGACGGCTCGCTCCAGCGGCCCGTCCCACGCCGCCGCACCCCCGTCGAGCAGGGCCGCGTCGTGCCCGGTCACCCGCAGCATCCAGACCAGCCGGGCGGCGACCACCCCGCCGGCGTCGTCGTAGGCCACCACGGGGTCGTCGTCCCCGATGCCGAGCGCGGCCATGCCCTCGGCGAAGACCTCCGGCTCCGGCAGCGGGTGCCGCCCCGCGTCGGGCCCGGCGTGCGCGGCCAGCCAGCGGTCCAGGTCGACGAAGACCGCGCCCGGCAGGTGACCGGCGTCGTAGGCGGCCCGGCCGGACCGGCCGTCGAGGTACCAGCGGACGTCGGCCAGGACGACCTCGTCGCGGTGCTCACGCAGCCAGGAGACGTCGACGACAGGAGGCAGCACGGCGGCGACCCTACGACCGCGTCGACGCGCACCGGTCGGGCGGGCCTCACCATCGGTGACCGCGGTCCGCCGCGGTGCCGCGCCACTCCGCCGCCGCCCCCGCCGTGGGTTTGCCCCGGCCGCGGCCGAGGCACGGCACCAGTCCGCGCGTAGAGGCACGCCGCGGCGCCGTCGTCCCAGGAGCGCCCGTGACGCTGCCGACCGTGGCCGCCTCCCCGGAGGCCCTGCAGCAGCTGCCCACCCCCGCCCGGCCGCGGCTGGACCCGGCCGACGTCCTGCTGCCCGCCGGCTACCGCGCCGAGGTGGTGCTCGCCGGGCTGTCGATGCCCTGCGGGATGGGCGTGGACGACGAGGGCACCGTCTACGTCCTGGAGGGCGGGAGCACCTGGCCCACCCGCCCGCACCTGCCCGGCCGCATCCTGCGGCTGCGCCCCGACGGCACCCTGGACGCCCTCGGTGAGGAGCCGCTGGGCGGTCCGCGGCACATCGCGCTGCGCGACGGCTCGGCCTACGTCTCCGCGAAGGGCGGCCACCAGTCGCGGATCGTGCGGTACGACCTGGCCGACGGCCGCGTGACGACCGTCGTCGACGGGCTGCCCGACGGCGGCTGGCACGAGCCCGGCGGCCCGGTCTTCGGCCCCGACGGGCTCATGTACTTCGGCCAGGGCTCGGTGTCGCAGAACGGCGTCGTCCTGCCGCAGGGCTACGTCGTCGACCTCGCCCGGCACCAGCGCGTCCACGACGTCCCCGGCGTGGACGTGACGCTGACCGGTAACAACGTCGTCACCCACGACCCGACGGCGCCCTACCCCTTCTACGCGACCACCGGCGCCTTCAAGCCCTTCGGGACCCCCGCCGAGCCCGGCGAGGTGGTGCACGGCCGGCTCAAGTGCAGCAGCGGCATCTGGCGCGCCCACCCCGACGGCAGCGGGATGGAGTTGCTCGCCTGGGGGGTGCGCAACCCGTACGGCAGGGTCTTCGCCGAGGACGGCGAGCTGTACGTCACCGACAACGACTACGAGGAGAACGGCGACCGGGCGATCGCGAACGACCCCGACCGGGTCTGGCGCATCGACGCGGCGCAGACACCGCACGGCGAGGTGGGGACGCCGGCCTGGTACGGCTTCCCGGACCTGTGCGGCGACGGCCACCCGGTCTGGCACGAGTCGCACCGGCCCACCCGCGGCCGCCCGGCCGAGCAGCTGATCGCCGACCCGCTGCCGGAGTGGGCGGGGCCGGCGGTGTGGCTGGAGCAGCCGCACTCGGCGCTGTGCGGCCTCGACGTCTCGCGCTCGGACGCCTTCGGCATGCGCGGCCTGCTGTTCGTCGCCGAGTGGGGCACCCTCGCGCCGATGAACTCCCCGCGGGCGGAGGACCTCGACCACGGCTTCCGGGTGGTCGCCGTCGACCCGACCACCGGGTCGGCCGAGCCGTTCATGACCAACCGGCACCCCGGACCGGCGTCGGCGCACGGCAGCGGCGGCATCGAGCGGCCGGTCGACGTCAGAGCCGCGCCCGACGGCAGCCTGTACGTCCTCGACTTCGGCGTCTCGACCGTCGACCCGAGCAAGCACCTGTCCTACGGGCACACCGGCGTGCTGTGGCGCGTCGTCCGCGACGGCTCCGGGGAGGCGTCGTGACGAGGACACCGCTGCTGGTCGAGCTGGACGAGGCCACCCTCGCCACCCAGCGGCAGCGCGCGGCGACCTGGCTGGCCACCCTGGCCTCGTTGCAGACCGGCTACCGGCAGCTGCTCGGCCGGACCGTGCCGCTGGTCGGCGACCCCCAGGTGCGGACCTGGCTGACCGAGCTGCACGACGCCGCGCGCCGGCACGAGGCCGCGGTCGACGAGATCGCCGCCGGCCTGGACGTCCGCCCCGCCGCCCCGCACCGGCTCACCGCACTGACCGGGGCCGTGCTCGGCCTCGGCCGGGAGCTGGCCGGCCAGGTGCAGGGCCTGCTCGCCGGCGGCAGCGGCCCGGCCTGGCGGGACCTGCGGCAGCTGACCATGTCCAACCTCGACTCGATGAGCGCCTTCGCCGTCGCCGAGCAGCTCGGCCTGGCCCTGGGCCGGCCGCGGGCGGTGGACGTCGCCTTCCGGGTCGTGTCGGAGAAGAGCGCGCACCAGCTGCTGCTGCGCGAGGTCTTCCTGGAGTTCGCCGCGGACGCGGTGCTGCACCGCCGCGACGTGTGACGCCCGTGCTCCCCCGCGGCTACGGACTGGTGGTCGCCGCCCTGGCGGGCACCTCGCTGCTGCTGTTCGCCGTGGTGGAGGCCGCCGGCGTCCCGCTGCTCACCGATCCGCTGCCCACTCTGCGGGCCGTGGGCGCGCTGGCCGCGGTGCTCGGCGTCGCCCTGCTGGTGGCCGACGTCGCCGTCCCGGTCCCGGCCAGCCTGGTGATGGTGGCCCACGGCGCGCTCTTCGGTCTGCTGCCCGGGGCCGCGCTCTCCCTGCTCGGCGGCGTGGGCGCGACCGCCGTGGGGTTCGCCGTGGGACGGCGCGGACGCGGGCTGGTCGAGCGGGTGACCACCCCGGCCCAGCGGCGGCGGGCCGACCGGCTGCTGACCCGCTGGGGCGCGCTGGCGATCGTGGTCACGCGCCCGGTCCCGGTGCTCGCCGAGACCGTGGCCGTCCTGGCCGGCACCTCGCCGCTGCGCTGGCCGGCCGCTCTGCTCGCCGCCACCGTCGGGACTGCGGTGCCCGCGGTGCTCTACGCCGCGGCGGGGGCGGCCGCGGTGGACACGGTCGACGGCGTGCTCGTCTTCGGCCTGGTCATGGCGCTGGCCGCGGTGCTCGCGCTCGCGGGACACCTGCGCTCGCGCGGTGCCCGGTCCCCGCACGCGTGACGGGCTGCCTCAGACCCGAGGCACCCAGTGCAGCACGTCGCCCCTGCTGCCCGCCCCGCCCCCGAACGCCTCCGCTGCCTCGAGGTGACGCACCGTCCGCCACTGTCCGGGGGCCCAGGCGCGCAGCACCAGCCCCTCCTCCGAGAACGCGATGAGCGCTCCGGCCTCGGTGGCCAGCATCTCGGCCTCCACCCGTTCGTCGTGGTCCTCTGCGACCTGCACCGTCCACGCCGGCATACCGTGCTCCCCCTGGCCCGGGGCGTCTGTGCGACACCCGGTGTCAGGAATCAACTCGGGGTTGCCCCCGGCCGTCAACGGCCGCGCGCGCGTCCTGGCCGTGCGTGAGGGGACCGCGCCGGACGGAATGGGCTCAGGCTCGCCAGGCCGGGCGCACCAGCCGGCGCAGGTCCGCCAGGCGGGTCGGGCGGTCCGGCCGGGTGGCGGCCCAGGTGCGTCCGCCGGTGCGCAGGCCGAACCCGATCAGCCGGCGCAGCACGAGGATCGTGGCTGCGGTGGCCAGCGCCGGCCAGCTCGGCTGCCCGACCAGCCGCAGCAGCCCGGCCGCGACGAGCAGGTCGAGGAACACCGGCAGCGCCGCGGCGGGAGAGCGGGTCGCCACCAGTGCGACGAGCCCGGCGACCAGGGCCGCCGCGGTCACCAGCAGTGCCAGCGTTGCGCCGGCGCTCTGGACGGCCGCGCTCACGTCGGCCGCGCCGGCCGCGTCGTCGTGCCGTCCTGCGCCCGGTCCTCGGCGAGCTGGCGGCGCTCCTCGTTGATCTCCCGGGCCAGGAAGTAGTTCAACGCCGTCCGGATGGCGGCGACCGCGGCCAGCTGGCCGAGCTCGCGGAAGGTGGGCGCGACCGCCGTCCGCAGCACGTCGCTGGCGAGCTGGAACTCCAGGCCCAGCGCCAGGAAGCGGCCGAGGGTCAGCCGGACGGGCACGAAGGCGCCGGCGTCCCGGTCGCGCAGGCCCACGACGACGAACCGGACGAAGGCCCACAGGGCCCCGACGACGATCACCGCGGCGCCGCACGCCTCCACCACGGGGACCAGGACGCCGAGCGCGTCCACCAGGAGTTCTTCCACCGCCGCGCCCTACCCAGCCGGGTTCCGGAACCACCCGACCCGGCCGGGTCCCCCGCTGGGCCCCGCCGCCTCAGGCCGCCGACCGGCCCAGCAGGTCGGCCAGCGTCAGGCGGCCGGCCCGCACCCGGTCGACGACGGTCACCGCGTCCAGCCCGGCACCACGGTCCGGGCCGGCGACGTCCCGCAGCAGGGCACCCCAACGGGCGGCGTGCCGGCGCATCGACCGCGCCGGGATCCCGCGCCCGCGGGCGGCCTGCCCGCTCTCGGCCAGCTCCCGCGACGCGTCGAGCAGCACCAGCCGCACGGAACGTCCGGCCCGCCACGCGGTCCGCAGGACGGCGGCCCGCCACCACGGCCGGGTCCAGGGGTCGGTGAGGACGACGACCGGCGCGGGCCCGGCGACGACGCGCAGCACCCGCACCCGGTGCCAGGCGTGCACCAGCGGCCGGACCACCCGGTACGGGACGCGGACGGCGACGGCCTGCACCCGCGCGGCGACGTCCTCGGAGTCCAGGCCGACGACCCCGGGCGCGCCGTCGGCGAGGAGCCGGCGCAGCAGGGTCGTCTTGCCGCTCCCCGGGAGCCCGCCGACGACCACCAGGACGCCGTGCGGCCCCCCGTGCCCGAAGGCCGCGGTGGGGGCAGGTCCGGTCTGCACGCTCACGTGCGGCCACCTCCTCCTGATCTCCCGCCATGGTCCCCGCCGGAGCTCGGCGACGGGGGTGGAGCAGCTGTGAGACCGCTGTGAGACCAGGGCCGTGACCTGCACGTAGGCAAGCCTCAGTTTGCTGGCGGGCCCCCGGGGGACGTGCCAACCTTGACCATGACCTCTCTCCAGGACATGCCCCAGGTCCAGAACTGCACCGTCGACAGCTGTTCGTACAACGCCGAGCACAGCTGCCACGCGGGCGCGATCACCGTGGGGGGCGACCACGCCCACTGCGGCACGTTCGTGGAGATCAGCTTCCGCGGCGGGCTGGACCGCAACGGGCTGGTCGGCGCCTGCCACCGCTCGGACTGCGTGCACAACGACAAGCTCGAGTGCCACGCCCCCGGTGTGCAGGTCGGGCCGAGCACCGACGCTGCGGACTGCTTGACATACGAGGCCAGGTGACCTGATGGAACGGCCCCGCTGCAGGGTCCCGCTGCGAGCCTGCGAGCAGTGGGGGGCAGCGGGGTCCTTCGGCTACGAGGCCAGGTAGTCCAGGTCCCCGAGCGACTCGGTCGACAACCCGCCGGCCGGGTCGGCGCGCAGCGCGCCGTCGGCCACCGCCAGCGCGGCGACCGGGTCGTCGTCGTCCACCAGGACCGCCCGGCCACCGGTGGCCACCGGGCGCAGCGCCGTGAGGACTGCGCGGCGGTCCGGCGCGGCCAGCCCCTCGGTGAGCCGGTCGACGAGCACGATCGTCGCCCCGGCCTCGCGCACGGCCTCGATCGCCTCGATGCGCCGGTCGACGTCGTCGTGCGCGGCTGCCGCGAGGCGCTGCACGCGGACGGCGGAGTGCCCGGAGGCGCAGCGGCCGCTGTCGTCGTCGAGCGCGGCCATCACCTGACGGCGGGCAGCCGCCGGGCCCA
Organism: Geodermatophilus sp. SYSU D00779; assembly: GCF_054050595.1. Classification (NCBI taxonomy): domain Bacteria; kingdom Bacillati; phylum Actinomycetota; class Actinomycetes; order Geodermatophilales; family Geodermatophilaceae; genus Geodermatophilus; species Geodermatophilus sp. SYSU D00779. The sequence goes on from NZ_JBJGZQ010000005.1 coordinate 46,576, forward strand.
GCAGCACGGTCACGTCGCCGACCGGCAGTCGCAGCCCCACGCGGATCTCCCTCGCCTCGTGCTCCGGCCCGTCCGGACGCGGTAAGGCCAGGCTAACCTCCGCTCCGCGCTGCCGTCCACCCCCGCGGGGCAGCGGAGCGGCGCCGCCCCACGGGGGGACGGCGCCGCTCTGCTGTGCCGGTGTCAGTCGTCGGCGTCGCGGGGGCCCCACCAGCCGCGCCCCGGCATGTCCTCGTGGGTCGAGTTGACCCACTCGGTGACCTGCTGCTCCAGGTCGGCCAGCCGCTCGTCGGCCACGTCCTGGGGCATCCCGCTCTCGACGGCCTGCGCGATGCGCTCCTGCTTGGCCTGCACCAGCTCGTCGACGAGCGTGTCCACCGCGACGCCCTTCTCCTCGGCGACCTTCCCGAGCGTGGCGCCGTCGGCCTCCAGCGCGGTCCGCAGCTCGTCCGCGGTCATGCCCAGCGCCTCGGCGGCGGTGTCGAGGCCGAACCAGCCGCCGTGGTGGCCGTGCCACCCGAGGTCGGCATCGCCGAGCGTGGTGGCCACCTCGTCGGCCTGCTCCTGGCTGATCGACCCGTCCTGGACCAGGCCGGAGAGGGCGTCCTTGATCCGGTCCACGACGGACGTCGACGTGTCGCCCGTCTCATCGGTGGCCGCGACGGCGGGAACGGCCACGGCCAGTCCGGTCAGCGTCAGGGCGCCTGCTGCGGCGGCGACGACCAACTTCTTGCGCACGGTGGTCTCCTCGGTCAGCGGCCGGTGTGTCCAGCCGTCGAGGAGATGGTGTCGCGCGAACCTGTGACGGAGCTGGCAACGGCCCGTGGCCTCGCTGGGACCCTGCACCCCACCCCCGCGCACCACCCCCCGAGCCCGTGCTGGGCCCGGTGGCACGGGCCACCTCGCTGGACCCGGTGATCGGCACCCGGCTGCACGCCCTGGCCGCGCGGATCGACTGCAGCTGAGCCGCCGGGTCAGAGATCGACGGCCATGGTCCCCTCGGCCGCGCCCGGCACCGGCGCGAAGCCGGCCGACCGGTACAGGCGCACCGACGGGTTCCCGGCCTCGACGCTGAGGCCCACCCGGCCGATCCCCCGCCGGCGCGCCTCGGTGAGTGCCCGCCGCAGCAGCTCGCCTCCGATCCCCTGGCCGCGGTACCCCGACCAGACGCAGAGGCTGAGCTCCGGGACGCCGTCCGCCACGAACCCGTAGCCGGGGTCGTCGCTGTCGAGGAACAGCGCCCAGACCGCGCCCACCACCACGTCCCGGGTCTCGGCCACGAACCCGAGGTCCCCGCGCTCGGGCCGGAACAGGGTGTAGTGGCGGAGGTCGGGCCGCTCGTCGACGTCGCGGTGCGTGAACCGCTGCTCCCCCGACCAGTTCACGTTCGCCAGGGTCGCCGTCCGCAGCAGCTCGCGGTCGCCCACGGTCAGCAGCCGGGTGGTCACCCCGCGCACGTCACACGAGGAAGCGGTAGGCCGTCGTCCCGGGGGCGACGTGCTGGATGCGCAGCGGGCTGGCCTCGATCCGGGCCAGCAGCACCGGGAAGTCCGCCGCGCTGCCGAGCTCGATGCCGGTGAGCGCGGCGCCGGTCTCCCGGTTGTCGCGCTTGACGTACTCGAACAGCACGATGTCGTCGTCCGGACCGAGCACCTCGTCGAGGAAGCGCCGCAGCGCGCCGGGCTCCTGCGGGAACTCGATGAGGAAGTAGTGCTTGAGGCCGCGGTGCACCAGCGAGCGCTCCACCACCTCGCCGTAGCGGCTGACGTCGTTGTTGCCGCCCGACAGCAGGCAGACCACCGTCTGCCCCGGCTCCACCGGCACCAGCCCGCCGGTCAGCGCGGCGGTCGCCAGCGCCCCGGCGGGCTCGGCGATGACGCCGTCCACCTGGTAGAGGTCGAGCATCTCGGTGCAGATCTGGCCCTCGGGCACCGCGACCAGCTCCGCACCGGAGTTCCGCACCAGCGGGAACGTCACCTCGCCGACCCGGCGGACGGCGGCGCCGTCGACGAACGTGTCCAGGGCCGGCAGCTCCACCGGCTCCCCGGCCGCCAGCGCCGCGGCCATGCTCGCCGCCCCGGCCGGCTCGACGCCGATGATGCGGGTGCCGGGGCTGTGCTGCCGCAGCCACGTGGCGCAGCCGGCCAGCAGGCCACCGCCGCCGACGGGGAGGACGACGACGTCCGGCGGGGCGGGCAGCTGCTCGAGGAGCTCGAGGGCGACGGTCCCCTGCCCGACCACGGTGGGGACGGCGTCGAAGGCGGGCACCAACGTCGCGCCGGTGTCCCGCGCGTGCGCCAGCGCGGCGGCCGCGGCCTCGTCGTAGGTGTCGCCGGTGACGACCAGGTCGACCATCTCCCCGCCGAGCGCGGCGATGCGGTCGCGCTTCTGCCGCGGCGTCGTCCCCGGGACGACGACCGAGCCGCGCACCCCCAGCGCCCGGCAGGCGTAGGCGACGCCCTGCCCGTGGTTGCCGGCGCTGGCGCACACGACCCCGGCGGCCTGCCGACCGGCGTCCAGCTGGCTGATCGTGTTGTAGGCGCCGCGGATCTTGTAGGACCGGCCGACCTGCAGGTCCTCGCGCTTGAGCCAGACGTCGGCCCCGGTCGCCTGCGACAGCCGCGCGTTGCGCTGCAGCGGCGTCCGCTCCACCACCCCGGCCAGCCGGCGGGCGGCCGCCTCAATCTCGGCGCCGAGGCGCTGCGCCGTCCAGGGGTCTGCGACGTCGAGGAGGTTCTCCACGCTCCCATCCTCCCCGTCCGGACCGCGCGGACCCCGACCGGCCGGGACCGCGCTCGACCGGCCCGGCGGACACGACGGCCGCACACTGGGGAGGTGAGCCCGGAGGCCCCCGACAGCCCGCTGAGCAGGCGCGGCGTCGTCCGCCTGCTGAACACCACCGGCGGGCGGCTGCTCTGCCTGGCCGGCGCGGTCGACGCCGCCGCCGTCGACGCGTTCTGGCGCCGCTACGGCCGCGAGCCGGCACGCGTCGACCGCATCGACGCCCGGTCGGTGACCGCGCTGTCCGAGCCCGGCGCGGAGCTGCTGCTCGACCACGTCGAGGCCGCCGAGCTGGCCGGCCGTCCCGTGGAGCTGCGCCCCTCCCCCGCGGTCACCCGGGTGCTCACCGGCCGGGAGCCCGGCGCCCGCACCGGCTGACCCCGCGGTTGCCCCAGGACGTCGACCTCTCAGGACGTCGATGTCGAGGCCGGGCACGGCCGGACCCCGGGTTCCCCAGCCCCGGATCAGCTCCCCGAAGCGCGGAGCTCTCGTCGATGGCGGCCTGCGCGGCCGGGAGACCGGGCCGATGTCGAAGCCGTGGATCATGCCGTCGCAGCGCTGCACGTCGGCGCGGACACCGGCGACCTGCAGCGCTGCCCGCGGGCCTCGCCCTCGTCGCGCAGCAGGTCGTACTCCGCCGTGACGACGACCGCCGGGGCAGGGCGCTCAGGTCGGCGCCGCGCAGCGGGGACGACCGGGCGTCCTCGGCGTCCTCGGCGTCCTCCCAGGCTCCGGCGTGGTGGCCGTGGAACCAGTCATGGTGTCCTCCTCGAGGAAGTAGGCCTTGGCGTTCCCCACGCGGGAGGGGTACTCGCCCTCGGCGTCGACCGCGGGGTGGACGAGGAACTGCCCGACCAGCGGGGTGCCGTCGGCGGTCAGCCGGTGGGCCACGACGGCGGCCGGTTGCCATGCACTTCTGGCCCTCACCTACGCCCTGACGCGCATCAGCGCGCACGAGGGCGACGGCGAGCTCGCGCTGTTCTTCGACGACCCACGCCGCGGCACGAGCGGCGGGTGCGCGACCTGCTGCGGCGGGACCCGCGGCGGATGCCCGGCCAGCAACAGGTCGCCGCCGCGCTGCACACGAGCGTGCGGACGCTGCGCCGGCCCCTCGACGAGGAGGGGACGGACTTGCGCGCCGTCGTCGAGCAGGTCGCCGAGCGCATCGGCTACTCGGAGGCCTCGAGTTCCGTGCCCGCCTCCCGGCGCTGGACGAGCGTCAGCCCGCGCCGCTGGGCGCAGGCCGCGCGCCCGCGTCGGCGGGGACGCCGGCCGGCCGAGCGTCCCGACCGGCGTGGGTGGAGTGGCTACACCGCGGGTACCCCGGCGGCCATGAGCGGGAAGTCGGCGGAGGACTACGCGGCGGACTACACGGACCCGGAGCTGCGCGCGCGGCTCAAGGAGGAGATCAAGGCGGGCGACCGCGGCGGGCAGCCCGGGCAGTGGAGCGCCCGCAAGAGCCAGCTGCTCACGCACGAGTACGAGGCGCACGGCGGCGGCTACCGGCACGAGGGCGAGCGCACGGAGTCGCAGGAGCACCTGCGGGAGTGGACCGACCAGGAGTGGCACACCGCGGACGGCGGCGACCGCGCCCGCGGCGCCGACGGGACCCGGCGCTACCTGCCCGACGCCGCCTGGCAGCTGCTCACCGACGACGAGAAGGCGGCCACCGACCGGCGCAAGCAGGAGGGCGACGAGCAGCACGTGGCCAACACCGACGCGGCCAAGGAGGCCCGGAAGGCCGCCGAGCTGCTCGACGTCGACGCCGCCGAGGCCCGCAAGCGGGTGTCGGCGATGAGCGGCGACTCCCAACTCGACCGCGCCGAGCGGGCCGAGCGCGAGCTGGGCAAGGGCCGCAAGACGGTGCTCGAGGCGATCGAGCGCCGGCGCGAGCGCACCTGACCCGCCGCGGCCGGGCCCCGTCCCGCGCTCCCATCCGGAACGGCATCGACCGCGCCGCCGCGCCGGGGGATCGTTCCTGGCAGAGTCCCAGGAGGGCACGGGGTGAGCGGCGGATCGCTCGCCGCGGCCCGGTCGTCCGGGAGTCGAGCAGGGTGGGGGGGGGCGGGGGGGGGGGGCCGGGGGGGGGGGGGGGGGGGGGGGGGGGGGGGGCCGGGGGCCCCCCCCCCCCCCCCCCCCCCGACGAGCACCGCCGCCACACCGATGGCGGCGAGGACGCCGGCGAGGGCGATCACCCACACCGTGGCCGAGCCCCGCTCCCCCGACATCCGGGACCGGAGGCTCACCCCGCCTCCTCCGCGGTGCCCGGCTCGCGCCGGCTCACCGCGGAGGCCGAGACCGGGACCCGCAGCGGGACCGGGCCCAGCGGCGCCACCTCCGCCGTCACCGTGACGGTGACGGCGGACCCGCCGACGGCCACCGTGGTCGTCGCCCCGTCGGGGGCGGCCTGCCCGGCGAGCGCGGTCACCAGCGCGGTGTCCTCACCCCGGGCGGCCGCCCTGGCACCCTCGCGGGCCGCGTCGATGCACCGCAGCTGGGCCCCGACGACGGTCACCGCGGCGACGGCGCCGGCGAGCACGAGCAGCAGCACCGGCAGCGCCACCGCCGTCTCCGCCGTCACCATGCCCGCCTCACCGCGGACGGGGCCGCGCCGCCGCGGGACCATCAGGACAGGGTGGCCAGTGCGTCGGCCACCAGGGCGCTGAGCCCCTCGACGACGGAGCCGCCGGTGACGACGCGGTACAGCACGGCGGCGAAGGCGCAGGCCGCGACGGTGCCGACGGCGTACTCGGCGGTGCTCATCCCGGCCTCGGCGGCGGCCTGGACCCGGGCCCAGCGCGCTCGCAGGCGGCGAGGTGCCGCCTCGTGCACCGGGGCCCCAGCTGCGTCGGGCAGTTCCTCGTCGGGTCGGGTCTCGCAGGGTGCGGTCACGGTGCCTCCTCGGGATCGCGGCCCGCCTCCCGGGCCGTCGCCGTCGACCCTCGCGACGTCGGCGGCCCGGGCCCAGGTCCGCGACGGATCTGTGGACGCCGCCGCACGCTGTGGACGCCGGCCGCGGGCCTCAGCCGAAGACGTCGGCGGCGATGCCGAGCACCAGCGGCACCACGCCCAGGCAGAGGAAGGCCGGCAGGAAGCAGGCGCCGAGGGGCGCCAGCACCCACACCCCGGCCCGGCGGACCGCGGCGTCGACGCGGCTGCGCTCACCGGCGCGGGCGTCGGCGGCCAGCGACCGCAGCGCCGGGACGACGGTCGACCCCGACTCGCCGGCGCGCACCAGCGCCCGGCCGAGGACGGCCAGCCCCGGAGGCACGTCGGCCCACGCCCGTCGCGGCGCCGCACCCAGCCGGTACAGGCCGGCGACCGTGGCCAGCTCGGGGCCGAGCGGACCGGGCAGGGCGGTGGCCACGGCGGCCAGGGCGCCGCCCACGGGCAGCCCCGCCTCCAGGCAGACCGCGAGCAGGTCGCAGGCCACCGGCAGGTCCGCTTCCGGAGCCGGGCCGGCCCGTCCGCCCTCCTGCGCGCCACGGCGCAGCAGTCGCTCTCCGCCGACCGCGACCAGCCCGGCCACCCCGGCTCCCGTCGCGCCGCCGACCAGCAGGCCGGCGGCCAGGCCGGCGGCACCGGCCAGCAGCCACCGCCTCCGCAGGTCGGCGGGGCCGGGCCCGGCTGCGGTCGTCCCGTCCCGGTCGGCCAGCCACCGGGCACGGACGGCCACGGGCGAGCGGGCCGGCCAGCAGAGCAGCGCGGCCGCTCCCAGCAGCGCCACCGCGGTGGTGCTCACCGGGCGGCCCGCGACACCAGCCGCGCCGACCAGGCCAGCCCGGCGACCTCCAGCCCCACGCCGGCCACCAGCAGCAGCTGGCCGGTGAGCGTCGTGGTCAGCACCTGCCACGGGTCGGCTCCCACGCCCCCACCCATGACCAGCCCCAGCACCGGGAGCCCGGCCAGCAGCGCCGCGCTGGCCCGCGACCCGGCGGTGGCCGAGCGCAGCTCCAGCCGTTGCCGCGACCGGGCACGCAGGTCGTCCTCGACCGCGCCGACGACCGCGGCCAGCGAGCAACCGGTGCGTGCGCTCAGCCGTGCGGCCGCCGCCACCCGGTCCAGCGCCCGCCCGAGTTCACCGCCGCACTCCCCGCCGCCGTCCTCGGGGAAGCGGAGCGCCCGGGCGAGCGCCCGGCCGCTGTCCTCGTCCGCGCAGGCGGCGACGGCGGCGCGGGTGGCCTCGTCCAGCGAGCGACCACCGCGCAGCTCCGCGGCCAAGGCGGTCAGCGCCTCGACCAGCGCGGCCAGCCGCGCCTCCTCCTCCACGCCCGCCCGGCGACGCAGCTCGGCCCGGGCCGCGAGCGCCGCGCAGCCGCCGGCCAGGGCCGCCACCAGCGGAGTGCTGAGCAGCGCCGCGACCGCGCCGGCGACGACCGCGGCGACGGCCGGCAGCGGGACCCCGGCGGTCGGGCGGGGGACGGCGTCCCAGCGGCGGGTCAGCGAACGCCGGCGCTCCCGGCGCAGCGCCGCGTGGCCCGGCCACAGCGCCAGGGCGGCGGCGAGCAGCAGCAGCCCGCCGGTCACCCGCACCCCGCCGACAGCAGCTCCGACAGCCGTGGCGCGCCCGGGCAGGGGCCGCCGCCGGCGCGCCAGGCGGACTCCACGACGACGAGGTCCCCGGCGCGGCGGACCACGCCGATCTCCTCGACCCGCCGTCCCGACGGCGACCTGCGCAGGTGCACCACCACGGACAGGGCCGCGGCCGCCTGGCTGTGCACGGCCAGCCGGTCGAGGCCGGCTGCGACGCCGAGCGCCTCCAGCCGCGCGGGGACCTCGGCCGGCCGGTTGGCGTGCAGGGTGCTCACACCCCCGTCGTGCCCGGTGTTGAGCGCGGTGAGCAGGTCGGTGACCTCCGCGCCGCGGACCTCGCCCACCACCAGCCGGTCGGGCCGCATCCGCAGCGCCTGGCGGACCAGGTCGCGCAGCGTCACCTCCCCGACGCCCTCGACGTTGGGCGGCCGGGTGGCCAGCCGGACGACGTGCGGGTGCGCCGGCACCAGCTCCGGGGCGTCCTCGCAGAGCACCAGCCGCTCGCCGCCCGGGACGAGGCCGAGCAGCGCCGACAGCAGCGTCGTCTTGCCCGAGCCGGTGCCGCCGGTGACCAGGAAGGCCAGCCGCCGGGCGACCAGCGCCCGCAGCAGCTCCCCGGACGCCCCGGGGAGGGCGCCGCGCGCGGCCAGGTCGGCGAAGGACAGCGAGGCCCGGCGCAGCACCCGCAGCGACAGGCAGGTGCCGCTGCCCGACACGGGTGGCAGCACCGCGTGCAGCCGGGTGCCGTCGGGCAGGCCGGCGTCCACCCAGGGCGCGGCGTCGTCGAGCCGCCGTCCGGCCGCGGCGGCGAGGCGGACGGCGAGGCGGCGCACCGCGTCCTCGTCCGGGAAGCGCACCAGCGTGCGCTCCAGGCCGCTGCCGCGGTCGACCCAGACCTCGTCCGGGCCGTTGACCAGCACGTCGCTCACACCCGGCTCGCGCAGCAGCGGCTCCAGCGGACCCGCCCCGGCCAGCTCGTCGACCGCGTCACGGACCGCCTGCAGCACGTCGTCGTCGCCGAGCAGGCCGCCGGACTCCTCCCGCACCAGCGCGGCCACGGCGGCCCGCGTCGGGACCCCGGGCTCGAGGACCAGCCGCGCACGGACCCGGTCGACCAGCGCCCCGCTCACGCCGCGGCCCCGTCCACCGTGGCCAGCTCGGCCAGCAGCCGGCGGGACAGCGCCCCCAGGGGCGAGCGCGCCCCCACCTGCGGCGGCCGGCCCTGCTCCCCGCGGGGCAGCGCGCTGCGGTCGGTGCCCAGCTCGCACAGCACCGGACGGCCGACCACGTCGGCGACCTCGTCGGCGGACAGCCCGCCGGCCACCGGCCGGACCACCAGCTGCGCTGCGGACCACGCCGCCGGCCGGCCGTCCCCGCCCGGCTCGACGAGCAGCCGGGCCGCCGACGCCGCCCGAAGCCGGGCCGGGACGACGAGCACCGCGAGGTCGGCCTCGGCCAGCACGGTGCCGGTGACCTCGGGGCCCGCGGTGCGGGGCAGGTCGACGACCACCGGCCAGCCGCCCGCCCGCGCCGCCTCGACGACCGCGGCCAGCGCCTCGGCCGGGACCTCGCCGGGCGCCGAACGCGAGGCGGCGAGCACCGACACGCCCCCGACCTCCGGGAGCGCCGCCATGAGCGCGTCGCCGGCCACCCGGCCGCGCAGCCCCGCGAGGTCCGGCCAGCGCAGGCCCTCGTCGCGCTCGGCACCGAGCAACAGGTCCAGGCCGCCGCCCCAGCCGTCGGTGTCGACCAGCAGGACGCCGTCGCCACCCGGCGCGGCGGTGAGTGCCAGCGCCGCCGCCACCGTGCTCACCCCCGCCCCGCCGCAGCTCCCGCCCACCACGACGAGCCGGCCGCGGTCGACCGGACGGCGCAGCGCCGAGGCCACCCGGGAGACCAGCCAGCCCTCGTCGGCCGGCAGCACCGCCACCCGCTCGGCGCCCTGCTCGACCGCGGCCGCCCAGACCGGCGCCGGGGGCTCCTCCACCGCGACGACGACCACGCCGGGACGACGGGGCAGCCCCCGCACCGGCGCGGACGCCAGGACGTCGGCGCCGAGCAGCACCAGGGGCGCCTCCCGGTGGGCGCGGCGCAGCGCCGGGCCGCCCGTGGCGACCTCCGGCTCGGCGCCGGCCGCGGCGAGCAGCCGCAGCAGGTCGTCGAGCAGGTCCTCGTCGGCGCTGGCGACGAGCGGGCGGGGCGGCGGGGACCGGAACGCGGACACGCCGACCAGCCCACCGCCGGGGCGGACGTGCCGCGAGGGGCGGCCGCGATCTGTGGATGACCCGTGCGGGTGTGGACGGCGCAGTGCGCCGCGTCACAACGGTGTCGCCCACTTACAGTCGTGAACCGTGACCCGCGCAGCGGCGTTCTTCGACCTGGACAAGACGGTCATCGCCAAGTCCAGCACCCTGGCCTTCGGCCGCCCGTTCTTCCAGGGCGGGCTGATCAACCGGCGCGCCGTCCTCAAGGGCGCCTACGCACAGTTGGTCTTCTCCCTCTCCGGCGCCGACGCGCAGCAGATGGAGCGCATGCGGGCGCAGATCACCGAGATGTGCACCGGGTGGGACGTCACCACCGTGCACGAGATCGTGCGAGAGACGCTGCACGACATCGTCGAGCCGATGGTCTACGCCGAGGCCGCCGACCTCATCGAGGAGCACCGGGCGGCCGGCCGGGAGATCGTCATCGTCTCCAGCAGCGGCGCGGAGATGGTCGAGCCGATCGGCGAGATGCTCGGCGTCGACCGCGTGGTGGCCACCCGCATGGTGACCGTCGACGGCCGCTACACCGGCGAGATCGACTTCTACGCCTACGGGGAGAACAAGGCCGTCGCCCTCCGGCAGGTGGCCGCCGAGAGCGGCTACGACCTGGCCGACTGCTACGCCTACAGCGACTCGGTCACCGACCTGCCGATGCTCTCGGCGGTCGGGCACCCGACCGCGGTCAACCCCGACCGGGCGCTGCGGAAGGCGGCGACCGAGCACGGCTGGCCGGTGCTGGAGTTCACCTGGCCGGTGACCATGCGCTCGCGCTTCCCGGTCCCGTCGGCCCCGGTGGTCACCGGTGCGGCGATGAGCGTGGGCGCCGCCGTGGCCGGTCTGGCCTGGTACGCCCGCAGGCGGGCCCTCCGGGTGGTCGCCGAGACGCCGCCGGCGCCCGGCCGCTGGTGGCGCCGCGGCGCCTGAAGGAGGACCCGCCCCGACCGGGGCCCGTCCCGAGGCTCGCCCCGAGCCCTGACGGCCCCCTTGCAGGGTCCCGCCGCGAGCCTGCGAGTGGTGGGGGGCAGGGGGGTCCTCCACGAGGAGGGCGGGGTCCTCCCGCTGCAGCGGGGCCGTTCCAGCACCTCACAGCGGCAGGCGCTCGCGCACCCGCTCCACGAGCGTGCGCACCACGGACACCGGCCGGAACGCCCGCGCCGCCGCGGTCAGCGCGGCCTGCTCGTCCGGCCGCAGGTCTATGTCGGCCGCCGCCGCGTTGGCCTCGACCTGGGCGACGCTGGAGGCCCCGGGGATCACGACCACCCGCGGCAGGGAGACCAGCCACGCCAGCGCGATCTGCGCGGGCGCGACGTCGTGGGCCGCGGCGACCTCGCGGAGGACGTCGAGCAGCGGCTCGGCGCGGCGCAGGTTCTCGGTGCCGAAGAGCGGGTTGGCCGCGCGGACGCCACCGGGCCGGTTGTCCACGCCGTACCGCCCGCCGAGCAACCCCTGGGCCAGCGGGCTGTAGGCCATGACCATCCGGCCCTCGCGCTCGGCGAAGGGCACCAGGTCGTCGAGGGCCGACGGCGCGGCCAGCGAGAAGTGCACCTGGTTGCTGACCACCGGCCGGCCGAGGGCGGCGTCGGCCGCCTGCCAGCGCTCCAGCGAGTAGTTGGAGACGCCGACGGTCCCGATGCGGCCCGCGTCGAGCAGCTCGCGCATCCCGGGCATGGTCACCGAGTCGGGCACCACCGGGTTGGGCTGGTGCACCTGGTAGAGCGGCACGCGGTCCAGCCCGAGGCGGCGCGCGCTGCCGGCCAGCCGGCTGCGGACGACCGGCGGGAACGGGGCCACCGGGAAGAGCTTGGTGGCGACGACGACGTCCGCCCGTTCCTCGCCCAGCGCCTCCCCGAGGATCCGCTCGCTGCGGCCGAAGCCGTAGACCTCCGCGGTGTCGAACAGGGTGACGCCCAGCTCGCGGGCCCGCCGGACGATCGCCCTGGCCTCACCGGAGGCGTAGGCGTCGCCGTAGCCCCACTCGCGGGAGCCGAACTGCCAGGTGCCCAGGCCCACGCGGCTGACCGCACCGAGCCCGTCGACGTCGAGGTGTCGCACGGGCGCCAGTCTGCCCGCTGGTCAGCCGCGGAGCAGGGCCTCGGCGATCGCCAGTCCCTCCAGCGCCCCGTGCTCGGTGGCGCGGCAGCAGTGCACCAGCCACCCCGCCACACCGTCGGGCTGCCCCGAGGCGTAGCCGGCCAGCGCGCGGGCGTACTCCTCGCGGCCGAACTCGGCGAAGCCGACCTCGGGCACCGACACCGCCTTCGGGTCCAGCCCGCGGGTGATGCCGGTCAGCCGCGCCGCGGCGCGCGCGACCACGCCGTCGGCGGTGCCGAACGGGGCGATCGCGGCCAGCTCACCGTGCACGACCGCGGCCAGGACGACGGCCGGCACCGAGCTCTCCCCCGTGACCAGGGAGAACAACCCGCCGAGCCGCGGTCCGGCGTGCGCGCCCGGACGACCGAGGTCGGCACGGTCGGCGAGGTCCGCCGCGGCCAGCACGTGCAGCCGGGCCAGCACCTGGCCCGGCGCCCGGGTCCAGGTCTCCTGCATCGAGCCGAGCGCGACCGAGGCGCGCAGCGCACCCTGCACGACGGGGTCGTCGACCTGACCCGCCCGCAGGTCGGCCAGCGGGACGTCGACCCCCTCCAGGGCCGCGGAGGCCCGGGCGCCGCGCAGCGCCGACTCCGTGCTGACCTCGGCCGAACGGTTGCGCATCAGCCGGTGCCGCAGCAGGCGGTCGATCCCGCTGCGGGCGGCCTCGGCGGCGTCCCGCACGCCGGGCAGGTCGAGCAGCGGGGCCAGCGGGTCGGCGGCGGGGCGGGCCGCGGGGCGGCCGGCGCCGGGACGCACGGGGATCGTCACGCACCGACGGTACGAGGCGGGCCGCGGGAACCGGCGGCACCCTGGTTACGCTGCCTGCCACCATGGCCCGGCCCCTGACCCTCCTGCTCGTCCGCCACGGGCAGAGCGAGTGGAACGCCGCGGGGCTCATGCAGGGCCAGACCGCGCACGTGCCGCTGACCGAGCTCGGGCACGCCCAGGCGGCCGCGGCGGCACGGGAGCTGGTGGCGCTGCGTCCGGCGGCGCTCGTCTCCAGCGACCTGCGGCGCGCGGTGCAGACCGCCGAGCACTGCGCCCGCGCCACGGGCCTGCCGCTGACGACCACGCCGGCGCTGCGCGAGCAGGGCTACGGGGTGCTCGAGGGCCGGCCCTCGCGGGAGCTGTGGGACCTCGTCGACTGGACCGACCCGCACTGGGCGGCGCCGGGCGGGGAGAGCCTGGCCGAGCTGCACGCCCGCGTCGGCGCGTACCTGAAGGCCCTGTGCGCCGACCCGCCGGCCGAGGTGGTGGCGCTGGTGACCCACGGCGACACGATCCGGGCCGCCCAGGCGGTCGCCGCCGGGTTGGGGCCGGACGCGATGCCCGCGGTGACCCCGCACAACGGCACGGTGACCCCGCTGGAGCTCCTGCTGTGAGCGGCACGACGGCGCCGGGCGGGCGATGAGCAGGGTCCTCGTGCTGGGCGGGTCGCGGTCGGGCAAGTCCGCGCACGCCGAGTCGCTGGTGGCCGACGCCGGCGACGTCACCTACCTGGCGACCTCGCCCCCGGTCCCGGGCGACGCCGAGTGGGCCGAGCGGGTCGCCGCGCACCGGGCCCGCCGTCCCCCGGGGTGGACGACGCTGGAGACGACCGCGCCCAGCGACCTGCTGCGCCGCGGCACCGTGCTCGTCGACAGCATCACCACCTGGGTGGCCGCGCTGATGGACCAGACCGGCGTTTGGACCGACGAGCCCGGCGCGTCGGACCGCCTGGCCCGCCGCTGCGACGCGCTGGTCGAGGCCTGGACGATGACGCCCGCGCACGTGGTCGCGGTGTCGGACGAGGTGGGGCTGGGGGTGGTGCCCGAGACCCGCGCCGGACGGCTGTTCCGCGACACCCTCGGCTCGGTCAACCAGCGGTTGGCCGGCACCGCCGACGAGGTGTGGTTCGTGGTGGCCGGGCTGCCGCAGCGGCTGCGATGAGGTGGACCGGTCCCCTGGAGTCCGCGGCGCTGCTGACCGTCCTGCGGGTACCGGCGCGGGCGGCGGCGTCGACCCGCGGCGTGCTGCCGTGGGCGCCGCTGGTCGGGCTCGTGCTCGGCGCCCTGTCGGCCGGGGTTGGCGTGGCAGGCGCGCACCTCGTCTCGCCGCTCACCGGCGCGGTGCTGGCCGTTGCGGTGCTGGCGGCGCTGACCCGCGGCCTGCACCTGGACGGCCTGGCCGACACCGCCGACGGGCTGGGCCCGCTGCGCGGCCGCGAGCGGGCCCTCGAGGTGATGCGGCAGGGGGACGTCGGCCCCTTCGGCGTGGTGGCGGTGCTGCTCACCGTGCTGCTGCAGGTCGCCGCCGCGGCCACCCTGCTCGAGGCCGAACGGGGCTGGACCGCGCTCGCGGCGGCACCGCTGGTCGCCCGGCTCGCGATGGCGCGCACCGGGCTGACCGGCGTCCCGGTGGCCGCGGGCTCCGCGCTCGGGCAGTCGGTCGCCGGCACGGTCTCGGCGCGCTGGCTGGCCGGCTGGGTGCTCCTCACCGGGGCGCTGCTGACCGTCGCCGACCGGGCGCTGGTGGCGGGCGCCGCCGCCGGTCTGCTCGCGGCCGAGCTGCTCCTGCGCCGGGCGCGCGCCCGGCTGGGCGGCGTCACCGGCGACGTGATGGGGGCGATGGGCGAGACGGCGGCCGCGGTCACCCTGCTGGTGACCGCGGCCGTCCTCCCCTGGTGACGTCCTGGAACGGCCCCCTCGCAGGGCCCCGCGCCGAGCGAAGCGAGGCGTGGGGGGCGAGGGGGTCCTTCTTCAGCGGCGGCGCAGGAGGCCGCCGAGCAGTCCGCCCAGGCCGGAGGACGCGGGGGTCGCCCGGCCCCGCCCGGCGCGGCCGGTGGTCGCGCGGCCGTAGCCGCGGCCGGCGGTGCCCAGTCCGCCCATCCCGCGGCCCGTGCGGCGGCCGCCCGTCACGCCCGCCGTCCCCCGTGCGGTGGCACGGCCGCCGCGGGAGGCGCTGCGCGCAGTGTTCTCTGCCGTGCCCATCAGTCGTCCGAGGATGCTCATGGCAGGGACGTACCCCAGGTCGCGGCGGCGATGCACGATCGTCAGGACCGGGTCGACGCCGGGGTCTCCCCGCCCTCCAGGTCGCCCTCGGTGTCGAGGTAGGCCTGCTGCAGCTCGGCCAGCAGCTGCGGGTCCGGCTCGGCCCACATCCGCCGGTCGACGGCCTCCAGCAGCCGCTCGGCGATGCCGTGCAGCGCCCACGGGTTGGACTGCTCGAGGAAGGCGCGGTTCTCCGGGTCGAGCACGTAGGTCTGCGCCAGCTTCTCGTACATCCAGTCGGCGACCACGCCGGTGGTGGCGTCGTAGCCGAACAGGTAGTCGACCGTCGCGGCCAGCTCGAAGGCGCCCTTGTAGCCGTGCCGGCGCATCGCCGCCAGCCACTTCGGGTTGACCACGCGGGCGCGGAACACCCGGGCGGTCTCCTCGGTCAGCGACCGAGTGCGCACCGACTCCGGCCGGGTCGAGTCGCCGATGTAGGCGGCCGGCGCGCGCCCGGTCAGCGCGCGGACCGTCGCCACCATCCCGCCGTGGTACTGGAAGTAGTCGTCGGAGTCGGCGATGTCGTGCTCGCGGGTGTCGACGTTCTTCGCCGCGACCGCGATCCGCCGGTAGGCCGCCTCCATGTCCGGGCGGGCCTGCACGCCGTCCAGCCCGCGGCCGTAGGCGTAGCCGCCCCAGACGGCGTAGACCTCGGCCAGGTCGGCGTCCCCCCGCCAGTCGCGGGAGTCGATCAGCGGCAGCAGCCCGGCCCCGTAGGCGCCGGGCTTGGAGCCGAACACGCGGGTGGTGGCCCGCCGGCGGTCGCCGTGGCCGGCGACGTCGGCGTCCACGTGGGCGCGGACGAGGTTCTGCTCGGCGGGCTCGTCCAGCCCCGCCACCAGGGTCACCGCGTCGTCCAGCATGGTCACCACGTGCGGGAAGGCGTCCCGGAAGAACCCGGAGATCCGCACGGTCACGTCGATGCGCGGGCGCCCGAGCTCGTCGAGCGGGATCGGCTCCAGGCCGGTCACCCGCCGCGAGGCGTCGTCCCACACCGGGCGGACGCCGAGCAGCGCGAGCACCTCGCCGACGTCATCCCCCGAGGTGCGCATCGCCGAGGTGCCCCACACGGACAGCCCCACCGAGGCCGGGTACTCCCCGGTGTCGGCGAGGTAGCGCTCGACGAGGGAGTCGGCCATCGCCTGGCCGGTCTCCCAGGCCAGCCGCGACGGGATCGCGCGGGGGTCGACCGAGTAGAAGTTGCGGCCGGTCGGCAGCACGTTGACCAGGCCGCGCAGCGGCGAGCCCGACGGCCCGGCCGGCACGTAGCCGCCCTCCAGGGCGTGCAGCGTCGCGTCCATCTCGTCGGTGGTGCGCTCCAGCCGGGGCACCACCTCGTCGACGGCGAAGCGCAGCACCGCCTCGACGCGCTCGTCGGGACGCCCCAGGACCTCGGCGACCACCGACGGCACGGCGTCGGGTGCCCAGCCGCGGGCCTCCATGGCCGTCACCAGGGCGGCAGCGGAGGCCTCCACCGCGTCGGTCTCGACCCGGCCGGCGGAGCCGTCCTCGGTCAGGCCGAGCGCCTCCCGCAGCCCGGGCAGCGCCACCGTGCCGCCCCAGATCTGCCGGGCGCGCAGCACCGCCAGCACCAGGTCGACGCGGTCCTGGCCGGACGGCGGGGTGCCGAGCACGTGCAGCCCGTCGCGGATCTGCGAGTCCTTGATCTCGCAGAGCCAGCCGTCGACGTGCAGGATCATCTCGTCGAAGTGGTCGTCCTCGGGCCGCTCGTCGAGCCCCAGGTCGTGGTCGAGCTTGGCCGCCTGCAGCAGCGTCCAGATCTGCGCCCGGACGGCGGGCAGCTTCGCCGGGTCCATCGCCGCGACGTTGGCGTGCTCGTCGAGCAGCTGCTCGAGCCGGGCGATGTCGCCGTAGGAGTCGGCGCGGGCCATCGGCGGCACCATGTGGTCGACCAGCGTGGCGTGCGCACGACGCTTGGCCTGCGAGCCCTCACCCGGGTCGTTGACCAGGAACGGGTAGACCAGCGGCAGGTCGCCGAGGGCGGCGTCCGGGGCGCAGGACGCCGACAGGCCCACCGTCTTGCCCGGCAGCCACTCCAGGTTGCCGTGCTTGCCGACGTGCACCAGCGCGTGCGCGCCGAACACCGACCGCAGCCACCAGTAGGCGGCCAGGTAGTGGTGGGACGGCGGCAGGTCCGGGTCGTGGTAGATCGCGATCGGGTTCTCCCCGAAGCCGCGCGGCGGCTGGACCATCACCACGACGTTGCCCGCCCGCAGCGCGGCGAAGACGATGTCGTCCCCGTCCACGAACAGCGACCCGGGCGCCTCGCCCCAGTGCGACACCATCGCCTCGCGCAGGTCGGCCGGCAGCGTGTCGAAGAAGGCGCGGTACTGCGCTGCCGGGATGCGCACCGGGTTGCCCGACAGCTGCTCCTCGGTCAGCCAGTCGGCGTCCTGGCCACCCGCGGCGATGAGCGCGTGCACCAGCGCGTCGCCGTCCAGGTCGGCCACGCCGGGCAGCGCGTCGGGCCCGTCGAACGGCCCGACGTCGTACCCGGCGCCGTGCATCGCGGCCAGCAGCCGGACGACGGACGCCGGGGTGTCCAGGCCGACCGCGTTGCCGATGCGGGCGTGCTTGGTCGGGTAGGCGCTCAGCATCACGACGACGCGGCGCTCCGCGGGCGGGGTGTGCCGCAGCCGGGCGTGCGCGACGGCGGTGCCGGCCACGCGGGCGGCCCGCTCGGGGTCGGCGACGTAGCTGGTCAGCCCGTCGGCGTCGGTCTCCTTGAAGGAGAACGGCACGCTGATCAGCCGGCCGTCGAACTCCGGGATCGCGACCTGGTTGCCGACGTCGAGCGGGGAGAGCCCGTCGTCGTCGGCCACCCACTCCTCGCGGGAACGGGTCAGGCACAGCCCCTGGACGACCGGCACGTCGAGCGCGGCCAGCTGTCCGACGTCCCACGCGCCGTCGTCCCCGCCGGCCTGCGCGGTGGCCGGCCGGGAGCCGCCCGCGGCGAGCACGGTGACCACCAGGGCGTCGGCGGTGCGCAGGACGTCGAGCAGCTCGTCGGAGACGCTGCGCAGCGACGAGGTGAAGACCGGCAGCGCGGTGCCCCCGGCGTCCTCGATGGCACCGCACAGCGCCTCGACGAACGCGGTGTTCCCGGCCAGGTGGTGCGCCCGGTAGTAGAGGACGGCGACGGTGGGACCGGTGCCCGTGGACGGCCGCTCCAGCACGCCCCAGTCCGGCGCGACGACCGGCGGCTCGAAACCCTCGCCGGTGAGCAGCACGGTGTCGGACAGGAAGCGGTGCAGCTGCACCAGGTTGTCCGGGCCGCCCTGCGCCAGGTAGCCGTGCGCCTCGGTCGCCACCCCCATCGGGACGGTGGACAGCTCCATCAGCTCGGCGTCGGGCAGCGCCTCCCCGCCGAGGACGACGACCGGCGCGGGCCCGGCCAGCAGCGGCGCGAGCAGCTCCTCGTACTGCCGCCGCACGCCGAGGATGCGGACGACGACGAGGTCCGTGCCGGCGGCGAGCGCGGCGACGCCCGCGTCGTCCAGGCGGGCGGGGTTGCCCAGCCGCCAGTCGGCGCCGCTGGCGCGGGCGGAGAGGAGGTCGGTGTCGCTGGTCGACAGCAGCGTGAACACCGACGGCACGCTACCGGGCGGAGCTGGCACCTCGCGGCCAGGACCCGGCCGGGAACCGCTGGGTGTTCCCCGGGCAAGAGGCGGTGCGGGCCGCGGCGGAGTCGGTCGGCTGCGCCGGGTCAGCAGCCCCCGCCGTCGCCGCCGCCACCACCGCAGTCACCGCCGAGGCCACCGCCGACCCAGCCCACGGAGCCGCCGTGGGCGTACACCCCGGAGTGGCTGCGGCGGACCTCGCGCACGCTGGGGCCCGGGGTCGTCGGCACGTAGGGCCGGGGCGGGGCGAAGACGGCTGCGCGCCGCTCGGTGTCGGCCCACGCCCGGGGACCGTCGAGCGCCACCGCGAGCGCCTCGGCGCGGCCGACGACCGCCGGGGCGGACCGCAGCCGGCGCAGCTCCCGCCGGCCCGCGCGGGTCAGCCCGAGCGCCGTCCAGGCCCGCTCGGCGGTGGCGTGCACGCCACCGCGCCGGGACACCAGCCCGGCCTGCTGCAGCCCGCCGGCGAGCGCGGCCAGCCGGGCGTCGGTGCGCACCCGCCAGGCGATCCCGTCGATCGACCGGCGAGCGCGCGGACCCGCGGCGTCGAGCACGGCGGCCTCGACGGGGTGCCGGCGGCGGGGGTCGACCACGTGCAGCTCCGCGGTGGCGGGGGTGACCCCCAGGCGGCCGTCCTCGACGAGGGCCACCACCGCGGCCTCGACGGCCCGGCGCGGGCCACCGGCCAGGTAGGCGACCTCGTACAGGTCGGAGCCGAGGAGGGGGACGTGCGTTCCGGTCATGTCCGTCGTCCTTCGCGTCGAGGATCGAGAGGGGCTGCGGCCGCACGCCGACGGTCGCACGTCCCACCCGCCGTCCGCGAGCGTGCTTGCACGATTGCACGGGGTGGCTATCGTCCGGCCGTGGTGGACCGGGACACCCCGTCGGTGCGGGGGCGGCGGCTGGCGCGCGAGCTGCGCCAGCTGCGCACGGACACGCAGCTGCACGCCAAGGACGTCGCCGCGCGCCTCGGGTGGTCGCCGTCGAAGGTGTCGCGGATCGAGACGGCGCGGATCGGCATCGCCGCCGACGACCTCGACCGGCTGCTCGAGCTGTACCGGGTCCCCGACGCGAGGGCCGACCTGCTGCGCCGGCTGGCACCGTCGGCCCGGCCGCGCGGCTGGTGGGACGCCTACGCCGACACCCTGTCCCCCGGGTACGCCAACCTCATCCGGCTGGAGGCGGGGTCCCGGGCGCTGCGCTGCTTCGGCGCGCTGGTGCCGCACGCGCTGCTGCAGACCCCGGACTACGTGCGCCAGGTGGTGCTCTCCACCTGGGAGCGGCCCGCACCCCCCGAGGTCGAACGCCGGGTGCAGGTCTGCCGGCGGCGGCAGGAGGTCCTCGACGCGGCCGACCCGATGCAGCTGTGGGCGGTGCTCGACGAGTCGGTGCTCCACCGCACCGCGGGCGCGCCCGGGGCGCCCGACGGTGCGGCGGTGCTGCGCGGTCAGCTGGAGTGGCTCGCCGAGGTGGCCGGCCGGCCGAACGTCACCCTGCAGGTGCTGCCGTTCGACGCCGGGCTGCCGCCGGTGACCGCGGGCTCGTTCTCCGCCCTCGAGTCGCGCGCCACCGGGACGCCGGACGTCGTCTACTTGGAGAACAAGACGCGGATCGCGTTCGTCGACGGGGAGGCCGAGGTGCACCGGTACGGCCGCGCGTTCGAGCTGCTCACCGAGATGGCGCTGGACCCCGACGCGTCGGTCCGGCTGGTCCGGCGACTGGCCGCCGGCCGGTAGCCGGACCAGCCGGGTCCGCGGAGGGTGGGGCCCGGGACGGGGTCCTCGCTCAGGCGGCGCCGAGGGCGTCGGCCACCCGGTGGTGCGCCACCGCCTCGCCCGGCCGGCTCTGCCGCTCCAGCGTGCGGGCCAGCGCCCGGCGCGCCCAGCCGTTGGCCGGGGCCATCCCCACCAGCCGGGTCAGCGCGTCCTCCGCCCTCGTCAGCTGGGCGGAGCCGAAGTAGGCGCGGGCCAGGAGCTCGAGGGCGGCCTCGTTGGCCGGCTCGGCCTCGACGAGCGGCTCGAGCAGGCGCGCCGCCTCGATCGGCTGCCCCATCGCGAGGAAGAGGTCCGCGCGGAGGAACTCCGAGTGCAGGTCGCGCTGGGTCATGCCGGGACAACCCACCGCCCCCGCCGCGGCTTCCCACGGAAAGACGTCGAAACCCGCATCGTTGTAGTGCATCCAACGAGCGGGAGAGGGAGAAGAATGGGCACCGTCCCACTCCCCCGGGGAGATCTCATGGCACTACGACCGCACCTCTCGCACCGCACGGCCGACACCAGCGAGGAGCGCCCAGGCCCCGGCGCCCGCGTGTACGCCGTCCAACGCACCGGCGCCGTCCTGGTGGCGCTCGTGCTCCTGGTCTTCGGCCTCCTCGGCTTCGCCGGCGGCCTGGACTACTTCTCCACCGAGGGCGAGCGCATCCTCGGCCTGTCCTCCAACGGCCTGCTGTCGACCATCTCGGTGGTCATGGCGGTCGTCCTGCTGATCGCCGCTGCGCGCAGCCCGCGGATCACCTCGACGATCATGATCGTCGCCGGCTCCTTGTTCCTGCTCTCCGCCCTGGTCAACCTGGCGGTGCTGCGGACCTCCTTCAACATCCTGGCGTTCGAGTTCGAGAACGTCGTGTTCTCCGTCGTCGTCGGCCTGCTCCTGCTCACGCTCGGCGCCTACGGCCGGATCAGCGGCCACCTGCCGGAGGACAGCCCGTACGCCCACCCGCACGCGCTGGCGGAGGAGGAGGACGACGACCTGCCGTCGACGCCGGAGGAGGTCGCCGCGGAGCAGGCGATGCGCGAGGCCGAGCGCGCCGTCGCCCTGCACGCCGGCACCGACGACCAGCGGCGCCGGGTGGCGGCCATGGCGCAGGTGCACAGCCGCGGCGACCGCCGCCGGGTGTGGATGTCCTTCGACCAGACACGCCGGCTCGGCTGACCGGGCCGCCGCCGGCCACCGGGCGGGACGGCGGGACGTACCCTCGCCACCGCCATGACCGCCCGCACCCCCACCGCCGCCCGCCTCCGGGCCGACGCGTGCCCCGGTGCGCTGCAGACCCACGCCGCCGCCGACGGTGCGCTGGCCCGGGTGCGGGTCCCCGGCGGGCTGCTGACCGGCGGCCAGCTGCGGGCGCTCGCGGCTGCCGCGCGCGACCTCGGCGACGGGGCACTGGAGCTCACCAGCCGGGGCAACGTGCAGGTGCGCGGCCTGGCCGACGGCGCGGAGGCCGAGCTCGGCGACCGGCTCGCCGCCGTCGGCCTGCTGCCCAGCGCGTCGCACGAGCGGGTGCGCAACGTGCTGGCCAGCGCACTGACCGGCCGGGCCGGCGGGCACGTCGACGTCCGGCCGTGGGTGCGTGCGCTGGACGCCGGGATCTGTGCCGACCCCGCGCTCGCCGCGCTGCCGGGCCGGTACCTCGCCACGCTCGACGACGGCCGCGGCGACGTGGCCGGCCTCGGTGGGGACGTCGGCCTGCTCGCCCTCTCCCCCGCCGAGGTCGCCCTGACCCTCGCCGGCACCGACTCCGGGTGGCGCGCCCACCCGGACGAGGCGGTCGCGCTCGCCCTCGCCGCCACCCGCGCGTTCCTCGACGAGCGCGCCGCCCAGGGCGGCACCGCCTGGCGACTGGCGGAACTGGACGACGGCGCGATCCGCGTCGGGGCCCGCCTGACCGGCCGCCGGGGCGGAACGGTGGACGTCCCTCCGGCACCGGCGCTGGGGCCGGTCGGTGCAGTGGCGCAGCACGACGGACGGACCGCCCTCGCCGCCGTCGTCCCGCTCGGCCGGCTCTCCGCGGAGCAGGCCGACCTGCTGGCCCGCCTCGCCGACGAGGTGCAGCTGACGCCGTGGCGCAGCGTCGTCGTCCCCGGCCTGGCCGAGGACGCCGTCGACGACGCGGCCGTCGCCCTGCACCGGACCGGCATGGTGTTCGACGCGGACGACGCCTGGACCAGGGTGACCGCCTGCGCGGGCCGGCCGGGGTGCGCGAAGTCGCTGGCCGACGTCCGCGCCGACGCCGCCCGGGCCGTGGCAACCGGCACACTGCCGGCGGGCGGTGCCCGCCAGCACTGGGCCGGGTGCGAGCGCCGCTGTGGCCGTCCCCGCGGCGAGGTCGTCGACGTGGTGGCGACCGGGACCGGATACCGAGTCGGGTGGAGCTGATGTACGAGTACGAGTACGAGAAGGACGGCGCGGAGATCTACCGGCGCTCGTTCGCCACGATCCGCGCCGAGACCGACCTGGCCGGCCTGCCCGAGGACGTCGCCCGCGTCGCGGTGCGGATGGTGCACGCCTGCGGGCAGGTGGACCTGGTCGAGGACCTCGCCTTCTCCCCCGACGTCGTCGTCCGGGCCCGCGAGGCGCTGGACGCCGGCGCCCCGGTGCTGTGCGACGCGGAGATGGTCGCCTCGGGCGTCACCCGGCGGCGGCTGCCGAAGGACAACGACGTCGTCTGCACGCTCAACGACCCGCGTACCCCGGGTCTGGCCGCCGACCTCGGCACCACCCGCACTGCCGCGGCGCTCGAGCTGTGGCGCGACCGGCTGGACGGCGCGGTGGTCGCCATCGGCAACGCGCCGACCGCGCTGTTCCACCTGCTGGAGATGGTCGCCGCCGGGGCGCCGCGCCCGGCCGCCGTCCTCGGCATCCCGGTCGGCTTCATCGGGGCGGCGGAGTCCAAGGACGCCCTGGCCGCCTCCGACCTCGAGCACCTGGTGGTCCGCGGGCGGCGCGGCGGCAGCGCCATCACGGCGGCTGCCGTCAACGCGATCGCGAGCGACGTCGAATGAGCGGACGGGGACGTGAGCATCGCAGCGAGGAACGAGCGAGGAGCGGAGCGTCCCGCGGGAGCGGGGGGCATCGAGTGAGCGGCCCCCGCACCGGACGCCTGTACGGGGTCGGCCTCGGCCCCGGCGACCCCGAGCTGGTGACCGTCAAGGCCGCCCGGCTCATCGCCGCCGCCGACGTCGTCGCCTTCCACGCCGCCCAGCACGGCCGCTCGGTCGCCCGCGCGGTGGCCGCGCCCTACCTGCGGGAGGGTCAGGTCGAGGAGCTGCTGGTCTACCCGGTGACCACCGAGACGACCGACCACCCCGGCGGCTACCAGGGCGCGATCGACGAGTTCTACGAGGCGGCCGCGGCTCGGCTGGCCGCGCACCTGGACGCCGGCCGCGACGTCGTCGTCCTCGCCGAGGGCGACCCGTTCTTCTACGGCTCCTACATGCACATGCACAAGCGGCTGGCCCACCGGTACCCGACCGAGGTGGTGCCCGGCGTGACCAGCGTCAGCGGCGCCGCCGCGGCGGTCGGCCGGCCGCTGGTCGAGCGCGACGAGGTGCTCACCGTGCTGCCCGGCACGCTGCCCGCCGAGGAGCTCACCGAGTGGCTGGCCACCACGGACGCCGCTGCCGTGATGAAGCTGGGCCGCACGTTCGGCAACGTGCGCGAGGCGTTCGACGCCGCCGGGGTGCTCGACCGCGCCCTCTACGTCGAGCGGGCCAGCACCGACCGGCAGCGCACGATGCCGCTGGCTGACGTCGACCCGGCGACCGTCCCCTACTTCTCCCTCGCCCTGCTGCCCAGCCCGCTGACCGACCCGCCCCCCGGACCCGGGCGGTCCGAGGACGCCGCGCCCCGCACCGGCGAGGTCGTCGTCGTGGGCCTCGGCCCGGGCGCCCGCTGCTGGACCACCCCGGAGGCCGCCGAGGCGCTGGCCACCGCCGACGACCTGGTCGGCTACGGCCCCTACCTGGACCGGGTGCCGGCCAACCCGCGGCAGACCCGCCACCCCAGCGACAACCGGGTCGAGGCCGAGCGCGCCGCGCACGCCCTCGACCTGGCGCGGTCGGGACGGCGGGTCGCGGTCGTCTCCAGCGGCGACCCCGGCGTCTTCGCGATGGCCGCCGCGGTGCTCGAGGTCGCCGAGCGGCCCGGGTACGCCGACGTCCCGGTGCGGGTGCTGCCCGGCCTCACCGCCGCGCAGGCCGTCGCCGCCCGGGTCGGCGCGCCGCTGGGCCACGACTTCTGCGTGGTCAGCCTCTCCGACGTCCGCAAGCCCTGGGACGTCGTCGTCGAGCGGCTGCGGCACGCCTCGGCCGCCGACCTGGTGCTCGCGCTCTACAACCCGCGGTCGAAGGCCCGCCCGCACCAGCTCGCCGAGGCCCAGCAGGTGCTGCTGGAGGGCCGCAAGCCCGGCACGGTGGTCGTCGTCGGCAGGGACGTCGGTGGCCCCGAGGAGAGCATCCGGGTCACCACCCTCGGCGAGCTGGACCCGCAGACCGTCGACATGCGCTGCTGCGTGATCGTCGGCTCGTCGCAGACCCGGGTCAGCGCCACCGGCGCGGTCTACAGCCCCCGCACGCACCCGGACGCACGCCCCTCCTGAGCGAGGACCCCGTCCTCCCCACCCTCCGCAGGCTCAGGGCGGGGCCGCACTCCCCCTCCCCGGAGTCGTGACACTCAGTGCCACGCCTGGCACGATGGCCCGCGACGTGGCGCACGTCACCGTGGGCGGGACGGCGCTGATGACCGGCCGACCGCGGGAGGGGCTCCCATGGCGAGCACCAAGGACTGGTTCGAGACCGTCGAGGAGGCCCAGCACCGCGCGAGGAAGCGGCTGCCGCGGTCGGTCTACCTGGCGCTGGTGGCCGGGACCGAGAAGGGGCTGACGGCGAACGACAACGTCGCCGCCTTCGACGAGATCACCTGGCGCCCGCACGTCGCCGACCTGCCCGCCAAGCGGGACACGGCGACCACGGTGATGGGCCAGGAGGTCAGCATGCCGGTGCTGGTCTCCCCCACCGGCGTGCAGGCGGTGCACCCCGACGGCGAGGTGGCGGTGGCCCGCGCGGCCGCGGCCCAGGACGTCGCGATGGGCCTGTCCTCCTTCGCCAGCAAGTCGGTCGAGGAGGTCGGCGCGGCCCAGCAGAAGCTGTTCTTCCAGATGTACTGGGTCGGCTCGCGCGAGACGATCCTCGCCCGCGCGGAGCGGGCGCGGGCCGCGGGCGCCAAGGGCCTGATGATGACGCTGGACTGGTCGTTCGCCTCCCGCCGCGACTGGGGCAGCCCGCCCATCCCCGAGAAGATCGACGTCAGGAACGCGCTGAAGTTCGCCCCCGAGGTGGTGCGCAAGCCGCGCTGGCTGGCGACCTACCTGCGGTCGGGCTCCATCCCCGAGCTCACGGTCCCGAACCTGGCGCTCGGCGGTGAGGAGCCGCCGAACTTCTTCGGCGCCTACGGCCAGTGGATGGGCACCCCGCTGCCCACCTGGGAGGACGTCGCCTGGCTGCGCGAGCAGTGGGGCGGGCCGTTCATGCTCAAGGGGATCACCCGCCCCGACGACGCCCGCCGCGCGGTCGACGCCGGCGTCAGCGCCATCTCCGTCTCCACCCACGGCGGCAACAACCTCGACAGCACGCCGGGGGCGATCCGCTCGCTGCCCGGGGTGGTCGA
Organism: Geodermatophilus sp. SYSU D00779; assembly: GCF_054050595.1. NCBI lineage: Bacteria > Bacillati > Actinomycetota > Actinomycetes > Geodermatophilales > Geodermatophilaceae > Geodermatophilus > Geodermatophilus sp. SYSU D00779. The sequence continues at coordinate 72,358 of NZ_JBJGZQ010000005.1, forward strand.
CGCGGTCGGCGACCAGGTCGAGGTGCTCATGGACGGCGGGGTGCGCCGCGGCGCCGACGTCGTCAAGGCGATGGCCCTGGGCGCCAGGGCGGTGATGATCGGCCGCGCCTACCTGTGGGGCATGGCCGCGAACGGCGAGCGCGGCGTCCAGAACGTCCTCGCGATCATCCGGCAGGGCATCGACGAGGCGCTGCTGGGGCTGGGCAGGGCCTCGGTGCACGACCTGACCCGCGAGGACGTCGTCCTGCCGCCGGGCTTCACCCGCGACTGAGCGGCCCGCGCGCCCACCGTCGGGAATGCGGACGCGGCGGGCGGCCTTGCGCTGTTGCGTGCCCGCCCGCCGCGCGTCCCGCGCCGTCTCGTTCTGGACGGCGGCCGCGCTGCTCGTCCTGGTCCTCGCCGCGTCCGGCGTCCCGTCGCCGCTCTACCGCGTCTACCAGGAGCGCTTCGGTTTCTCCGCCGGTGTGCTGACGACGGTCTTCGGCATCTACGCCCTCGCGCTGCTCGCCACGCTGCTGGTGGTCGGCGCGCTGTCGGACCACGTGGGACGGCGGCCGGTCATCGTGGCCGGGATGCTGCTGCAGGTCGTCGCCATGGCGCTGTTCTGGGCCGCCGACTCGGTGGGCTGGCTGCTGGCCGCGCGGGTGGTGCAGGGCCTGTCGGTCGGCAGCCTGACCGGCGCCCTGGGCGCGACCCTGCTGGACCACCAGCGCAGCGACCGTCCCCTCGGCGCCCTGGTCAACAGCGCCTCCCCCGGGTTCGCCCTCGCCCTCGGCGCCGTCAGCGCCGGGCTGGCGGTCGACCTCGTCCCCGCCCCCACCGACTGGGTCTTCGGCACGCTGACCGTGCTGTTCGCCGTCGCCGCAGGGGTGGCCCTCGTGCTGCCGGAGTCCTCGCCGCGGATCCCGGGCGCACTGGCCTCGCTGTGGCCGCGGGTGCACGTGCCCGCCGCCCAGCGGGCGGCGTTCCTGGTCGCGGCGCCGTGCCTGGTGGCGATGTGGGCGCTGGGCGGCCTCTACCTCTCGCTGGGACCGTCCGTGGTCGCCGGCGTGTTCGGCCTCGAGGACCACCTCGTCGGCAGCCTGGTCATCGTGGCCATGCAGGGCATGGGCGCCGTCGGCGGCATCACCATGCGGAACGCGGCCCCGCACACCGCGATGACCGCCGGCTGCCTGGTGTTCGCCGCGGGCGTCGGCGGCACGATCGTCTCGCTGGCCGCCGGCAGCGGCGCGCTGTTCTTCGCCGCCGCAGCGGTGTCCGGGTTCGGCTTCGGTGCGGCCTTCCTCGGCGCGGTGGCCACGGTGACCGCCGGCGTCGTGCCCGGCGAGCGCGGCGGGCTGCTCTCCAGCGTCTTCGTCGTCGGCTACCTGGCCTTCAGCATCCCGGCCGTCGCCGCGGGGCTGGCCTCGGGCGCGGTGGGGCTGGGGCCGACCACCGCGGTGTACGGGGTGGCCGTGATCGGCCTGGCCCTGGCCGCGGTGGCCGGGCTGCTGCGGCACCGGCGCGCGGCCGAGCGCCGTCCCGAACCGGTCGTCGCCGGAACCTGAAGCGGTGCCAGGTCAGCGCAGGACGGCGTCCAGGAACCCGTGCACCCGCTGCTCGAGCTCCGCGGTGCGCTCGGCGGCGACCTCCTCGGGGTCGCGCTCCCGCAACCACGGCGGGATCTCCTCACGCGCGCGGACGGCACACGCCAGGTCCGCGCAGACGTAGGTGCCCACCGTGTTGCCGTTGCGGCCGGCCTCGCCCGCCCGGCGCGCGGTGAACAGCGAGACGTCGCTGCCCGACTGCGCCGTCTGGCACAGCAGGCACATCGCCGGCGTCGCCGAGGACATCCGGGTGTCGGCCGCGCGGACGGCGACGCCGACCGGCCCGCCGTCCCGCTCGACCACCAGGTAGCCGCGCAGCGGTGCCTTCGGGTCGCGCCAGCCGAGGACGACGAGCTCCTCCCACGGCGTCTCCGCGAAGGTGCGCGGCAGCGTCATGGCCTCGGCCTCGCCGCGCGAGCAGTTCACGAAGGACCGCCGCACCTGCTTCTCCGTCAGCGCGCGCACCGTGCTGTTCCTCCTCGTCGTCGTCGGACCGCCGGCGGAGATCCTGCACGGCACCGTACGGAACGTCAGCCGATTTCCCGGAGAGCCGCCCGGACCTCCGCGGGTGTCGCCACCACCACCGCGGCGCCCGCGGCCGCCGGCTCGCTGGTCGCGACGGCGAGGGTGGCGCCGGCGTCGGTCAGGTCGGCGAGCAGCTCGGGGACGCCGGGGTACGCGGTCGCGTCGAGCAGCGCGCCCGCGGTGTGGTGCGCGCGGTAGGCGGCGACGGCCCGCCGGACGTCGTCGGCCGGGACGCCGAGGACGAGGGCGGACCCGTCCTGCAGCGGTGGGCCGACCATCCCGCGCGCTGCTCCGCCGTCGGCTCGGGCAGCCCCAGCGCGGCGGCCGCGGCCCGCACCGAGGACCGGGTGCCGGGCGTTGAGTTCACGAGCGTGCCGTCGAGGTCGACCAGGGCCAGGCGGCAGGCGAGCCCCTGGTGCGGATCGCGGTCAGCTGCTTCGATCTTCAAGCACCCCTGCCGTCGTCCGACCCCGGAGGCCCGCATGACCCGGACCCGCGACACCACCGTGGCAGCCCCCGTCTCGACGCTCCGGCCGGTGCAGGCAGCCGCGGTGCTGTCGGTGCTGGTGCTGTTCTGGCAGTTCCTCTCGGCCGGCCGGATGCTCGTCGGCGAGGACGCCGTCGGCGGTCACGGCACCGGGGCCATCGCCCTGCACGTGACCACCGGGCTGCTGCTGGTCGCCACGGTGCTGCACGGGCGGCGCACGCGGGTGTGGTGGCCGGCCGCGCTGGCCGCGGCGGTCTTCGTGCTGACCTTCGTCCAGGCGGCGCTGGGCAGCTCGGGCTCGATCACGACGCACGTGCCGCTGGCCCTGGTGGTCACCGGAGGCGTGGTGTGGCTGGCGGCCTGGTCGTTCCGCGCACCCTGAGCACCCAGGCCGCGGCCTCCTCGACGGTCGCGGCCACCGGCACGCCCTCGGGCAGCGGCGGCCGGCGGACCAGCACCACGGGGACGCCGAGCTCCCGGGCCGCGGTGAGCTTGGCCGCGGTCATCGGCCCGCCGCTGTCCTTGGTGACGAGGACGTCGACGCCGTGCGCGGTCATCAGCGCCCGCTCGTCCTCGACGGTGAACGGGCCGCGGGCGAGGACCACCGTGGTCCGGGCCGGCAGCGGCGGCTCCGGCGGGTCCACCGAGCGGACGACGCAGTGCCCGCTCAGCCCGGCGAAGGCGGCGAGGCCCTGACGGCCGGTGGTCAGCAGCACCACGCGGGCGCCGGCCACCGCCGTCGCCGCGTCGGCCAGGGAGTCCACGAAAGCCCAGTCGTCACCGGGCTGCGCCGTCCAGCCGGGGCGCTGCAGCCGCAGCAGCGGGGTGCCGGTCGCCGCGGCCGCGGCCGCCGCGTGCGCGGTCATGGTGGCGGCGAACGGGTGGGTGGCGTCGACCAGAGCGGCCACGCCGTCGAGCGCCGCCGCCAGGCCCGCCGTCCCGCCGAAGCCGCCGACCCGCACCTCGCCGGGCGGCAGCACCGGGTCGGCGACGCGGCCGGCCAGCGAGCTGAGCACGTCGACGCCCTCGGCCACGAGCCGCTCCGCGAGCCGCCGGGCCTCCGACGTCCCGCCCAGGACCAGCACCCGGCCGGTCACGCAGCCGCCCCGTGCATGCTGGTCAGGTGACCGAGGCGGGGCGCGAGGGCAGCACGGGGCTGCGCTACGGCTGGACGACGGGCGCCTGCGCGACCGCGGCCACCACCGCCGCCTACACCGCGCTGCTGACCGGTGGGTTCCCCGACCCGGTGCAGATCGACCTGCCCCACGACAAGCACCCGTCGTTCGCGCTGGCCACCGAACGGCTCGAGGACGACGCCGCGACCGCGGGCGTGGTCAAGGACGCCGGCGACGACCCCGACGTCACCCACGGTGCGCTGGTCTCGGCGCGGGTCAGCCACGGCGAGCCGGGTAGCGGGGTCGTCTTCCGGGCCGGCGAGGGCGTCGGGACGGTGACCAAACCCGGGCTGCCGCTCCCGGTGGGCGAGCCGGCGATCAACCCGATGCCCCGGCAGTTCATCCGCGCGCACGTGGCCGCGGTCGCCGCGCGGCACGGCGGCACCGGCGACGTCGTCGTCGAGGTGTCGGTGGAGAACGGGGCGGAGCTGGCCCGCAGGACCTGGAACCCGCGGCTGGGCATCCTCGGCGGGCTGTCGATCCTGGGGACGACGGGTGTCGTCGTCCCCTACTCGTGCTCGTCGTGGATCGACTCGATCCGCCGCGGCATCGACGTCGCGCGGGCTGCGGGTCACCAGCACGTCGCCGGGTGCACCGGCTCGACCAGCGAGCGGGTGGTCACCGAGCTGTACGGGCTGCCGGAGGACGCGCTGCTCGACATGGGCGACTTCGCCGGCGCGGTGCTGAAGTACCTGCGCCGCCACCCGGTGCCCCGGCTGACGGTCGCCGGCGGGATCGGCAAGCTGGCCAAGCTCGCCGACGGCCACCTCGACCTGCACTCGGGCCGCTCGCAGGTCTCGACGGAGTCGCTGGCCGCGATGGTGCGCGGCGCAGGCGGGGCGCCCGACCTGGTCGAGGGGGTGCGCGGCGCGAACACCGCGCTCGACGCGCTGCAGCGGTGCCGGGCGGCCGGGCTGCCGCTGGGCGACCTGGTGGCCGCCGGCGCCCGCAGGACGGCGCTCGGCGTGCTCCGCGGGGCGCCGGTCGAGGTCGACGTGGTGGTGATCGACCGGGCCGGCACCGTGGTCGGGCGGGCCTAACCCCGGCATCGCGTGGTCGAGTACAGGTGGCTGTCGGGGAACTCCGCCGCCGCGAGCACCGGGCCCACGACCACCACCGCCGTCCGCCGCACGCCCGCCGCCTCGACCTGCCCGGCGATGTCGGCCAGCGTGCCGCGCAGCACCAGCTCGTCGTCCCGGCTGGCGCGGGCGACCACGGCGACCGGGCCGTCGTCCCCGTAGTGCTCGGCCAGCTCGGGGGCGAGCTCGGCGATCCGCTGGACGGCGAGGTGCAGCACCAGCGTCGCACCGGTGGCCGCGTAGGCGGCGAGCTCCTCGCCGGGCGGCATCGGGGTGGAGCGGGCGCTGGTCCGGGTGAGGACGACGGTCTGCCCCACCCCCGGCACGGTCAGCTCCCGCTTGAGCGACGCGGCCGCCGCGGCGAACGCCGGGACGCCGGGCACGACCTCGTAGGGCACCCCGGCGGCGTCGAGCCGGCGCATCTGCTCGGCCACGGCGCTGTAGATCGACGGGTCGCCGGAGTGCAGCCGGGCCACGTCGAGGCCGGCCCCGTGGGCGGCCACCAGCTCGGCGGTGATCTGGTCGAGGTCGAGGTCGGCGGTGTCGACCAGCCGGGCGCCGGCCGGGGCGGTGTCCAGCAGCTCGCGCGGCACCAGCGCACCGGCGTACAGGCAGACCGGCGCCGACGCGATCAGCCGCGCCGCCCGCAGCGTGACCAGGTCCGCCGCCCCGGGCCCGGCGCCGATGAAGTACACGGTCACGATGACACCGTCGTCCTCCCGGACGACACCGCGGCCAGGTGCCGTCCCCCCGTTGCGCTGAGCGCGTCCGGCCCCTCGTCGGTAGAAGGACCCCCTGCCCCCCAGCGCTCGCGAGCTCGCAGCGGGTCCCTGCAGGGGGCCTGGGCCCCGCTCCTCGCGGCCACGAACACCGTCACCTCACCACGCTCCAGATCGTCACGGGCATGGCGGGCCTCCAGCCGGTGTAGCCGCCGACCGGTGCCGCGTACGCGACCGAGAGCCGGGTCAGCTCGCCGCCGACCCGCGACCGCCACGCGGCGAGCACCGCCTCGCCCTCGACGGTCACCGCGTTGGCCACCAGCCGGCCGCCCGGGCGCAGCGCGGCCCAGCAGGTCTCCAGCAGCCCCTCGCTGGTGAGCCCGCCGCCGACGAAGACCGCGTCCGGCTCGGGCAGCCCGTCGAGCGCGGCCGGCGCGCGGCCCTCGACCACCTGCAGCCCGGGGACGCCGAGCCGCGCGGCGTTCTCCGCGACCCGCCGGGCGCGAGCGACGTCGGACTCCACCGCGACCGCCCGGCAGGAGGGGTGCACGCGCATCCACTCGATGCCGATGGAGCCGGCACCGGCGCCGACGTCCCACAGCAGCCGGCCGGGCAGCGGCGCGAGCCGGGCGAGGGTGACCGCGCGGACGTCGCGCTTGGTCAGCTGGCCGTCGTGCGCGTACGCGTCGTCGGGGAGGCCCGGCACGGGCGCCAGCGGCACGGTGCCGGGGTCGGCGACCACCTCGACGGCGGTGACGACGAGCGGGTCGGTCTCCGGGTACGGCCACTGCGCAGCGGTGCCGGCGTACCGCCGCTCGGCCGGCCCGCCCAGCTGCGCCAGCGCGACCACCCGGCTGGCGCCGTAGCCGTGCCCGGTCAGCAGCCGGGCGACCTCCGCTGGGGTGCCGCCGTCCGAGCCGAGGACCAGCAGCCGCCGGCCGGGGGTGGCGTGCGGCACGAGCAGCTCGACCGGCCGGCCGACCACGGTCACGACCTGCGTCTCCTCGACCGCCCAGCCCAGCCGGGCGCAGGCCAGCGTGACCGACGAGGGGTGCGGCAGCACGTCGACCGCGCCCGCGCCGTGCAACCGGACCAACGAGGCGCCGACGCCGGAGAGCATCGGGTCGCCGCTGGCCAGCACCACGACCCGCCGGCCCGGGCGCTCGTCGAGCAGCCCGGCCAGGGCCGGGGCCATCGGGGAGGGCCAGGGCACCCGCTCGGCGGGGACGTCGTCCGGCACGAGGGCCAGCTGGCGGGCGCTGCCGCGCAGCACGTCGGCGTCCTCGACCGCCCGGCGGGCCCGCGGCGAGAGGCCGTCCCAGCCGTCGGCACCGATGCCGACGACGACCACCTCCGTCACGCCGGCAGTCCCCCCGTCGGCCCCGATGCCTCCGCCAGCAGCCGCTCCCGCAGGTCCTCCGGCAACCGGTCGACGTAGACCACCCCGTCCAGGTGGTCGACCTCGTGCTGCAGGCAGCGGGCGGCCATCCCGGTCGCCTCGATCGACACCGGCGCGCCGTCGGCGTCGACGCCGTCCACCCGGGCACGGAAGGCGCGCTGCAGCTCGGCGTAGGGGCCGGGCACCGACAGGCAGCCCTCCTCGGTGACCTCCTCGGCCTGCTCCCCCTCGTGCGGCTCCAGGACGGTCAGCTCCGGGTTCACCACGTAGCCGACGACGTCCTCGCCGTCGGCGTCCGGGCAGTCGATGACGAAGACGCGCGCGTCGACGCCGATCTGGTTGGCCGCCAGGCCCACGCCGTCGGCGGCCTCCATCGAGGCGAACATGTCGAGGACCAGCCGGCGGAGGTCCTTGCCGAACTCGGTCACCGGCGCGCACGGTCGGTGCAGGACCGGGTTGCTGCCGTAGGTGACGATCGGCCGGGCGACGCCGCTGTAACGGCCGGGCAGGCGCATGACCGTCGATCCTAGGGACGGCGCCGCTTGGCACGATGTGCCGCGTGCTGCTCCCGCGCGACCTGCCCACCGCCGCGGGGCTGGCCCTCGGTGCCGCCGCCGACCTGCTGCTGGCCGATCCGCGCCGGTGGCACCCGGTGGCCGGGTTCGGCCGGGCCGCCGCGGCCCTGGAGCGCCCGCTCTGGCGGGACTCCCGCGCCGCCGGGGCGGCGTACGCCGGGCTGCTGACCGGCGCGGCGACCGGTCTGGGCGTCCTCCTCGACCGGGCCACCCGCGGCCGGCCCGCCGTCCGCACGCTGGTCACCGCGGCCGCCACCTGGGCGGTGCTGGGCGGCACCTCCCTGGGCCGGGCCGGGACCGCGATGGCGCGCACGCTCGACGCCGGGGACCTGCCCGCCGCCCGTGCCCTGCTGCCCACCCTGGCCGGCCGGGACCCCGCCGCGCTCGACGTCCCGGAGCTCGCTCGCGCCTCGGTGGAGTCGGTCGCCGAGAACACCTCCGACGCCGCCGTCGCCCCGCTGGTGTGGGGCGCGCTCGCCGGGCTGCCCGGCCTGCTGGGGTACCGCGCGGTCAACACCCTCGACGCGATGGTGGGGCACCGCTCGCCGCGGTACGCCCGCTTCGGCTGGGCGGCCGCGCGCACCGACGACGTCGCCAACTGGCCCCCCGCCCGGCTGACCGCCGCGCTCACCGTGGCGACCGCGCCGCTGGCCGGCGGCTCGTCGCGCGGCGCGTGGACGGTGTGGCGGCGCGACGGCGCGGCCCACCCCTCTCCCAACGCCGGCCGGTGCGAGGCGGCGCTGGCCGGTGCCCTGGGCCTGCGGCTGGGCGGCCGCAACGTCTACGGCAGCCGGGTGGAGGACCGTCCGGCGCTCGGCGACGGCCGGACGCCCACGGCCGCCGACGTCCCGCGCGCCGTGCGGCTCTCCCGCGCGGTGTGGACGACGGCCGCCGCGCTCGCCGCCGCGGGCCGGGCGCTGCCCCGCCGCTGACGGAGCGACAGGAGACGACTGCGCTCTGCGACCTCCACGGCACGGCGCACGGGGACACGCGGGGCCGCGCAGGGGACCGGCGAAGACGGACGGGCGTGTCGCTCTCCGAGGTCGTACGGTCCGGTGACACGGAGCGGCCGGCGACCACATGTCACCGGCGTACCGCGGAGGTCGAACCCACGGCCGGCGGCGCCCCGGCCGGGCCTGGACCCGGTGGCACTCCCGTGGAGTCGAGATGACAGCGACCCCTTCCCCCATCCTGGCCCTCAGCACCGCGTCCCCCGCCCGTCCGGCAGCGCAGCCGGCACGCACCGTCTCCGCCGCACGGCGGCTGGCCGGCCGGTACCGCTACGACCGGCGCGCCGGCACGTGGACCTGGTCCCCGGAGATGGCCGCGCTGCTCAACCTGGCCCGCAACGCCGCGCACCCGTGCACCGAGCTGCTGGTCCACTCGCTGCACCCCGGCGACCGGCCCCGGGCCCTCGACGCCATCGCCGCCGCCTGCACCACCGGCACGCCCTTCGCCCTGCGGGTGCGGCTGGGCAGCCGGGGCGGGGTGGAGCGCCCCGCCCTCCTCGTCGGCGAACCGGTCGTCGACCCGGCCGGGGCGGTGGACGCGCTCGAGGGGGTGCTCGTCGAGGTCCCCCCGGAGCCGCGCCCGCCGGCGTCCCGGTCGGGAGCGGCCGGGACCGCGGACGACCGGGTGCAGGCCCTGGAGACCGAGGTCGCCCAGCTGCGCACCGCGATGAGCAGCCGGGCGGCGATCGAGCAGGCCAAGGGCATCCTCATGCTGCTCACCAGCTGCGGCGAGCAGGTGGCCTTCGACCTGCTCGCCCACATCTCGAGCAACTCCCACCGCAAGGTGCGCGACGTCGCGGTGGCCATCGTCGAGTCCGCCGCCGGACACGCCGGGCTGCCCGAGGACATCCAGGTCCTCATCCGGGACGTCTGCCCGCCCCGGCCGCACCACTAGGGCGCCCCGTGCGCCCCCGGGAGGCCACCGTCCCGGGGGCGCACGGGATGATGCCGCTGACGCCGGTGCTCGCCGGCGGTCCCCGAGCCGAGAGGGATACGCGGCGTGCTCTACCTGGTCGTCCGGTTCCTGCTGCGCCCGTTGTTCCACGTCGTGCTGCGCATGCACGTGACGGGGCGGGAGAACGTGCCGGCCACCGGCCCGGTGATCCTGGCCAGCAACCACCTGTCCTTCATCGACAGCATGGTGATCCCCCTGTCGGCGCCGCGCCGCGTGCACTACCTGGCCAAGGCGGAGTACTTCACCGGCACGGGCGTCGGCGGGTGGCTGACCCGCACGCTGTTCACCGCGCTCGGCGCCATGCCGGTGCAGCGGCAGGAGTCGCGGGCCGCGCAGGAGGCGCTGGACACCGCGCTGGGCGTGCTGCGCCGCGGTGAGGGCTTCGGCATCTACCCGGAGGGCACCCGCTCGCGCGACGGCCGGCTGGCCCGCGGCAAGACCGGCGTCGCCTGGCTGGCGCTGACCGCCGACTGCCCCGTCGTCCCCGTGGCCGTGCGCGGCACGGACCGGGTGCAGCCGGTCGACTCCCGCTGGCCGCGGCCGCACAAGGTGTCGGTCACCTTCGGCGAGCCGCTGACGTTCCCCGAGCAGCGCGGGATGGCCCGCAACGGCCGGGCCCGCCGCGTGGTGACCGACCGGATCATGGAGGCCATCGCCGAGCTGTCCGGCCAGGAGAAGGCCGACTGGGGGCAGCCGCAGGCATGAGCGGCACCGTTCCCCGGCGCCCGGCCTCCGGCGGCGCCCTGCTCGTCGCCGGGACGACGTCCGACGCCGGCAAGTCGGTGGTGACCGCCGGCATCTGCCGCTGGCTGGTGCGCCAGGGGGTGTCGGTCGCCCCGTTCAAGGCGCAGAACATGAGCAACAACTCGATGGTCACCCCCGACGGCGCGGAGATCGGCCGGGCTCAGGTGATGCAGGCCGCCGCGGCCCGCGTCGAGCCCGAGGCGGCGATGAACCCGGTGCTGCTCAAGCCCGGGGGCGAGGACTCCAGCCAGGTCGTCGTCCTCGGCCGGGCCGTGGCCGACGTGACCGCGCTGTCCTACCGGCCGATGAAGGCCGCACTGCTGGAGCAGGTGCTGGCCAGCCTCGAGGACCTGCGCGCCCGGTTCGACGTCGTCGTCTGCGAGGGCGCCGGCTCCCCCACCGAGATCAACCTGCGCGCCGACGACATCGCCAACATGGGCCTGGCCACCGCCGCCGGGCTGCCCGTGGTCGTCGTCGGCGACATCGACCGGGGCGGCGTCTTCCCGGCGCTCTACGGCACGGTCGCGCTCATGCCGCCGGCCGACCAGCGGCTGGTCGCCGGCTTCCTGGTGAACAAGTTCCGCGGCGACGTCCGCCTGCTCGCGCCCGGGCTGGACCGGCTCACCGCGCTCACCGGCCGCCCGACCCTCGGCGTGCTGCCCTGGCTGGCCGGCGCAGCGGTCGACGTGGAGGACTCCCTCGGCGTCCCGACCGGCGTCTCCTCCGCCGGCCCGCCGCACGGCGAGGAGGTGCTGCGGGTCGCCGTCGCCCGGCTGCCGCGGCTGTCCAACTTCACCGACCTCGACGCGCTGGCCGCCGAGCCGGGGGTGCTGGTCCGCTACGCGACCACCCCCGAGGAGCTGGCCGACGCCGACCTGGTCGTGCTGCCCGGCACCCGCGCCACCGTCGCCGACCTGGGCTGGCTGCGCGCCACCGGCCTGGCCGACGCCGTCGTCCGGCACGCCGCCTCCGGCCGGCCGGTGCTCGGCGTCTGCGGCGGCCACCAGATGCTGGCCCGGACGATCACCGACGACGTCGAGTCCCGGGCCGGCACGGTGCCCGGGCTCGGGCTCCTGCCGGCCGACGTCCGCTTCGCGCCGGAGAAGACCCTCGGCCGGCCGGTGGGGACGGCGCTGGGACAGCCGGTGCGCGGCTACGAGATCCACCACGGGGTGGTCACCGTGGACTGGGTCTCCTCCGACCTGCCTGCCGAGCCCTTCCTCGACGGCGCCCGGGCCGGGTCGGTCTTCGGCACCACCTGGCACGGGGCCCTGGAGGGCGACGGCTTCCGGCGCGCGTTCCTCGCCGAGGTCGCGCGGGTGGCCGGACGGCGGTTCGTGGCCGCGCCGGACACCGAGTTCGCGGCCGTCCGCGAGCGGCGGCTGGACGCCCTGGGCGACCTGGTCGCCGAGCACGCCGACACCGACGCGCTCTGGCGGCTGCTCGAGGACGGCGTCCCCGACGGCCTGCCGGTGCTCCCGCCCGGGGACGCGCTCGGCCCGAGGTGAGGCCGGCCGACAGGGTGCCGGAGGCGGTTGACCCGCCTCTCCCACCGGATGGAGACTCCCCTCCTCGTGGAGGGAGCCCGGCGATGTCGTGGAACCTCAGGGGCAGCTACTTCGAGACCTGCTCGTGCGAGCTGATGTGCCCGTGCAACCTCTCCTTCGACCACGGTGCGACCTACGACTTCTGTCGAGCGACCCTGGTGTTCGCCATCCGTGAGGGGGAGGTTGACGGCGTCGACATCCGGGGCCGCAGGGTGGTGGCGATCATCGACACGCCGAAGGTCATGACCGACGGGAACTGGCGGCTGGGGGTGTTCGTCGACGACCAGGCGACCGACGAGCAGTTCGACAAGCTGGTCCAGGTGTTCGGCGGGCAACTGGGCGGTCCGATGGCTGCCCTGGCCCCGCTCGTGGGGGAGGTGCTCGGGGCCGAACGGGCCGCGATCGAGATCAGCGAGGACGGGCTGCGGCACAGCGTCCGCGTCGGGGACGTGATCGACTTCGAGGTCGAGGACATCGTGCCCTTCGGGTCGGAGACCGGTCGGCCCGTCCGGTTCGACGGCGCGTTCCACCCCGTCGCGCCCGACCTGACGATGGCCGAGGCACGGCGCTCGCGGATCAACGCCTTCGGCATCGAGTACGAGGGCAAGACCGGTGTCTCGACCGCCGAGTTCTCCTGGGCCGCCTGACGCGTCGCGGGCCCCGGCGCGGGGACACGCTCGTGCCGGGGACCTCGGGCCCGCCTTCGCCGCGGTGCGGGTCCGGCTGGGACTGGTCCTCGTCCTGTTCGCCCTCGCCGCCGTCGGCTGGTGGTGGAGCGCCGACCGGATGCGCGGCATGGACGACGGACCGTGGACCGGCCTCGGCGCACTGGGCTGGTTCCTCGGCGTCTGGGTCGTGATGATGGCCGCGATGATGTTCCCGTCGGTCGCACCGACGGTCGCCCTGTACTCCCGCATGACCAGGAAGCGCGCTCCGCTCCTGCCCCTGCTGTTCGTGGCGGGCTACCTGCTCGTGTGGACCGGCGCGGGCGTGGTCGCGTACCTGATCGGGTCCGCCGTGGCCCGGGTCTCCGGGGACGTGCTCGCGTGGGACCGGGCAGGCCGGTGGGTCGCGGGCGTGACGCTCCTGGTCGCGGCCGTCTACGAGCTGACCCCGCTCAAGGACGTCTGCCTCGGCAGGTGCCGCAGCCCGCTGGGCTTCCTGCTCGGTTCCTGGCGCGACGGCCCGTCGGGCGCGGTGCGGATGGGCGCGGGGCACGGTGCCTGGTGCGTCGGCTGCTGCTGGGCGCTGATGGCGTCGCTGTTCGCGCTGGGCGTGATGAGCGTCGCCTGGATGGCCTTCGTCGCCGGTCTGATCGCCGTCGAGAAGACCGTCCCGTGGCGCCGGGTGGCCACCTACGGGACGGCGGCACTGCTGCTCACCCTCGGCGTGCTCCTGCTCGCCGCGCCCGGCGCCGTCCCGGGCCTCACCGTCCCGGACAGCGGCCCGATGGAGGAGATGGAGCCCATGGGCTCCTGACCGGTCCCCCCTCCTCGGCCGTGCTCAGCCCTCGGCGAGCCGGGCCCGCACGTCGTCCGGCCAGGGCGTCGAGCGCCCGCCGGCGATGGCGACGTAGGTGTTGCGGACGACGCAGCAGACCCGCTCCCCGACGCGGACGGTGAACCGGACCGTCACGCTGGTGCGACCGACCGCCTCCGTCTCTGCGTCCACCGTCACGGTGTCGCCCCACCGGGCCGACGACGTCCACTCCAGGGAGCTGGCCTTGACCAGCGGGTCGATGCCGCGGGCGACCAGGTCCTCCCAGGGCAGGCCGCGCGCCGTCCACCAGTGGTTGGAGGCCTCGTCGGCCCAGGTCAGGTAGTGGGCGTTGAAGACGACACCCTGCTGGTCGCACTCGACGTACCGGACCGGGGAACTCCACTGTGCGGGCACGGAGGGGCACGCTAGCCGGGCTACCGTGCACCCGTGGACACCGCTCCCGACGTCCTGGCGGGGTACCGCCCGCCCTCGAAGCTGGTTCAGGACAAGGTCGTCGACCACCTGGACCGGCACTGCCGGGCGTTCATCGCCCTCTCGCCGTTCGCCACGCTGGCCACGGCCGCTCCCGACGGCTGGCCGGACGTCTCCCCGCGCGGCGGTGACCCGGGGTTCGCGAGGGTCCTCGACGAGCGGACCCTCGCCCTCCCGGACCGGCAGGGCAACAACCGGGTGGACAGCCTCCGCAACACCGTGGGCAACCCGCGCGCCGCCCTGCTGTTCTTCGTGCCCGGCTTCGAGGAGACCCTCAAGGTCTTCGGGACGACGACCCTCGTCGGCCCGGACGACCTCGGCGTGGACCTGACGGAGTTCGGCCGCCCGCCGCGGTCGGTGCTCGTGCTGACCGTCGAGCGGGCGTACTTCCAGTGCGGCAAGGCGGTCATGCGCTCGGGGCTGTGGGACGCCGACCGGCAGGTCGAGCGCTCGACCTTCCCGTCTCTGGGCGAGGTGCTGCGCGACCACTGCGGGCTGAGCACGCCGCTGCCCGGGCAGGCGGAGATGCGCGCCGAGCTGGCCCAGGAGCTCTGAGGGAGGACCTGTCGGTGGCCGGGCCTACCGTCCGCCCATGGCCACCGACGTCCAGATCGTGATCGACTGCGCCGACCCGCACGGGCTGGCCGACTGGTGGGCCGAGGTCCTCGGGTGGCGGGTCGAACCGCAGGACGAGGCGTTCATCCGCCGCATGGTCGCCTCGGGCGCGGCGACCGAGGCGGACACCACCACGCACCGCGGCGCGCTGGTCTGGCGCTCGGGCGCGGCGCTCAACTCCCCCGACCCCGGCCGGCCGCGGGTGCTCTTCCAGCAGGTCCCCGAGGCCAAGACCGTCAAGAACCGCGTGCACCTGGACGTGCACGTGGGCGCGGATCGGCGGGAGGACGAGGTCGCCCGCCTGCTGGCGCTGGGTGCGACCGAGCTGTACCGGGCCTCGCAGGGCCCGTTCGAGTGGGCCACCCTGGCCGACCCCGAGGGCAACGAGTTCTGCGTCGCCTGATGCGGCGACCGGCGACATCCGCCCTGAGCGGCTCAGCCAGCGGCAGCTCACCTGGGGGCGGACAACGGCCGGGAGCATCGCCTGGTCGCGCCACCGGGGCGGGACAGCCCCAGGACGCAGGTGGCTGCACCGCTGCGCCAGGAACCGCTACTTGACCGCGACGACCATCGAATAGGGGCCGGTCAGGTGCTCGGCGCGTGCATGGCGGAAGCCTGCGTCCCGCATCCACCCCATGCAATCGGAGGGGGTGAAGTCGAAACCGCCCGGCGACTCGATGAGCATGTTGAGGCTCATCAACAGGCCGAGGGCGTTCGATGACCTGTCGTCGTCGATCATCATCTCGTACACGATGAGCGAGCCGCCGTCCGGCAGGGCGTCGTACGCCTTCGCGAGCAGTGACCGTTTCTCCTCCAGGTTCCAGTCGTGGAGGATGTGCCCCATCACCAGCACGTCCACGGACGGCAGGGCGTCGGTGAAGAAGTCGCCGGGCACGAAGGTGAGCCGCTCGTGCACCTGGTTCCGGTGCACGTAGTCCTCGAAGACGGGCGCGAGCGGGGGCAGGTCGAAGCCGTATCCGGTCAGGTGCGGATGAGCCAGGGCGATCTGGACGGCGGTGTCGCCCTGCGCGGTACCGATGTCGGCGAACGTCGCCACGTCGGCCCAGGGGAACCGCTTGGCGATCTCCAGGTTGGCCCCGCGGCTGGTCCCGGTCATCGCAGCGGCGAACTGCTCCAGGCGCTCGGGGTCGGCATACAGTTCCTCGAAGAGGGGTGTGCCGCCGTGCTTGGTCTCGTTCTGCGGCTCGCCGGTGCGCAGCGCCTCGGTCAGGTCGCCCCAGAAGCGGTACAGGCGTGCGTTCGCCATCTCCAGGATGCCGCCGATGTAGGACGGCTTGTGCTTGTCGAGGAACGCGTCGGTGGCGGCCGTGTTGCGGTAGACCCCGTTGGTGCGGTGCAGGAAGCCGAGGGCCACCAGGGCGTCCAGGAAGTCCCGGGCCGACCGCGGGTGCAGCCCGAGCCGCGCACGCAGCGTCTCCAGGTCCTGCGGATGGCCTGCGAGGTGGGTGAACACTTCCAGCTCCACCGCGGACAGCAGCGTCTTCGACGCCCAGAACCCGGCCCCGACCTGCAGGATCGATTCGGGCGAGACCTCGGTGACGTCCGGCGGGGTGGGTTGTGGACCCGCCGCCGTCGAGGTCGTGGTGGCGCTCATGAGCACCCCTCCATCCTCGAGAGCCATGGTCGACCCGGTAGCGATCAAACACCGCTTCCAAGCGGCCAGGAAGGTCGACGATCGTCGGTGACCGGTCCCGCTCGAAGCCGACCGGCGCGGACCCAGGACCCGGTGCACGGAGCGGGTCGGTCGACGTCCCTGATCGCCGTCCGGCCCACGTCGGCGAGCTCCTGCGCGTCCATGGCCCCAGCACCTGACGAGGTGCGACGACGCTTGGTGACGGCGGTGACCCACAGCCCCGGCGTCGAGCCGACCTCAGGGCGGACGTGACCTGACCGCCGGTCGATCGAGGTCCTGCGCACGGGAGGACCGCCACGGGCGGCTACCGGTCCGAGGCCTGCTGCTCCGAGTCCACCGTCGTCGGGGCGTCACCCCGGCGGGAAGACCCGCACGGTGCCGAACTGGCCGTCGTAGCCGGGCTCGACGTCCACCTCGCCGGCGCGCACCCGGCCGATCCCCTCGGCCACGCGCGGCCCGGCGGAGGCCTCGACGTCGGCGAGGGGTGCCTCGGTGAGCACCGCGAGCTCGTCGCCGAAGGCCTCGAGCAGCCGGGCGCGCGCCGCGGTCACCCGCTTGGCAGCCGGCCGCACGCCCAGTGCCGCGGCCAGCACCTCGTCCAGCGGCACCAGCGACCGGAACCCCGGCGCCCCGTCCGGCCGCGCACCGACCGGGCGGTCGGCGAGCTCCTCGACGCGCGACAGGACCCCGACCGTGACCGGCTTGCCGCACACGGGACAGCGCCCACCGGCGGCCGCCCGCTGCGCCGGTGTCATCCGGACGCCGTGCTCGCGGTGGCCGTCGAGGTGGTACTTGCCCTCGGCCGGGTGGAACTCGACGGTGTCGGCCAGCCGGGTCACCGCGGCCGCGCGTTCCCCGGCGCGGTCGGGGGCACCGGTGCGGAAGGCCTCGCGGATGCCGGGGTAGGACAGCTCCCCCTCCAGGCGGGTGGCCTCGCGGGCGATCGTGCGTGGCCCGTGGGCGTCGGAGCTGGACAGCAGCGCCACGGCATCCAGCGAGCTCACCCGCCAGCACATGGCCGGATCGGCGGACAGGCCCGTCTCGGCCGCGAGGACCTGCGGGGTCAGGTCCCCGAAGCACTCGGCGAGGGAGTCGAAGCCGGACCTCGACCCCAGCGCGCCGAACCACGGCGTCCACACGTGGGCGGGCACGACGAGCGCGGTCGGCTCCACCGCGAGGACCAGCTCGGCGACGGCCTCCGCGCTCAGCTGCAGCGTCGGGCGCCCGTCGGTGCCGAGGTCGGCACCCCGCTGCGCCAGGGCGCCGTTGACGGCCGCCGCGGCCTGCAGGCTCGGCAGCACCACGAGGACGTGGATCCGTCGCGCCCGACCTGCCTGGCGGTAGACGCAGGAGACCTCGACGCTCAGGAGGAACCGGGTGGCGTCGTCCCGGGCGGCCTCGTGGCGGACGTACAGGCCCTCCTCCGCGGCCGGCACGAGCTGGCTGCTCAGCTCCTCGAACCACGCCGGGTGGGTGAAGTCGCCGGTGCCCATGACGCGCACGCCCTTCTCCCGCGCGGTCGTGTCGAGCACCGGCAGCGTGAGGTTCCGGGACGTCGCGTAGGCGAAGCGGGAGTGCACGTGCAGGTCGGCGTAGTAGACCGGCGGGGGCGACGGGGCCACGCGGTCCACCTACCCCGTTCCGCCGCGGGGTCCTCCCTCAGCCGACGCGCAGGTCGCGGGCGAGCCTCCGGTAGGCGACGGCGCGTTCGGCGAGCGCCCGCCGGCGCCCGTGCCGGCTGCGCCGGTCGGTACCCAGGTAGCGGGCGTCCTCCACGAGCTGGAAGGCGGCGAGCACGCTCGCCTTCACCTCGCGACCCCGCGGCTGGGCGGGGGGAATCGGCTCGGCCGAGGTCATGGCGGCCCCCTCTCCCGGGGACGCCTCGCACAGCCCCCGTGCGCACATCGTGCCCTGACCTCGGCAGTTCCAACCGTGCTCGTGTCCGATCGACACCTGTGTGTCACACGGAACACCCCGCACGCACCACCCACCCCACCCGTACCGTGCCCGGCATGGCCGGACCCTCCCTGCCCCGGGTGCTCAGGTCGCTGCTGCGCACGGTGCTGCGGCCCACCCCTCCCGCGTCGGCCGGCCCCCGACGGGAGGCGCCGGCCGGGCGGGGCGTGCGCGACCTCCCCGGGGGGCTCGACGGCGTCGAGCTCGTCCACCGCCCGGAGGCCGACGGCGAGCCGGACCCCGGCGAGGTCGTCTGGGCGTGGGTGCCCTACGACGAGGGCGACGGCCGAGGCAAGGACCGTCCGGTGCTCGTCGTCGGCCGCCGCGGCGCGGACCTGGTCGGGCTCATGCTCTCCAGCCGGGACCACGACCGGGACGCCGCCGACGAGGCCCGCCACGGCCGCAGGTGGATGGACGTCGGCCGCGGCGGCTGGGACCCGCGCGGGCGGCCCAGCGAGGTGCGCCTGGACCGCCTGCTGCTCCTGCCGCCCGGCTCGGCCCGCCGCGAGGGCGCGTCCATCGATCGCGCGGTCTTCGACGACGTGGTCGCAGCACTGCGCCGCGTGCAGGGCGGGTGACCCCGTCAGGTGGCACCGGCCGGCGCGAAGCCGGCCAGCAACTCCTCCAGCGCACGCTGGTCGGGTCCGGTGAACGGGTCCGCGCCCGGCGTCTGCCGCAGCACGTCGAGGAGGGCGTCGGTGCAGCCGAGCGCCGGTGGCAGGTGCGTGCTGAACACCGCCGGCGGCGCCATGGCCCGCAGCGGTTCGATCGTCCGCTCGAAGGCCGTGCGGTCGACGACGTGCACCCACGGGCTGTCGACGGTCGCCCAGAGCAGCTGACCGGCCCCCAGGTCGTCGGCCGGCACGGCCCGCACGTCGTCGGCCACGGCGAGCTCCGCGGTCGGCAGCGGGGCCCCGAAGCAGTCGGAGGTGAAGACCGCGCCGGTGGCCGTCTCCTGGAACCCCGTGGTGCAGGGGCTGTCGAACAGCGGTGGCCGGAAGGCCCGCAGCTCGCGGTCGCCCACGTCGAGCGACTGGCCCGGGTTGAGCAGGTGCACCCGGTCCAGCGGCAGCGGCCGCTCGGTCGAGAGGATGCCCATGCCGAGGAAGGTGGTCACCACCTTCGCCCCGGGAGCGGCCACCAGCAGGTCGAACAGGCCGCCGGTGTGGTCCCGGTCGGGGTGGGTCAGCCAGATCCAGCGGACGTCGGCCGGGTCGACGACGGCGGCGAGGTCCTCGACGAAGCGCCGGTCGGCCAGGCTCAGGCCCGTGTCCACGACCACGGGCTCGGCGGCGTGCAGCACGAAGGCGTTCACCGGCAGGTGCCCGATCCCGGGCACCTCGTGCCGATCGGCCAGGACGGTGACGCCGGGAACAGGACGGGAGACGTGCACGGGGCTCTCCTCCTCGGGGTGTCGGGGACTCAGAACGGGACCTGCTGGGCCAACAGCCCCTCACCGG
Source organism: Geodermatophilus sp. SYSU D00779 (assembly GCF_054050595.1). NCBI lineage: Bacteria > Bacillati > Actinomycetota > Actinomycetes > Geodermatophilales > Geodermatophilaceae > Geodermatophilus > Geodermatophilus sp. SYSU D00779. The sequence continues at coordinate 91,815 of NZ_JBJGZQ010000005.1, forward strand.
TGCCGCGGCCCGAGAGGATGCGGCAGAACTCCACCGCGTCCAGCTCCACCTCGGGGCCGCCCCTGCCCGTCGTCCACGTGCCGCCGGCCGGACCGGTCAGCCGCAGCCGGTGGGGCGACCCGTGCCGCTCCGCCCACTCGGCCACCACGTCCGCGACCAGGACGCCGTCGTGGTCCGGGGTGAGCAGCAGGTCGCGGCCGGTGGCGCGGGCGATGTCGATCCGGTGCATCCAGGTGTCCCGGGTCAGGATCACGTCGAAGAGGTAGGCGAAGGACCAGCGCTCGGTCCGGTCGCCGACGACCTCCTCCTCGGGCATCGTCACCCGTCCGATCGCGCGGGACAGGCGCCGCCGCCCGCGCACCGCCCGGGGAGCGACGGAGGCGACTCGGTCCACGAGCCCCTCCGAGGACAGCTGCGCCTCCCGGCGCACCTGGTGCGCAGTCAAGGCGTCGACGCCGCCGCCGGCCCGCGCGGCGGCCGCGTTCTGCGCGACGAACTGGCGCACCGTGGCGACCATCTCGGCCATGCCGAGCACGTGGCCGGCCATGGCGCGGACGTCCCAGGCGGAGCAGTCGGTCGGCCGGCTCCACTCCTCGGGCCCGAGGGCACGCAGCTGCACGAGGAAGCGGTCGTACTCGGTGGCGGCCAGCCGGAGTGCGGTGTCCCGGTCGATCCGGGGCCGGCGGGCGGTGGCGCGGGCGGCGCTGCGATGGGTGGTCGGTGCGGTCATGACGGTGCCTCTCGGCAGGTGGGTGGGATCAGCCGGGCGGGGCCGCCCGGAGGTCGGGGACGGCCCGACCGCCGTGGTGGGCCAGCCACATCGCCACCACGTCGGGCAGGGTCGAGGTGAAGGTGCCGGTCTCGAACGGCTCACCGGGCGCGTTCGCCAGCTGCTGCGTGATCACGCCGTTCACCACCACCGTGAGGGTCCGGAACGCGTGGTCGAGGTCGACGTCGGGCGGGAGGAGGCCGCGGTCGCGCAGCTGCCCCAGGAACTGGCGGCTGTACTGCGCCATCTCGACGGCCGGCGCGTAGCCCCGCGCCGTCGGGACGAAGCCCGGCACGGGGCGCCAGAACATCAGCGGGGTGTAGGCCGGGTGCTCGACGGCCCACCGCACGAAGGCCACCTCGTGGGCGAGCAGGTCCGCGGCCGCGTTCGGGCGCGGGCCCCCGGCGTCGGCCGAGCGCACGGCGGCCAGCAGCTCGCGCCACCCCCGCTCGAACAGCGCGTCGTACAGGGCGTTCTTGCCGTCGAAGTAGACGTAGAGCGACGGGGGCCGGATGCCCATGCGCCGGGCCACCTCGCCGAGCGTCAACCCGACCACGCCCTGCTCGGCCATGACCTCGACGGCGACGGCGAGCACCTGCTCGATCGTCTCCTGGCGGCGCCGCTGCCGGCGGTCCGGTGCCGTGGTCCCCGTCACACCCGCGATGTTTCCCTAACGCCATTAGGAAGTCAATACAGCCGTAGGCGGCGCGGACCTCCGAGCCGACCGCTCAGGTCGCGGCCGGGGCGTGGGCCGCGCCGTGCAACCGGCGCTCGGCGACGGCGATGGGCGCCTGACCGATCAGCGCGGGCAGCACCCACCACACCGGGTCCCCCGTGGAGGCCACCAGCAGCCCGGTCACGTGGAGCAGGAGCAGCGGGTCCCCGGCCATGTCCCGACGGTGCCAGCAGGCCCCCTGCAGGGCCCCGCCGCGAGCTTCCGAGCGGTGGGGGGCATAGAGGGTCCTTCTTCAGTCGGCGACGGACTCGTCGCGCACCTGGTCGCGGACCGCCTGCCGCGGGCGCAGGTGGTAGACCCCGGCCTGCGGGCCCAGCGGGGTCAGGTCGTAGCGGTGCACGACCTTGGGGCCGCCGTGCAGGTGCACGTGCGTGATGGTGGGCAGGGGCTCCCCGTGCCGCGCCTCGCGGATCTCCACCCGCCCGTCGAGCGGGCCACCGACGAACAGCAGCACCGCGTCCTGCGTGCCGGCGTCCGCGCCGGTCTGGCCCTCGGACAGCTCCCTCACCTCCTCCGACACCCGGTCGAGGGTAGGCGCGCTCGGCGCCCGCGGCACCGAACCGGCGGTCTCGGTCACTCCCCGGTGTGCCGCAGCCAGCGCGCCAGCAGCGGCGCCGAGAGCAGCATCACGAACAGCCGCAGCACCTGGACGGCGAGCACGAAGGTGGCGTCGGCACCGCCGTCCTGGGCGGTGGCCAGCACGGCGTAGAGCCCGCCGGGGGTGGTGGCGAGGTAGGCGTCCAGCGCGCTGGCCCCGGTGGTGGCGGCGAGCGCCGCGCCCAGCCCGGCGCAGGCGGCCACCAGGGCGAGGATCACGGCGAGCGCGAGCGGCAGGGCCCGGCCGACGGTGCGCAGGCTGTCCCGGTCGAAGTTCAGCCCGACCACGAGCCCGATGACCAGGAAGGCGGCGATCTCCAGCGGTGCCGGGACGTCCGCGCCGGCCGAGAGCCCGCCGAGGTCGAGCCCGGCGGCGACCAGCAGCGGCCCCAGCAGCGTCGGGACGGGGATCCGCAGCAGCCGGGCCAGCGGCGCACCGGTCGCCAGGCAGACCGCGGCGAACAGCAGCCCGGCCGGCCACCCGGGCCCGGCGTCGGCCACCGTCGGCCCCCCGGAACCGGGCTCGGCGCCGAACAGGGCGGCCGCCGCGACCGGCATGAGGACGACGATGAGCAGCACCCGGAGGTACTGCAGGACGGCGACCATCCGGTCGTCGGCACCCAGCTCGCGGGCCATCGCCGTGATGCCCGACGCGCCCCCGGCGACCATGGCGAACGCCCCGGTCACGGGGCTGACGCCGGGCTGCAGGCGCATGAGCAGCCCCGCCAGCACGCTGAGCAGCAGGGTGCCGACGGTGACCAGCAGGACCGGCAGCCAGTCGCGGGCGATGGCCTCGAGGGTGTCCGGGTCGACGAGCGCGCCGATCGAGACGCCGATCAGCCCCTGGGCCGCCGTCGTGGCCGGCCGCGGGACGGCGAGCCGGCGGTGTCCGGCCAGGCCGCGGACGAGCCCGGCCACCAGGCCGCCGAACAGCGACGGCGAGGGCAGGTCGAGGACGTCGAGGGCCAGCGTGACGGCGAGGGCGGCGGCGACCACGAGCGCCAGGTCGACCGCCCGCGCCCTCCGCCCCCGCTCCGCCACGGCGCCAGTCTCCCGGCACGGCCGACCCGTCCCGGACCGGCTCCCGCCCTCCTTCAGCCGCCGGTGATGCGGCGCAGCTCGGCGACGTGCGCGTCGAAGGCCGCGCGCCCCTCCCTGGTCAGGGACAGGCTGGTGCGCAGCCGGGAGGCGCGGGTGGCCTTGTGCACCCGCACGTAGCCGGCCTCCTCGAGCTGCTTGACGTGCTTGGACAGCACCGAGTCGCTGACCCCGACCGTGTCGCGGACCGCGGCGAAGTCCATCGTGTCGACGGCGGCGAGCAGGCCGCAGACCTGGAGCCGGGGCGGCGGGTGGATGACCGCGTCGAAGCGCGGCGCGACCGCGGTCACAGCCCCTCGCGCAGCTCGGTGACGTAGATGCGGGTCCACCACCGGCTGACCACGGCCACGCCGACGCCGAGCACGGCTCCCGCGACCACCATCGCGCCGCGCCAGCGCTCCTCGGCGGCGAAGCCGGTCCCCAGCACGGCCAGGACGACGACGACCCAGACGACGATCGCCCGTCGCGTCGGGCCCCGCCGGAAGCCGTCCACCCAGAAGCCGGTGCGCCGTCGGTACAGCGCCACCATCCCACGCAGACACAGGAGGAAGACGACCAGCGCGGCGAGGGTGACCCAGGTGCTGTGCAGGGAGTAGGAGCTGACGAAGCCGAACAGCAGCAGGCCGAGCAGCGCGTCGTACCACCAGGGCTGCATGGCGCGGTCGGCCAGCGCGGCGCGCTGGGAGCGCAGGACGGCCAGCTCGGCCCCCGCGCGGGAGGGGTCGTACACCTCATGGCTTTCCATGGCGGAAAGAGTGCCGGTCGCTTTCCACTCCGTCAAGAGACCAGGGCGGGGTGTCCCCCGGCGGGGCGGTCGTGGTCTGATGACGCGGCCACAGCGACGGCAGTGGAGGAAGCCCGGTGGAACTCCGGCGCGGTCCCGCCACTGTGAGCCGGTTCCCGCCGGCGAGCCAGGAACTCCCGCCGTCGCCTCCTGCCACCTCCGGGCGTGGACACCCGGGGAGAGGACGCGTGCCGTGCGCGGTCGACCCGCATGACCTATCCCTTCGGTGCCGTCGTCGGCATGGACGACATGCGCCTGGCGCTGCTGCTCAACGCCGTCTCCCCCGCCGTCGGCGGCGTGCTCGTGCGCGGTGAGAAGGGGACGGCGAAGTCGACGACGGTGCGCGCGCTGGCCGCCGTCCTGCCGCCCGTGGACGTCGTCGCCGGCTGCCGGTTCGCCTGCGACCCCGCCGCTCCGGACCCGGCCTGCCCCGACGGCCCGCACGACTCCGGTGCCCGGGGCTCCACGCGCCCGGCGCGGCTGGTCGAGCTGCCGGTGGGCGCCTCGGAGGACCGCGTCGTCGGCTCGCTGGACCTCGAGCGGGCGCTCACCGAGGGCGTCAAGGCGTTCGAGCCCGGACTGCTCGCCGCCGCGCACCGCGGCGTCCTCTACGTCGACGAGGTCAACCTGCTGCACGACCACCTGGTCGACCTGCTGCTGGACGCCGCCGCGCTGGGCACCGCCTACGTCGAGCGCGAGGGCGTCTCGGTGCGGCACGCGGCGCGGTTCCTGCTGGTCGGGACGATGAACCCCGAGGAGGGGGAGCTGCGCCCCCAGCTGCTCGACCGGTTCGGGCTCACCGTCGAGGTCGCCGCGCCCCGCGACCCGGCCGAGCGCGCCGAGGTGGTGCGCCGCCGGTTCGCCCACGACGCCGACCCGGCCGGGTTCGCGGCGTCCTGGGCCGACGAGGAGGCCGGGCTGGCGCGCCGCATCGCCGACGCCCGCGCCCGGCTGCCGCACGTCGTCCTCTCCGACGACGCGCTGCGCCAGGTGACCGCCGTCTGCGCCGCCTTCGACGTCGACGGGCTGCGCGCGGACCTGGTCACCGCCCGTGCCGCGATCGCGCACGCCGCCTGGTGCGGCCGCGACGAGGTCAGCGAGGACGACGTCCGCGTGGCCGCCCGGCTCGCCCTGCCGCACCGCCGCCGGCGCAACCCGTTCGACGCGCCCGGCCTGGACGACGAGACCCTCGAGCAGGCCCTGGAGGACTCCCGCCCCGACGAGGACCCCCCCGAGGGGCCCGGCGACGGCGGCGCCCCGCCTCCCCCGCCGCCCGGACCCTCCGGGGACGGCGGTGCGCGGGAGGCCCCGGGCGCCGACGCCGGCACCGGGTCGTCCCCTCCCTCCTCGGCGCCCCGCGGCGAGGGCGGCTCCACCGGGGCCGCCCCGGCCCCCGACCGCGCCGCGGTCGCACCCGCCGATCCGTTCCGCACCCGCCGCCTCGAGGTGCCCGGCGTCGGCGCGGGCGCGTCCGGGCGGCGCTCGCGGGCGCGCGGCGACCGGGGCCGCGTCGTCGGCGCGACCCGCCCGGGCGGCACGGTCACCCGGCTGCACCTGACCGGGACCGTGCTCGCCGCCGCGCCGCACCAGGTCGCTCGCGGCCGCACCGGCCCGGGCCTGCGGATCGCCCGCGAGGACCTCCGCCAGGCCGTGCTCGAGGGCCGCGAGGGCAACCTCGTGCTCTTCGTCGTCGACGCCAGCGGCTCGATGGGCGCCCGCTCGCGGATGGCCGCGGTGAAGGGCGCCGTCCTCTCCCTGCTGCTCGACGCCTACCAGCGGCGGGACAAGGTCGGCCTGGTCACCTTCCGCGGTGCCGAGGCCGAGCTGGCGCTGCCGCCGACCTGGTCGGTGGAGGCCGCCGCGGCCCGGCTCACCGCGCTGCCCACCGGCGGGCGCACCCCGCTGGCCGCCGGGCTGCTGCGGGCGCACGAGACGCTGCGGGTGGAGCGGGTCCGCGACCCCCGGCGCCGTCCGCTGCTGGTGGTGGTCACCGACGGGAGGGCCACCGGCGCGCGCGGGTCCACCGCGGTCGCCGACGCGCACGCCGCGGCCGGGCTGCTGGCGGCGGAGGGGACGGCGGCCGTCGTCGTCGACTGCGAGTCCGGTCCGGTGCGCCTCGGCCTGGCCGGCGCGCTGGGGACGGCGCTCGGCGCGCAGACCCTCCGCCTGGAGGAGCTGGCCGCCGAGTCGCTGGCCGCCACGGTGCGCTCCGTGCGGGAGGCGGCCTGATGCCCCAGGGACAGGTCTCCGTCGTCCCGCAGGACGGCCTGACGACGAGGCAGCGCCGCAACCGGCCGCTGCTCGCCGTCCACACCGGGGAGATGAAGGGCAAGTCCACCGCCGCGTTCGGCATGGCGATGCGCGCGTGGAACCAGGGCTGGTCGATCGCGGTCTACCAGTTCGTCAAGAGCGCCAAGTGGCGGGTCGGCGAGGAGAACGCCCTGACGGCGCTGGGCCGGCTGCACGAGCAGACCGGCGAGGGCGGCCCCGTGGTCTGGCACAAGATGGGCTCGGGCTGGAGCTGGTCGCGCCGGCAGGGCACCGAGGTCGACCACGCCGCCGACGCCGCCGAGGGCTGGGCGCAGATCAAGCGCGACCTGGCCGCCGAGGCACACCGCTTCTACGTGCTCGACGAGTTCACCTACCCGCTGAAGTGGGGCTGGGTCGACGTCGACGACGTGGTCGAGACGCTGACGCACCGGCCGGGCACCCAGCACGTCGTCGTGACCGGCCGGGACGCCCCGCCGGCGCTGGTCGCCGCCGCCGACCTGGTCGTCGAGATGACCAAGGTCAAGCACCCGATGGACGCCGGCCAGAAGGGCCAGCGGGGGATCGAGTGGTGAGCGGCGGGGTGGGGCGGGTGACCGGCACGGTCCCGCGCGTGGTCGTCGCCGCCCCGTCGAGCAACGCGGGCAAGACGTCGGTCGCCACCGGGCTGGTCGCCGCCTTGACCGCCCGCGGGCTGGCCGTCTCGCCGCACAAGGTCGGCCCCGACTACATCGACCCGGGCTACACCGGCCTGGCCGCCGGGCGCCCGGGGCGCAACCTCGACCCGGTGCTGGTCGGCGAGGAGCGCGTCGTCCCGCTGTTCCTGCACGGGGCCCGCGGCGCGGACGTCGCCGTCGTCGAGGGGGTCATGGGCCTGTTCGACGGCGCCACGCGGCCGGGCCTGGAACCGGGGTTCGCCTCCACCGCGCACGTGGCCCGGCTGGTGCGCGCCCCGGTGGTGCTGGTGGTCGACGCGAGCGCGCAGGCGCAGAGCGTCGCCGCGCTCGTGCACGGCTTCGCCACCTACGACCCGACCGTGCGGCTCGGCGGCGTGGTGCTCAACCGGGTCGGCAGCGACCGGCACGAGGAGATCCTCCGCGACGCGCTCGGCGGGTCCGGGGTGCCCGTGCTCGGTGCGGTCCGACGGCTCGCCGAGCTGGGCACGCCGTCCCGCCACCTCGGGCTGGTGCCCGCCGCCGAGCGGTCCGCCGAGGCGCTGGCGACCGTCGGCCGGCTCGGCGAGGTGGTGGCCGGCGCGGTCGACCTGGACGCCGTCCTGCGGCTGGCCCGCACCGCCCCGCCCCTGGACGCCGTCCCGTGGGACCCCGCCGCCGAGGTCTCCCCGGCGGCGGGCCGGCCGCGGATCGCCGTCGCCGGCGGTGCGGCCTTCACCTTCGGCTACGCGGAGAACACCGAGCTGCTCGAGGCCGCCGGCGCCGAGGTGGTGACCGTCGACCCGCTGCGCGACGAGGCGCTGCCCGAGGGCACCGCCGGCCTGGTGGTCGGCGGCGGGTTCCCCGAGGTGCACGCCGCGGACCTCTCGGCGAACGAGACGCTGCGGGCGGACATCGCCGAGCTCGCCGCCCGGGGTGGTCCGGTCGCCGCCGAGTGCGCCGGCCTGCTGTACCTGGCCCGCAGCCTGGACGGCGTCCCGATGTGCGGGGTCCTGCCCACCGACGCGGTCATGTCGCCGCGGCTGACCCTCGGCTACCGGGAGGCCGTCGCGCTCAGCGACTCGGTGCTCGCGCCGGCCGGCACGCGGGTGCGCGGCCACGAGTTCCACCGCACCGTCGCCACCCCGGCCGCCGGTCCGGACCCGGCCTGGCGGTGGGCTGATCGCCAGGGGCCCGCCCACCCCGAGGGCTTCGTCTCGGGGGGCGTGCACGCCTCCTACCTGCACCTGAACTGGGCCGGATCGCCGGCCCTGGCCGAGCGGTTCGTGTCCGCCTGCGCGGCGGCGGCCCTCCCGGGAGGGGTACGGCATGCACATCGCTGAGGGGTTCCTGCCGGCGACGCACGCGGTCGGCTGGACGCTGGCCGCAGCACCCTTCGTCGTCCACGGGGCGCGCCAGGTGGTCACGGAGGTGCGCGAGCGCCCGGAGAACACGCTGCTGCTCGGCGCGGCCGGCGCGTTCACCTTCGTGCTCAGCGCGGTGAAGCTGCCGTCGTTCACCGGCAGCTCCAGCCACCCGACGGGCACCGGCGCCGGCGCGGTGCTGTTCCGGCCCCCGGTGATGGCGCTGCTCGGCACGATCGTGCTGCTGTTCCAGGCACTGCTGCTGGCGCACGGCGGGCTGACCACGCTGGGCGCCAACGCCTTCGCCATGGCGGTGGTCGGGCCGTGGGCCGGGTACGGCGCCTACCGGCTCACCCGGCGCCTGGGTGGCGGCCTGCTGCCGGGGGTGTTCACCGCGATGGCCGTCGCCGACCTGGCCACCTACGTGACGACGGCCGGACAGCTCGCCCTCGCGCTGCCCGACGCCGGGACGGGGATCGCCGGCGCGTTCGTCAAGTTCCTCTCCGTCTTCGCGCTCACCCAGGTGCCGCTGGCGGTCGCCGAGGGGCTGCTCGGCGTGCTGCTGTTCCGGGTGCTCACCGTCAACGCCCGCCCCGAGCTCGAGCGCCTCGGCCTGCTGGCACCTGCGCCGGAGCCGACCCGGTGACCCGCTCCCGGCTGGTCACCGCGCTGCTGGTCCTCGGCGTCGTCGCGCTCGTCGCGCTGCCGCTCGTGCTGGACGGCGGGACGGCGGAGTTCGCCGGCACCGACGCCACGGCCACCGAGCTCGCCGAGCAGCAGGGCGCGCAGCCGTGGTTCGACTCGGTGTTCTCGCCGTCGTCGGCCGAGGTGGAGTCCGGGCTGTTCGCGCTGCAGGCGGCGCTCGGCGGCGGGGTGCTCGGCTACGTGCTGGGCCGGCTGCGCGGCCGCCGGCCGGCCGAGCGCCCGGAGTCCGAACGGCCCCGGGAGGACGGCGGCTCGTGAGCACGCACCTCCACCGTGACCATCGGCGGGTGGTCACCGGTCGTCGGCGCGTCGGCAGCCACGCGCCGACGATCACGGAGGCCCCGGCGTGACCGGGCTCGCCGTCGACGACGCCGCCTGGGCCAGCGCCTGGCGCCGCCGCTCCCCCGCCGACAAGCTGCTGCTGTGCGGCGGCCTGGTCGTGTGCGCGCTGGCGCTGCCGGCCTGGCCGGGCAGCGTGCTGGTCGGTCTCACCGCGGTCGTCCTCGCCCTCGGCCCGGCCCGGGTGCCCGCCCGCACCTTCGGCCGGGCGGTGCGCTGGCCGCTGGCGTTCATCGCCGTCGGCGCGCTGACCTCGGTGGTCACCGTCGGCACCGACGGCCTGGGCTGGGCGCCGGACGCCGCCGCCCGCGCCGGCTCGCTGGCCGGGCACGCGCTCGCCGGCAGCGCCGCGGTGCTGCTGCTGGCCACCACCACGCCGATGTCGGACCTGCTGCCGGCGCTGCGCGGCCTGCGGGTGCCCGCGGCGGTGGTCGAGGTGGCCGCGGTCACCTACCGGCTGCTGTTCGTGCTGCTCGCCAGCCTGCACACCATCCGCGAGGCGCAGACGGCGCGGATGGGCTACACGAGCATCGGTCGGGGCTACCGCTCGTCGGGCGCGCTGGCCGCGGCGGTGCTCACCCGCTCCTGGGACCGTGCCCGCCGCATGCAGGAGGGGCTGGCCGGCCGCGGCATGGAGACCGGCCTGCGGGTGCTGCCCGAGGTGCTGCCGTCGTCCCGCGCGTTCCTCGCCGCGAGCGCCGCCGGGCTGGCGGCGATCGTGGCCGTCGGGGTGGCCGGCGCATGAGCCACCGGACGCTGACCGCCGAGGGGCTGGTCGCCGGTTACGAGCGCGGCCGCCGGGTGCTCGACGGCGCCTCGCTCACCGTGCCGGCCGGGCGCCGGCTGGCGCTGCTCGGGGCCAACGGCTCGGGCAAGACGACCCTGCTGCGCTGCCTCTCCGGCGCGCTGGAGCCGGCGGCGGGCACGGTCGCCGTCGACGGGAAGCGGCTGCAGCACACCCGCCGCGGCCTGCGCGCGCACCGGCAGGAGGTCCAGCTGGTGCTGCAGGACCCCGACGACCAGCTGTTCAGCGCCTCGGTCGCGCAGGACGTCTCCTTCGGCCCGCTCAACCTGGGCCTGCCCGAGGACGCCGTCCGCGAGCGCGTCGCCGAGGCCCTCGACCTGCTGGGGGTGGCGCACCTGGCCGGCCGGCCCACCCACCAGCTCTCCTACGGCGAGCGCAAGCGGGTCGCCATCGCCGGCGCGGTGGCCATGCGGCCGTGCGTGCTGCTGCTCGACGAGCCCACCGCCGGGCTCGACCCGTCGGCGGTGGCCGAGGCGCTGGCCGCGCTCGAGCGGCTGCGGGCGTCGGGGTCGACCGTCGTCATGAGCACCCACGACGTCGACCTGGCGCTGCGCTGGGCCGACGACGTCGCCGTCGTGGTCGACCGGACGGTGGTGCAGGGCGCCCCGGCCGACCTCCTGGCCGACGACGCACTGCTCGCCCGCGCCCGCCTGGACCGGCCGTGGGCGCTGACCGTCGGGGCCCGGCTGCGCGCGCTGGGCCTGCTGCCCGACGGCGCCCTCCCCCGCGACGCGGAGTCGCTGCTCGCCGCGCTGCCCGAGGGGGTGACCCCGTGACCGGGCTCGCGAGGTCACGCACGGGCACGGCAACGCCGAGCACGGAGCCGACGAGCGCCAGCGGGGAGGCGACGTGATCGTCGGCGTCGGCGCGCGACCGGGGGTGAGCGTCGCGGAGGTGCTGGCCGCCGTCGACGCCGTCCTGCCCGCCGGCGCGGACGGCGTGCGGCTGGCCACCCTCGACGCCCGCGCCGCCGAGCCCGGCCTGGTCGAGGCGGCGGCCGCCCGCGGCTGGCCGCTGACCGGGCACCCCGCCGCCGCGCTGGCCGCCGTCCCGGTGCCGTCGCCGTCGGCGCGGGTGGCCGCCGCCGTGGGGACGCCGTCGGTCGCCGAGGCCGCGGCGCTGCTGGACGGCGGGACGCTGCTGGTGGGCCGCACGGTGGTCGGCCGGGTCACGGTGGCGGTGGCGCGGTGAACACGCGAGGACGGACGAGCTCAGCGCCACGGGGGGATGGCACCCGGACGCGGTGGGAGCCCGGAGGGCGGCGGGGTCGTCGCACCACCACGGGGACGCCGACCTCGCGCCGGCCCGGTCGACCTCGCGGTGGACGTCCGCGCGGGGACGCCGCCGCCGTGGCTGCGCGCCGTCCTGCACGCGGCGCTCGACGACGCCGCTGCGTACCCCGACCCACCGCCGTGCGTGACCCCGTGACCTCGGTGGCCCTCGCCGCCGACCTCGCTGCCATCCTGGACCCCGGGACACCGGCGTTCCAGGACCTGCCCCACCTCCCCCAGGAGATCCGCTGAGCCGCCCCACCACCCCCGCTCCCTTCCCCGGCACCCTGCTGGGCGAGACGATCGCCGCGGTCGCGCCGAGGGACGCCGCCGCCGAGCGCGCCGCCCGCGACCGCCTGGACCGGATGACCAAGCCACCGGGCTCGCTGGGCGTGCTCGAGGACGTCGCCGCGCAGCTGGCCGGCACCGCGGGCGCCTGCCCGCCGCCGCTGCCCACACCGGCCGCGGTCGCGGTCTTCGCCGGCGACCACGGCGTCCACGCGCAGGGCGTCACCCCCTGGCCGCAGGAGGTCACCGCGCAGATGGTGGCCAACTTCGCCCGCGGCGGTGCGGTCGTCAACGCGTTCGCCGCCCAGCTCGGGGCCGACGTCGTCGTGGTGGACGTCGGGGTCGCAACGCCGTACGCGGTCGAGGTCAGCCCCGCGCTGCTGTCCCGCAAGGTCAGGTCCGGCACCGCCGACCTCGCCGTCGGCCCGGCCATGACGCTCGAGGAGGCGCGGCGGGCGGTCGAGGTCGGCATCGAGGTGGCCACCGAGCTGGCCGCGGACCACGCCTGCCTGGTCACCGGTGACATGGGCATCACCAACACCACGGCGTCGGCGGCGCTGGTCTGCGCGTTCACCGGCGCGACGCCGGCCGCGGCGACCGGGCGCGGCACCGGGGTCGACGACCCGACGCTGGCCCGCAAGGTCGGCGTGGTCGGCCGTGCGGTGGCCCGCGTGCCCGAGCGGCCGTCGACGCCAGAGGCCGCGCTGGCCGCGCTGGCGGAGGTCGGCGGCCTGGAGCACGCCGCGCTCGCCGGGTTCGTGCTGGGTGCCGCCGCGGCGCGGGTGCCGGTGCTGCTGGACGGCGTGATCGCGGGGTCCGCGGCGCTGGTCGCGGCCGCGCTGTGCCCGGCGGCGCTGGAGCACGCGCTGGCCGGCCACACCTCGGCCGAGCCGGGGCACACCCTGGCGCTGCGGGCACTGGGCCTGCGCCCGCTGCTCGGCCTGGACCTGCGCCTGGGCGAGGGCACCGGCGCCCTGCTGGCGCTGCCGCTGGTGGCCAGCGCGGCGCGGGCGCTGCGCGACGTGGCGACGTTCGACTCGGCCGGTGTGACGGAGAAGGCGTGAGCGCCACCCCGGTCGACCCCGCGAGCGGGGTGGTCTACCCGGTCGGGCTGCGGCTGCTCGACCGGGAGGTCGTCGTCGTGGGCGGCGGGCAGGTGGCGCACCGCCGCGTCGCCGGGCTGCTGGAGGCCCGCGCACGGGTCACGGTGGTCAGCCCCGAGGTGACACCGGCGCTGGAGGCACTGGTCGGCCCGGGCGCGGTCACCTGGCTGCGTCGCCGCTACGAGCCCGGTGACCTGGACGGCGCCTGGTACGCGGTGGCCGCGACCGACGACCCGGCGGTCAACGAGGCGGTCGCCGAGGAGGCCGAGCGGACGCGGGTGTTCTGCGCCCGCGCCGACGACCGGTCGGCGTCCAGCGTGTGGACCCCGGCGGTCGGCCGGCAGGGCGACCTCGTCGTGGGGGTGCACGGCGGCGGCGACCCGCAGCGCGCGGTGGGCGTGCGGGACGCCGTCCTGGCCGGGCTGGCCGACGGCTCGATCCGCGACCGGGCGGCGCGCGAGGTCCCGGGCGGGCGGCCCGGCTCGGTCGTGCTCGTCGGGGGCGGGCCGGGCGACCCCGGGCTGATCACCGTGCGCGGCCAGCAGGCGGTGTCGCAGGCCGACGTCGTCGTCGCCGACCACCTCGCGCCGCAGTCGCTGCTGGCGTCGCTGCCCGCGGAGGTGGAGGTCATCGACGCTTCGAAGCTGCCGCGCGGCCGGTACATGGCGCAGGAGCAGATCAACACGCTGCTGGTCGAGCACGCCCGGGCGGGCAGGCGGGTGGTGCGGCTCAAGGGCGGCGACCCGTTCGTCTTCGGCCGCGGCATGGAGGAGCTCGAGGCGTGTGTCACCGCGGGTGTGCCGGTCGAGGTGGTGCCCGGGGTGACGTCGGCGATCGGCGTCCCCGGACTGGCCGGCATCCCGGTCACCCACCGCGGGCTGACCCACGAGTTCGTCGTCGTCTCCGGGCACGTGCCGCCGGGTCACCCGCAGTCGCTGGTCGACTGGGAGGCGCTGGGGCGGCTGCGCGGCACGGTCGTCGTCCTCATGGGCGTGGACACCGCCCCGGCGATCGCGGCGGCGCTGGTCGAGCACGGCCGGGCGCCGGAGACGCCGGTGGCCGTCGTCGCCGACGGGTCGACACCGACCCAGCGCACGGTGCGCACCACCCTGGCCGGACTGGCGCAGACCCTGGCCGACCAGGACATCCGCCCGCCGGCCGTCTGGGTGGTCGGCGAGGTCGTGCGGCTCTCCGCGGACCTCCTCCAGCAGCGCTGACGACCGGTCCCGCCGGCGTCCCCCCGCCGAACGCCTCGTCGGCCGGCTGCGGGCCGCGTCGTCAGGGGCCGGCGGCCGGCACCGGCTCCACCACCGCTCCCTCGCCCGGCATCCCCCGTTCCCTGACCCGGGGCTGCCGGATGGCGGGCTGCCGGGCGCGGGGCGGCCACTCGCGGAAGTGCCGGAAGGTCATGGGCACGCCGCGGGCGACGAGCGGGTCCGCGCTGTCCATGACCTGCAGGTGCACGTGCGGCTGGGTCGAGTTGCCGGAGTTGCCGCACCGCGCGACCTCCTGCCCGGTCACGACCTCCTGGCCGGGCGAGACGCGCACCGAGCCCCGCTGCAGGTGCGCCAGGAGGACGAAGGTGCCGCTCTCGAGCAGGTGGAGGACGACGTGGTTCCCCGCGACGGCGCCCGCACCCCGGCGGAGTCGGCCGGCCTGACCCAGCGCGTACGGGATCAGCGCCAGCTGCGAGCGCCGCGCCTCGTGGTCGGGCTCGGCGTCGTGCACGTGGACGACGGTGCCGTCGCCCGGGGCCAGGACGGGCCGCCCGAAGGCGGCGAAGCGCTCCGGCGGCTCGGTGGCGACGAGGGTCCGCCAGTCCCGGGTGCCGGCCGTCCGGTGGCGGTCGTCCACGCCGACGAAGTCGATGGCGTAGCGCTCGCCGAACAGGTCGGTCCCGTGACTCGGGACCCGCCGCGCGGGGCTGTTCTGGACCAGCCACCGCCCCGTGAACGGCAGCGCGATCTCGACCTCCCGGGCGCCTCGATCCCGTGCGGGCAGTCCCCCGGCCACGTGCCGGAACCTAGCGGGCACGCCCGGGGGCGGTCCCGTGGCCGGCGCTCCCGCGGGGACGTCCGCGGGGTCGGCGAGGTCCGTGCTCGGCGTACCCGCGGGGAGGTCAGCGACCGGCCGGGACGGCGCGGTCGCGGAGCAGCCGGACCACCGCCTGCGGGTCGTCGACCCAGAACGCGACGCGGGCCACCGGCTCGTCCTGCCCCGCCACGCGCACCGGCGGGTCGAAGCGCAGCTCGACGTCGGTGTCCCCCATGACCGACAGCACCAGCCGGTCGCCGTCGCGGACCAGGACCTTCGCGTGCTCGGACTCCACACTGCGCCGGACCGCGACCGGGCCGGCCAGCGGGACGGCGACCGAGCGCAGGTGCCCGAACCGCAGCACGAGCTCGTCGTCCCGCAGCAGGTGCGGGTGCTGGAACAGCGACAGGCCGGACCCGAGCACCCAGACCAGCGCGTAGAGCGACACCGCGAGCAGCACCCACCGCGCGGTCTCCCACGGCAGCAGCACGTGGACGACGACGGTCTCGAGCGCGCCGAGGACGGTCAGCGCGCCGAGCACCAGGCGGAAGCGGCCGGCGTAGGGCAGCGGCACGTCACCGGGTGCCACGTCCGAGCGGCGCCGCACCGCCCACCACAGCGTCCGGACGACGCCGGCCTCGGCGCGGGCCAGACGGAGCACCACCGGTGGCCAGACGGCCTCCGCTCCCGCCACGAGCCCCGCACGACGGCTGCCGCCGTCCCGCCGCGCGACCCGGTACGCCCGGCGGAAGGCGGCCGCCTCGACGACCAGGACGACGGCGAGCAGCACCTCCAGGACCAGTGCCACCACGATGCCGGTCCGCAGCGACAGGACCCCGGTGAGCACCAGCGCGGCGTCGACCAGCGGGACCACCAGCGCGAGCCACCGGGCCGCCACCAGGAGCTGCGTCCGCACCGTCATCCCGGACCCCCGTCACTCGACGCCTGAGCAGTTGTACTGCGGATGTAGTACACCTACTATCAAGACCATGACAAGAGGTGGACATGGACGGTGATCCCGTCGTCCGGGTGCGCGGCCTGCGGATGAGCTACGGCGCCCACGAGGTCCTCACCGGCGTCGACCTCGACGTCCACCCCGGCGAGGTGGTCTGCCTGCTCGGGCCCAACGGCGCCGGCAAGACCACGACCATCGAGGTCCTGGAGGGCTTCCGGCTCCCGTCGGCCGGCGAGGTCACCGTGCTCGGCGCCGACCCGGCCCGGGCCGACGACGCCTGGCGAGCCAGGGTCGGCGTGGTCCTGCAGTCGTGGCGCGACCACCCGCGCTGGACGCCGCGCCGGCTGCTCACCCAACTCGGCGACCACTACCGTCCCCACGCCACCCCCGGGCGACCGCGCCCCTACGACGTCGACTGGCTGCTCGACACCGTCGGCCTCACCGACGACGCCGACCGCAAGATCGCTGCCCTCTCCGGCGGACGACGGCGGCGGCTGGACGTCGCTGTCGGGATCGTCGGCCGCCCCGAACTCCTCTTCCTCGACGAGCCGACCGCCGGCTTCGACCCCGAGGCGCGCCGCGACTTCCACGACCTGGTGCACCGGCTCTCCGACCTGGAGGGCACCAGCATCCTGCTCACCACCCACGACCTGGCCGAGGCCGAGCGGCTGGCCGACCGGATCCTCGTCCTCGCGGGCGGGCGGATCGTCGCCGACGGCAGCGCGGAGGCCCTGAACCGGCAGGTGGCGGCGACCAGCGAGGTCCGCTGGTCCCGGCACGGGGAGCGTTTCGTGCACGCCACCGACGACCCCACCCCCTTCGTGCGGCAGCTGTTCGAGCAGCACGGCGACGAGATCACCGACCTCGAGGTCCGCCGCGCCACCCTGGAGGACACCTACCTCGCCATGGTCACCGCACAGCAGACCGGCACCCGGGCCGCGCTCACGGCGGTGACCCGGTGAGCGCGGGCACGGGACACGCCGTCCGGCTGGGCCTCCGGCGGGGTTGGACCGAGTTCACCCAGAGCCTGCGCAGCCCGCAGGACCAGGCCGGCTACCTCGTCATGGCCGTGGTCGCGGTGGTGTACCTGTGGGTCAACCGCGGCGACCGGGTCGAGGGGACGTCGGTGCTCTACCCGACCGTCGCGCTGCCGGGCATCCTCGCCGCCCTGACCGCGTGGAGCTCGGTGGTCAACGCAGCGTTCACGCTGGCCATGGAGCGGGAGGACGGCACCCTGCTGCGGCACCGCGCCCTGCCGCACGGGGTGCAGGGCTACGTGGTCGGCCAGGTCACGTACCACTCGCTGAACCTGCTCCCCGCCCTGCTGGTGGTCCTCGTGCCCAGCGCGCTGCTCTTCGACGGCGCGGCGCCCCGGGACGCCGCCGGCTGGCTCACCGTCGGGTGGGTGGTCGCCCTGGGCCTGCTGGCCACCCTACCCCTGGGCATCGTCCTGGGTTCGCTCCTGCCGGGTCCGCAGAAGGTGGGCTCCTGGGGGGTGCTGCCGGTCCTCGGGCTCACCGGCATCTCGGGCGTCCTCTTCCCCGTCCAGGCCCTCTGGGGCTGGGTGCAGGTGGTCGCCCAGGTCTTCCCCGTCTACTGGATCGGGCTCGGCCTGCGCTCGGCGTTCCTCCCCGACGCCGCGGCCGCCCTGGAGCTCGGCGGCTCGTGGCGCACCGGGACGACGGTCCTCGTGCTCACCGCCTGGGCGGTGGCGAGCCTGCTCGCGGCTCCCGTGGTGCTGCGCCGGATGGCCCGCCGGCAGTCCGGCTCACAGGTCGCCGCCGCCCGCGACACGGCCGGCCAGTGGGTGCGGTGAGCGGCGACAAGGCCGGCGGGGACGCCGTCCACAACCGGATCGCGCTGCTGCGCGCCGAGCAGGGCGTCACCCGCCGCGAGCTGGCCGACGCACTCGGCGTGCACTACCAGACGATCGGCTACCTGGAGCGCGGCGAGTACAACCCCAGCCTCCACCTGGCGCTGCGGATCGCCGAGTTCTTCGGCCTGCCCGTGGAGGTCGTCTTCTCCACGAAGCCGTTCCCACGCATCAGCGACGTGGGGAGCGCCGAACCGCCCGCCGCCACGGGCTGAGCCCGGCGGCGGGCGGAGCAGGACGTCGGACGGGGTGGGCAGGCCCGCTACGGCCGGGGCTCGGCGGCTCCGTCGTCGTCCGGCAGCGGCGTCAGGCCGACGGTGTAGGACGCCATCGACAGCGAGCCGTCGGTGAACCCGTCGACCAGCAGCTCCGCCGTCGTGCCGGTCGCCCCCGCGATCCCGGCGACGTAGAGCAGCGGCAGGAAGTGGTCGGGGGTGGGGACGGCGAGGCCGGCGTCCGGGTGCCCGTCCAGGGCGGCGACCTCGGTCGGCCGCTCGAGCACGACCTCGCGCACCGCCTCGTCGAAGCGCTGCGCCCAGTCGTACCCGGTGTCGGGCATGGCGCGGCTGACCGCGCGCAGGTTGTGGACGACGTTGCCGCTGCCGATCACCAGCACGCCGTCCTCCCGCAGCGGGGCGAGCGCGGCACCCAGGCGCAGGTGGTGCTCGGCCGGCTCGAGCGCGTTGACCGAGAGCTGCACGACCGGCACGTCCGCGTCGGGGACGACGTGCCGCAGCACCGACCAGGCGCCGTGGTCGAAGCCCCAGCTGTCGAGGTCGGCACCCACCCAGGTCGGGTGCACCAGGTCGGCGACCTCCTCGTACAGCGAGGGCAGCCCGGGCGCGTCGTAGCGGACGTCGTAGAGCGCTCGCGGGAAGCCGAAGAAGTCGTGGATCGTGCGCGGCCGCGGCATCGCGGTCAGTGCCGTCGCGTGCACGTACCAGTGCGCCGAGACCACCAGGACCGCCCGCGGGCGCGGCACGGCCTGCCCGAACGCACGCCAGGCCCGGGTGTAGCGGTTGTCCTCGATGGCGTTCACCGGGTTGCCGTGGCCGAGGAACGCAGCCGGCATCAGCCCCACGCGGTGATCTTCTCCCGCACCCGGCTGCCGTGCGACACGGAGAGGCACCCGGCGTCCGGCGCAGCGCTCCCCCGCGCCGGACCCGGCGGTCACCCCGCGTTCGAGACCGGCGGCACCCGCCGCAGCGCCGGGGACAGCAGCCGCGCCCCCGGCCCCTCGGCGCCCCGGACGTCGCCGGGGTTGGACAGCGCACACCGGGTCAGCGACAGGCAGCCGCAGCCGATGCACGACGACAGCCCGTCGCGCAGCTGTTCCAGCGCCCGGATCCGCTCGTCGAGCCGGTCCCGCCACGACGCCGAGAGCCGGGCCCAGTCGCGGGCCGACGGCGTGCGCCCGTCGGGCAGCGTGGCCAGCGCCTCGCGGATCTCCGGCAGCGTCAGCCCGACGTTCTGCGCGGCCCGGACGAACGCCAGCCGGCGCAGCACGCTGCGCGGGAAGCGCCGTGCGCCGCCGGGCGTCCGGGTGGCCGTGACCAGACCCTGCGCCTCGTAGTAGCGCAGCGCGGAGACCGCCATCCCCGACCGCTCGGCCACCTGCCCGATGGTCAGCAGCCCGTCCACCGTGCCCCCCTTGACCTCAAGTGCACTTCAGGTCCGACGGTAGCGCCATGACACCTCCCACCGCACTCGTCACCGGGGCCTCCCGCGGCCTGGGCGCCGCCCTCGCCGAGGCCCTGAGCCACCGCGGCTGGCGGCTCGTCGTCGACGGCCGCACCCCCGAGCGGCTGGCCGCCACCGTCGCCGCGCTGCCCCGCCCGGACCTGGTCACCGCCGTCCCCGGCGACGTCGCCGACCCCGCCCACCGCACCGCGCTCGCCGCTGCCGTGGGCGACCGGCTCGACCTGCTGGTCAACAACGCCAGCGAGCTCGGCCCGACCCCGCTCCCCGGGCTGGCCGACCTGCCGCCCGCGGCCCTCGAGCGGGTGCTGGCGGTGAACACCGTCGCCCCGCTCGCCCTGGTCCAGGCGGTGCTGCCGGCACTCCAGCGGGCCGGCGGGGTCGTGCTCGACATCAGCAGCGACGCCGCGGTCGAGGCCTACGAGGGCTGGGGCGGGTACGGCGCGAGCAAGGCCGCGCTGGACCAGCTGACCGCCGTGCTCGCCGCCGAGCACCCGACGCTGCGGGTGTACGCCGTCGACCCCGGCGACATGGCCACCGACATGCACCGCGCGGCCGACCCCGACGCCACCGGGCTGCCGGAGCCGGCGGCAGTCGTCCCGGCGCTGCTGCGCCTCGTGGACGAGGACCTCCCGAGCGGCCGCTACCGCGCCGCGGACCTGGCCGTCCCGGCCGGGGCCGTGCGATGACCGCGCGGACCATGGGCGCCGAGGCCGCCGCGCCGCCGGAGCGCCGCGGCCTGGCCCGCGACGGCGTGCGGCTGATGGCGGTCCGGCCCGACGGGACCACCGAGACGACCTTCCGCGACCTGCCCGAACTGCTCGAGCCCGGCGACCTCGTCGTCGTCAACACCTCGGCGACGCTGCCCGCGCGCCTCGACGTCCGGCGGGCCGACGGTGTCCGCGCCCCGCTGCACGTGGCCACCGCGCTGGACGACGGCGACTGGGTCGTGGAGCTGCGCCGTCCGGGCAACGACGGCCCCGACCGCGGCGTGGAGCCCGGGACGCTGCTCGACCTGCCCGGCGGCGTCCGGCTGCGGCTGGTCGAGGGCTTCCCGGCACCGGCGCGGGCGTCGCGGCTGTGGCGGGCCCGCCCCGACCCGGCCGTCCCCGCCACCGAGCACCTGCAGCGGCACGGCGTGCCGATCCGCTACGGCTACCTCGGTGCCGCCGTCCCGCTGGCCGACGCGCAGAACGTCTACGCCACCGAACCCGGCAGCGCGGAGAACGCCAGCGCCGGGCGGCCGTTCACCGACCGGGTGCTGGTGCGGCTGATGGCCCGCGGCGTCCCCGTCGTCCCGGTGGTGCTGCACGCCGGCGTCTCCAGTCCCGAGCTGCACGAACCGCCGGCGCCGGAGCGCTACCGGGTGCCCGAGGTCACCGCCCGGCTGGTGAACGCGACGCGCGCGGCCGGGAGCCGGGTCGTCGCCGTGGGGACGACGGTCACCCGCGCGCTGGAGACGGCGACCGGCGAGGACGGCGTCACCCGTCCGGCCGCCGGCTGGACCGACCTGGTGCTCGGCCCCGACCGCCCCGCCCGGGTCGTCACCGGCCTGCTCACCGGGCTGCACGCGCCCGACGCCAGCCACCTGCTGCTGCTCGAGGCGGTGGCGGGCCGCGAGCTGGTCGACCGGGCCTACGCGCGGGCCGTCGCCGGCGGCTACCTGTGGCACGAGTTCGGCGACACGATGCTGTTCCTGCCGTGAGGGGTGGGCCGGTGATCGAGACGCTGGGCCGGGCCGAGGGGCCGCGGGGCGAGGTGGCCCTCCGCCGGCGCACCACGGACGACGGCGGCACGCACCTCGAGCTGGTCGTCGACGGCGTCTTCGCGATGGACGACGTCGACACCACGACCGAGCGCGCCCTGGCCACCGAGGCGCTGCGCCGTCTCCCGGGCCGCGACCTGCGGGTGCTCGTCGGCGGGCTCGGCCTCGGGTGGACGGCGGCCACCGCCCTCGCCGAGCTGCGGGTCGGCGCCGTCGAGGTGGCCGAGCTGCACGCGCCCCTGGTGCAGTGGGCCGAGGAGGGCAGGCTCCCGGCGCTCCTCCCCGGCGACCCCCGGCTGCGGGTGCGCACCGGGGACGTCGCCGACGTCCTGGCCGAGCACCACGGCCGGTGGGACGCCGTCCTGCTCGACGTCGACAACGGGCCGGGCTTCCTCGTGCACCAGTCGAACGACGCGCTCTACCGCCCGGCCGGGCTGGCCGGCGCGGTGGCGGCGCTGCGCCCCCGCGGCGTCCTGGCGATCTGGTCGAGCTCCCCGGCGCCGCGGCTGCGAGAGGCGCTGGCCCGGCTGCCCACGACGGCGGACGCCGAGGAGCTGCTGCTGCCGGTGACCCGCGACGGACGCCAGTTCACCTACGCGGTGGTGCTCGCCCGCCGCTCGGCGGCCGGATGAGCCGGAGGCGGCGTCCCGGCCCCGGCCTCGTTCCCCGGGTGGCGGCCCACCAGCCGGGGAACGAGGCTGGGGACGCCGGAGCAGACGGCGTCCTCCGGACTCGGGAGGCGGACGTGCCAGGGACGTGGCTGCTGGGCAGCGAGGTGACCTCCGACGGGGACGGCGGGCCGGGCGGCGCCCGCGCGGTGCTGCTGGGCCTGCGGGACGGCGACGCCGGCGCGACCGACCCGCTCGACGAGCTGGAGCGGTTGGCCGAGACCGACGGGGTCGCCGTCGTCGGCAGGCTGGTGCAGCCGCGCGACCGGCCCGACCCGGCGACCTACCTGGGCTCGGGCAAGGTGGCCGAGCTCGCCGACCTGGTGCGTGACCGCGACGCCGGCCTGGTCATCGCCGACGGCGAGCTCTCCCCCGCGCAGGTGCGCAACCTCGAGGACCGGCTCGGCGCGCGGGTGGTCGACCGCACCGCCCTGATCCTCGACATCTTCGCCCAGCACGCCCGCAGCTCCGAGGGCAAGGCGCAGGTGGAGCTGGCCCAGCTGGCCTACCAGCTGCCGCGGCTGACCGGGCACGGCGTGGAGCTGTCGCGTGTCGGCGGCGGGCGCAGCGCGGGGGCCGCGGGCACCGGGGTCCGCGGCCCCGGTGAGCAGCAGCTGGAGACCCGGCGCCGGCACCTGCGGCGGCGGATGACGGCGCTGCGCCGGCAGGTGCAGGAGACCGCGCGGCGGCGGGAGCGCACCCGCTCGCGGCGGCGGCGCAACCGGGTGCCGTCGGTGGCGCTCACCGGCTACACCAACGCGGGGAAGTCGGCGCTGATGAACCGACTGGCCGGCGCCGACGTCCTGGTGCAGGACGCGCTGTTCGCCACGCTCGACCCGACGGTCCGCCGCACCCAGACACCCGACGGCCGGCCGTACACGCTCTCCGACACCGTCGGGTTCGTCCGCCACCTGCCGCACCAGCTGGTCGACGCCTTCCGCTCGACCCTCGAGGAGGTGGTCGAGGCCGACCTCGTGCTGCACGTCGTCGACGCCTCGGCGGCCGACGCGATGGACCAGGTGACCGCCGTGCGCGGGGTGCTCTACGAGATCGGCGCCCGCGACCACCCCGAGCTGCTGGCGCTGAACAAGGTGGACGTCGCGCCGCCGGGCTGGCTGTCGGCGCTGCGCGCTGCCTACCCCGACGCCGTCCCGGTGTCCGCGCTCACCGGCGAGGGGGTCGAGGAGCTGCGGCAGGCGATCGCCGAGCGGCTGGACGGCTAGCGCATCCGCGCGGCGGTGTCCTCCAGCAGCACCTGGCGCTCGGCCGCGGGCCGGCGCGGACAGGAGGTGCACAGCGGCTCGGGCGGCAGCCGGTAGAGCAGGCAGCACGACACCCGCCGGGTGAAGCGCACACCGGCGACGTCGACGTAGCGGGGCGCCGGCAGCGGCGGACCGACGGCGGCCGCCAGCGGGGCGGCCAGTGCGGTGACCCGCCGCTCGTCCCCGAGCGCCCGGCCCAGGGCGAGCAGCCGGTTGGCCAGCGAGTCGGTGGCGATCGCCCACAGCGGCCGCGCCCGCACCCGGCCGGCCGCGGCCACGGCGTCGACCACCGCGGAGAGGCTCTCCCGCAGCTCCGCGGCGGTGTCCGTGCCCGGTGCCGACGACGTGGCGGCGATCGGCGTCCCGCCCCCGAGCAGGGCCACCGAGGTGTCGGCCAGCCGCGCCGACAGCGGCAGCCCGGTGGCCAGCCCGGCCAGCGCCGGCGTCAGCAGCACCGAGGACG
Organism: Geodermatophilus sp. SYSU D00779; assembly: GCF_054050595.1. Classification (NCBI taxonomy): domain Bacteria; kingdom Bacillati; phylum Actinomycetota; class Actinomycetes; order Geodermatophilales; family Geodermatophilaceae; genus Geodermatophilus; species Geodermatophilus sp. SYSU D00779. The sequence goes on from NZ_JBJGZQ010000005.1 coordinate 115,313, forward strand.
CCGAGTACCACCACACGGTGGCCAGCACCCGACGGTCGTCGGAGGCGTACCGCGCCCCGAGCGCGGCCAGCCGCTCGGCGGTCCAGCCGGCGTCGGCGAAGAGCGCGGCGGGGACGGCGGACGCGCCTGGCGGCGCGAGCAGCCCGAGCGCCGCCGCACCCGGCACCCGCGCGGCCACCGCCGCCTGTCCCCCTGCCGTCACCCGGCCAGTCTGGCCGCCGCGCGCGAACCGGACCACGCGCTCCGATGCGCCGACGTTGCGCCGGGCAGACGTGGAGCGCCGTGGGCCATACGGTGTGGCAGAGAGCACTCCGCGTCGCGCTGCTGCCGGGACGTCGGGTGCCGACCGCGACGACCGGACACAGGACAGGCGTCGACGACGACGCCACGGAGCAGGAGGAGTCCGCATGAGCGAGTCGACCGAGCTGGAGGGCCGCCGGTTCCCGGCGCCGGAGCAGCTGGCGGCACAGGCCAACGTGGGTCCCGACGTCTACGAGCGGGCGGCGCAGGACCGGCTGGGCTTCTGGGCCGAGGCGGCCGACCGGCTGACCTGGGCGCAGAGGTGGGACGAGGTCCTGGACTGGAGCAACCCGCCCTTCGCCAAGTGGTTCGTCGGCGGCAAGCTCAACGTCGCCTACAACTGCGTCGACCGGCACGTCGAGGCCGGCCACGGGGAGCAGGTCGCCTACCACTGGGAGGGCGAGCCGGGCGACACCCGCACGATCACCTACGCCCAGCTCAAGGACGAGGTCTGCAAGGCCGCCAACGCGCTGGTGGAGCTGGGCGTGCAGACCGGCGACCGGGTGGCCATCTACATGCCGATGATCCCGGAGGCGGTCGTCGCGATGCTGGCCTGCGCCCGCATCGGCGCCGTCCACATGGTGGTCTTCGGCGGGTTCTCCTCCGACGCGCTGGCCAGCCGGATCACCGACTCCGGAGCCGTCCTGGTGATCACCGCCGACGGCGGCTACCGGCGCGGCGCCCCGAGCGCGCTCAAGCCGGCTGTGGACGAGGCGGTCGGCCGCACCGAGAGCGTCCGCAACGTGCTCGTCGTCCGGCGGACCGAGCAGGACGTCGAGTGGACCGAGGGCCGCGACCTGTGGTGGCACGACGTCGTCGACCGGCAGTCGACCGAGCACACGGCCGAGGCGTTCGACGCCGAGCACCCCCTCTACATCATGTACACGTCGGGGACGACGGCGTCGCCGAAGGGCATCCTGCACACCTCCGGCGGCTACCTCACCCAGGTCGCCTACTCCCACTGGGCGACCTTCGACCTCAAGCCCGACACCGACGTCTTCTGGACCTCGGCCGACATCGGCTGGGTCACCGGCCACAGCTACATCGTCTACGGGCCGCTGGCCAACCGGGCCACCTCGATCATGTACGAGGGGACGCCGGAGACCCCGCACCGCGGCCGCTGGTTCGAGCTGATCGAGAAGTACAAGGTCACGATCCTCTACACCGCGCCCACGGTGATCCGGACCTTCATGAAGTGGGGCGAGGACATCCCGGCCAAGTTCGACCTGTCCTCGCTGCGGGTCCTCGGCTCGGTCGGCGAGCCGATCAACCCCGAGGCCTGGCTCTGGTACCACGAGCACATCGGCGGCGGCCGCTGCCCGATCATGGACACCTGGTGGCAGACCGAGACCGGCGCACACATGATCACTCCGCTGCCCGGCGTCACCAGCCTCAAGCCCGGGTCGGCGCAGACGCCGTTCCCCGGCATCTCCGCGAAGGTCGTCGACGACGAGGGCAACGAGCTCGGCGACGACACCACCGGGCTGCTGGTGCTCACCGAGCCGTGGCCGGCGATGCTGCGCACCATCTGGGGCGACGACAACCGCTACGTCGACACGTACTGGTCGCGGTTCGGCAAGGACGTCTACTTCGCCGGGGACGGCGCCAAGAAGGACGCCGACGGTGACATCTGGCTGCTCGGCCGGGTGGACGACGTCATGAACGTGTCGGGCCACCGCATCTCCACCACCGAGGTCGAGTCCTCGCTGGTCGCGCACCCCACCGTCGCCGAGGCGGCGGTCGTCGGCGCCAGCGACCCGACCACCGGTCAGGGCATCGTCGCCTTCGTCATCCTGCGCGGGAACGCCGAGGACTCCGGCGACGAGCTCGTCCAGCAGCTGCGCACCCACGTGGCCAAGGACATCGGCCCGATCGCCAAGCCGCGCCAGATCATGGTCGTGCAGGAGCTGCCCAAGACCCGCTCGGGCAAGATCATGCGCCGGCTGCTGAGGGACATCGCCGAGAACCGCGAGCTCGGTGACGTCACGACGCTCACCGACTCGTCGGTGATGAACCTGATCAAGGACAAGCTGCCGGCCAGCTCGTCGTCCGACGACTGAAGGAGGACCGCCCTTCCCCCCACGCCTCGCAGGCTCAGGCGCGGGCCCTGAAGGGCGGCCGTTCCAGTACGTCACCGGGGTCGCCGCCCCCGGCCTCCCGCGCGCGAGCGCGGGAGGCCAGGGCGCGCGACCGGTGATCATGGGGCACCATTCCCCACGGTGGACCGCTCGCGTCGGGCGGCCCGCAAGCCGCCCGTCGTCCCCAGGAGGTGCCCTCGTGGCCCACAGCGCACAGTCGAGCCCGTCCGGGGCACGGAGCACCACCCGCGCGGAGGAGCCCTCCGTCGGCGCCCTGGTGCAGAGCGCCATGGCGGACGTCTCGACGCTGATCCGCAGCGAGATCGAGCTGGCCAAGGCCGAGGTCGGCAGGTCGGCGAAGAAGGCGGGCGTCGGGGCCGGCGCCTTCGGTGCCGCGGCTGCCCTGCTCTTCTTCTCCGGCATCTTCCTGTTCGTCACCATCGCGGAGCTCCTCACCTGGCTCGGCCTGATCCGGTGGGTCTCCTACCTGCTGGTGTGGCTGCTGCTGGTGGTCCTCGCCGGCATCGCCGCGCTGGTGGGCCGCCGGATGATCAAGAAGATCGAGAAGCCGGAGCGCACGATCGAGACGCTGCGCGACCTGCCCGAGGTCGTGCGCCGCGAGGCCCCGGGCCAGCGCCGGCGGGAGGTCCCGACCGTCAGCAACGGCCGCGTACAGCTGCGCGGCAGCGAGAACTACACCGTCTGAGCGGGCGCGCCGCGCCCGCACCGGTGAGCACCCCCGACGAGGAGCGGCCGGACGCCACCAGCGTCCTGCTGCCCGGTCCGTGGACCCACCGCGATCTGTCGGCCAACGGCGTCCGGCTGCACGTCGCCGAGGCCGGCGAGGGCCCGCTGGTGCTGCTGCTGCACGGCTTCCCCGAGTTCTGGTGGGCCTGGCGGGCGCAGCTGCCGGCACTCGCCGCGGCCGGCTTCCGCGCGGTCGCACCCGACCTGCGCGGCTACGGCGGCAGCGACAAGCCCCCGCGCGGCTACGACCTGCCGACCGCCGCCGCCGACGTCGCCGCCCTGGTCCGCGCGCTGGGTGAGCAGGACGCCGTCGTCGTCGGCCACGACTGGGGCGGCCTGGTGGCCTGGACGATGGCCGCGCTGCACCCGCGCAGCGTCCGCCGGCTGGCGGTGCTCTCCATGGCACACCCGCGGCAGCTGCGGGCGGCGCTGAAGGACGGCGCGCAGCGGCGGGCGCTGCGCCACGTCCTGGGCTTCCAGCTGCCGCGGCTGCCCGAGCGCCGGCTGACCCGCGCCGACGACGACCCGGTGGCCGAGCTCATGCGCCGCTGGGCCGGCCCCGACTGGACCGCGACCGCCGGGTTCGCCGAGGCGGTCTCCCGCTACCGCTCGGCCGCCCGCATCCCGCAGGCCGCCTACGGCTCGATGGAGTACTTCCGCTGGGCCGGCCGCTCCCAGCTGCGCCCCGACGGGCTGCGCTACGCCCGCCGGATGGCCGCACCGGTCACCGCGCCGACCCTGCAGCTGCACGGCGTCCTCGACCCCTGCGTGCTGCCGTCGTCGGCCCGGGGATCGGGCCGCTACGTCGCCGGGGCCTACGAGTGGCGGGAACTACCCGGCGTCGGGCACTTCCCCCACGAGGAGGTGCCCGAGGAGGTCAACGCAGCGCTGACCACCTGGGCCCGGTGACAGCAAGGACCCCGTCCTCCTCACCGCTCGCGAGCTCGCGGCGAGCCTCTGGACGGGGCCGCTACTCGCAGGCACCCGTGGGCACCTCGGAGGACGAGGCCTGGCCGGTCACGGCGGCCTCCTCGACCTGCTCGTGGGTGAGCGCGTAACCGGTGAGCGGGTCGTCGATGGCCGAGGCGAAGACGACGCCGAGCACCTGGCCCTCCGGGTCGAACAGCGGGCCGCCGGAGTTGCCGGCGCGCACCTCGCCGTAGAGCGCGTAGACGTCGCGGACCACGGTCCGCTCGTTGCGGAAGTCCGGCCCGCTGATGCCGGTGTGGTCCCGCACCCGCGCCGGCCCGACGAACAGCCCACCGCCGCCGGGGTAGCCCATGATGATCGCGCTGTCGCCGGTGTCGGCCGGCTCCGCCGCGAAGGTCAGCGGGATCTGCGGCAGCCCGGGGACGGCGAGCACCGCGACGTCGGTCTCCTCGTCGACGTACACCGGGACGGCGTCGTACTCCGCGCCCTCCGCGGTGACGACCGGGTCGCTGACGCCGGCGAGCACGTGCGCGTTGGTCATCACGCGCTCCCGCGCGTAGACGAAGCCGGAGCCGTCGATCTGCCGGGAGCACGACGGCGCGACCCCGCTGATCTGCACCACCGAGCCCGACACCGACCGGACGACGGGGCTGGAGGCCAGGGCCGGGTCCGGCGCCGCGACGTCGGGCACCTGCGTCGGGGTCAGCGGGTCCAGGACGTCGGGCAGCCCGTTGCGGTCGATCGCCTCCCGCAGCGAGTCGTAGACCCCCCGGACGCCGTCCGGGACGGTGCGGTCGACCGCCTGGACCAGCGCCGACTGCTTCACCTGGCTGGAGACCTGGGGGAACGGCGCGTTGGCCAGCGGGGTGGCCACCATCCAGGCGACCAGCAGCACCGCGACCGCCGACAGCAGCGCGCCGGCCACCGAGTCGACGATCTCGGCCGGCTGCCAGGTCACGCGGCGGCGCACCGCCCGGCCGATCGCGCCGGCGAGCACCTGCCCCAGCAGCGCCGCGGCGAGGACGACGACCAGCGCCGCGAACACCCGCGTGGTCGCCGTCCCGTCGAGGTGGTCGGCCACCGGGCGGGACAGCTGCGCGCCGAGGACCGCGCCGCCGAAGAAGCCGAAGAACGACGTGGCCGAGACGATCACGCCCTGCCGGAATCCGGAGAAGGCGAAGACCAGGGCCAGGCCGATGAGGACGAGGTCGACGATCGACATGGCGGTGCTCAGCCGCTGACCGTCATGGTGCCGAACTGCCCCAGCTGGGTGTGGAAGCTGCACTCGAAGCCGTAGTCACCGGGCGCGGTCACGGCGAACTCGATGGTGCGGCTCTCCCCCGGCGCCAGCAGCGAGATCTCCGGCTGGATGGGCGCGGGCCCGTCGCCCGGGGTGAAGCGGAGGTTGTGGGTCGTCTGCTCGGCGACGTTCACCACGGTCAGCCGCACCTCACCCGGCGCGACGGTGAAGGAGTCGGGGGTGAAGACGTAGTCGTCCTGCGTCTGCAGGGTGACCTCCTGGACGCCGTCGGGCGCGGTCGTCACGGTGCCCGGTGCCGGGCCGGACGGGGCGGCCTGCTCCGCCGTCCCTCCGCCGCAGCCGGTGAGGACGGCGGCGACCAGCACTCCCCCGGCGAGCAGCGCCCGGCTGCGTCGCGACATCCCCAGCCCCTTCATCGCGGGGGAACGGTACTTGCCGGAGGGCCGTCGGGTGCGGGGTCGGCCACCGTCGGCGCGGCGGCGTCCTCGTCGTCCACCGGGTCCAGGGTGCCGGGCAGCTGGGGGCGGCGGGCGCCGAGCGGTGGCAGCTGCCGCACGTCGGTGGTGTCCCAGGGCCGGGCCAGCCCGGCGGCCTCGAGGATCGCGTCGAGCAGGCCACCGGTGAAGCCCCAGACGACCATGCCGGCGACGCCGAAGGCGGGGCCGACGTAGCCCGACGGATGGGCGACGCGGAAGCGGTTGGCCGGGTCGGCGAGGTCGGCCAGCGGCACCCGGGCCACCCGGGCCACCTCGCGGGGGTCGCCGACGGTGACGTCGCGCGGGTCGTCCCACCAGCCCACCACCGGCACCACGAGGTTGTCCGAGGGCCCGAGGAACAGCTCCGGCAGCGTGGCGAGCACGCGGACGCCGTCGGGGTCGATGCCGGCCTCCTCCTCGGCCTCCCGCAACGCCGTGCCCACCGGGTAGTCGTCGTCGGGGTCGGCGCCGCCTCCGGGGAAGGCGGGCTGCCCGGCGTGGGTGCGCAGGTGGGCGGACTTCTCGATCAGCAGGACGTCGGCACCGCGCGGGCCCTCGCCGAAAAGGATGAGCACCGCCGAGCGCCGGGCGGTCGCCGTGGGCCGGGGCATCCGGTGGCGCAGCGGCAGGTCGTCGCCCGCGGCGAGCAGCCGGCGCAGGTACTCCGGCAGCGCGGGGTCGGCGGCGGGCGCGTCGGTCACAGCGTCACCCCCAGGTGCTCGGCGACCAGGCCCTCCAGCTCGGCGAGGTCGGCGACCGGCCCCACCTGGACGTGCGCGATCCCGCCGTCGGCGTCGAGGAGGTAGGTGTAGGGCAGCGCGCCCAGGCCCAGCTCGGCCATCAGCTCGCCGTCGCCGTCGAAGGCGCTGGGGAAGCCGGCACCGGCGTCGGCGGCGAAGGACCCGGCCTGCGGAGCGCCGTCCCTGCTGATGACGCCGACCACCGACAGCCGGTCGCCGCCTGCGTCGGCCAGCTGCTGGACCAGCGGCAGCTCCTCGCGGCAGGGACCGCACCAGCTGGCCCAGAGGTTCACCACGGTGGGGACGCCGGGGGCGCGGCCGAGGTCCAGCGACCCGCCGCCCGGGCAGGGCAGGTCGAGGGCCGGCAACGTCTCGGTGCCCTCGGCCGGGCGGTCGGGCCGCTCCGGGCAGGGCGCCAGCGCTGCGAGCGGGTCGGGCGTCGGGGAGGCCACCGTGCCGCCCGGCTCGTCCGCGGCGTCCGAGGTGCACCCGGCGAGCGCGAGCCCGAACGCCAGCACGCCGGCCGCCGTCCTGGTGCTGCGGGCGCTCATTCGGTGTCGGAGGCGGCCGGGGTCTTGACCAGCTTCGTGGCGACCTCCGGGTCGGTCGGTCCGATGCCGTACGACGGGCACCACCGGGCGAGGCCGCACGCGCCGCAGGCCGCCTTCTTGGCGTGGCAGACCCGACGGCCGTGGAAGATCACCCGGTGGCTGAACATCGTCCAGTCACGCTTGGGGATCAGCTCGGCGACCTCGGCCTCGACCTCGACCGGGTCCGTCGACTCCGTCCAGCCGAACCGGCGGACCAGCCGGCCGAAGTGCGTGTCGACGGTCAGCCCGGGGACGTCGAAGGCGTTGCCCAGGACGACGTTGGCGGTCTTGCGGCCCACGCCGGGCAGGGTGACCAGGTCCTCCATCCGCCCGGGGACCTCGCCGTCGAACCGCTCCAGCAGCGCCCGGGCCAGGCCGAGCACCGAGTTGGCCTTGGCCCGGAAGAAGCCGGTGGGCTTGAGGATCTCCTCGAGCTCCGCGCGGTCGGCACCGGCCAGCGCCTGGGGGTCGGGGTACTCCGCGAACAGCGCCGGGGTGACCCGGTTGACCGTCTTGTCGGTCGTCTGCGCCGAGAGCACCGTGGCCACCAGCAGCTCGAAGGCGTTGGTGAAGTCGAGCTCGCAGTGCGCGTCGGGGTGGATCAGCGCCAGCTCACGGGCCATCCGCCGGGCCCGCCGGGTGCGCGCCAGCGGCGTCTCCTGCGGGTCGAACGGGGAGCCGCCCCGGGCAGCGGCACGGCGGGCGCGCGGCGGGACGGGCCGGGCGTAGGCGGGCGAGGACACGCGGTCGAGGGTAGGCGGGTCGGCTGACAGGGCCCGTGCCATCATCGCGACCGCCGTCGCCGGGCTTCCCCCGCGACGCGCCGGGGTACACAGGAGTGCCGGCGTGGGCCGGCCCGTCCGGTCCGCGTCCCCGACGAGGAGAGAGGAGGAGCCGGTGGTCGCCCTCAGCGTCATCCTGTTCCCACCCCTGGTCATCGCCTTCCTGCTGGTGATGGAGCGCGTCGAGGAGCCGCTGCGCCGGCCGGCCGGCCCCCGCGAGGTGGCCGAGTTCCTCTCCACCGCGAGCGCCGGCGAGGTCGACACGCTGGCCAACTCCGGCATCCGCCGCGCCATGGCCCGCTGGCGGCGGCGCCGGCGGTCGCGGGTGCGCCGCGAGGCCGAGCCGCCCGTCGTCTGAGGGAGGACCCCGTCCTCCCCACCCCTCGCGAGCCCAGGGCGGGACCCGGGACGGGGCCGGGGCGGTGCCCTGGAGGCCGGCCGGGCTCCCCCCTCGGGGTGGCCGCGTGGGCGTCCGATCGGGTGACGATCCGCACAGACCCCTAGACTCACCCCGGACGGCGCCGCGACGACGCGGCTCTCCGACCGGGCCGGCCGCGTGCCGGTGCTCCCAGGTGTGTGTGCGAGAGGACGCGTAGTGGACGAGGTGCTGGCCCAGTCGGGGCTCTTCCAGGGGCTGCCGCAGGAAGCGGTGGACCCGGTCGTGAGCCGCCTGGAGACCGTGACGCTCCCCCGCGGCCGCGTGGTCTTCAACGAGGGCGAGCCGGGCGACAGCCTCTACATCGTCATCTCGGGCAAGATCAAGCTCTCCCGTCGGTCGCCCGACGGCCGCGAGAACGTGCTGGCCGTGATGGGCCCCTCCGACCAGTTCGGTGAGTTGTCGGTCTTCGACCCCGGCCCGCGCACCGCGACGGCCACCGCGGTCACCGACGTCAAGCTGGCCCGCATGCCGCAGTCGGTGCTGCGCCCGTGGATCGAGGCGCACCCCGAGGTCGGCGAGCGGCTGCTGCACGTGCTGGCCCGCCGGCTGCGCCGCACCAACGACTCGGTCGCCGACCTGATCTTCACCGACGTCCCGGGCCGGGTCGCCAAGGCGCTGCTGCAGATGGCCGACCGGTTCGGCAGCCGCGAGGGCGAGGGCCTGCGCGTCAAGCACGACCTGACGCAGGAGGAGCTGGCCCAGCTGGTCGGCGCCTCCCGCGAGACCGTGAACAAGGCGCTGGCCGACTTCGTGCACCGCGGCTGGATCCAGCTGCAGGGCAAGTCGGTCGTCGTCCTCGACGAGGAGCGCCTGCGCCGCCGCGCGCGGTGACACCCTGTTGAACGCCGGAGGCCCAGGACCCGACCGGTCCTGGGCCTCCGGCGTTCACTGCTTCACGAAGGCAGTGGCACCACGAGCCTGATGCGGGTGCCGTCGGGCAGTACCGCCCAGCGGCCGTCGGGTTCGTCGTCGAAGGACGGGCAGATCGGGTGCAGCGGCTCCGGCGGCGACCCGGCCAGGGCGGCGGCCACGTCGGCGAAGGGCTCGAGCTGCCCGAGGGTGTGGATCGTCGGGGGCAGCATCGGCCGGGTGCCGGCGCTCATCTCCGCCAGCGCCGCGGACGGCGTCAGCCAGCTCACCTCGTCGGCCTCACCGGTGACGTGCCGGGCCTCCTGGCCGACCGGCAGCGCCGCGGCGAAGAACTTGGTGTCGTAGCGCCGCGGCTCGGCCGGCGGGGTGATCCAGTGCGCGAACGGCCGCAGCAGGTCCGACCGCAGCACGAGCCCGCGGGTGGCGAGCAGCTCGGCCAGCGACAGCTCCCTGGCCAGCAGGGCCTGGCGCTGCGCCTCCCACTCCTCGCCCGACACGTCCGGGACGACGTCCCCGTCGGCCGCGCCCGCGAGCAGGACGCCGGCCTCCTCGAACGTCTCGCGGACCGCCGCGCAGACCAGCTCGCGCGCGGTCCGCTCGTCGCAGCCGAAGGCGTGCGCCCACTCGGCGGGCGACGGCCCGGCCCACGCGGTCTCGACGTCGCCGTCCCGCGGGTCGACGCCGCCACCCGGGTAGGCGGTCATGCCGCCGGCGAAGGGCATGCCGCGGGTGCGGCGGAGCAGGTAGACCTCCAGGCCCGGGGTGCCGTCCCGCAACAGCAGCACGGTCGCCGCCTGACGGGGAACAGAGGTCACGGTCGCCGCCCCGCGAGGTCGTGGTCCCGGTGTGGGGGCCGGAGGCTCCCCGCCGGGATCGCGAGGGCACGCTCGGCACAGCGGGGGGACGGCACCTGGTCGCGGTGCTGCCCGAAGGGCAGCGGTGTCACGATCTCAGCTCGACCGTGAGCTCGACCTCGACGGGCGCGCCCAGCGGGAGCTCGGCCACACCGATGGCGCTGCGCGCGTGCCGACCGGCCTCGCCGAAGACCCGGCCGAGCAGCTCGCTGGCGCCGTTGACCACCCGGGGCTGGCCGGTGAAGCCCTCGGCGCTGGCCACGTAGCCGACGACCCGGACGACGCGGGCCACCTCGTCCAGCCCCACCAGGTCGTCGACCGCGGCCAGGGCGTTGAGGGCGCACAGCTTGGCGTCGTGGGCGGCGTCCTCGGGGTCGACCGAGCCGCCGACCTTGCCGGTGCGCCGCAGCCCGCCGTCCACGAACGGCAGCTGACCGGAGGTGAAGACCAACTGGCCGCTGCGCACCGCCGGGACGTAGGCGGCGACCGGTGCGGCGACCGCGGGCAGCCGGATGCCGAGTTCGGCCAGCCGGGCGTGCCAGCTGGACGTCTGCGGGCTGGTCATGACCGGCTCAGCCGACGGGCCGCTTGAGGTAGGCCACGGGCTGGTCGGCCCCGCCGGGGCCGGGGAGCACGGTGACCAGCTCCCAGCCGTCGACGCCCCACGAGTCGAGGATCGCCTTGGTGTTGTGGATCAGCAGCGGGATGGTGGCGTACTCCCACTTCACGCGGGCCGGTTCGCTCATGGGCGCGACGCTAGCGCAGCCCATCGGCCTCGTCCGGCCCTGTCCCGAGGCCCACGCCGAGCGTGCGGGGGATGAGGAGGACGGGGTCCTCCTGCCGAGCCTCCGAGGCGGCCCTCCTGCAGGTACGAGGACCCCGTCCTCCTCACCGCTCGCGAGCTCGCGGCGAGCCTCTGGACGGGGCCTGGCGTGAGCTTGCGGACGGTGGGGGGCAGGAGGGTCCTTCGACTCCTAGGCTCGTGTCCGTGAGTCCGGTCCCCTCCTCCGTGCGCTGCCACGTCGTCACCGGGAAGGGCGGGACCGGGAAGACCACGGTCGCCGCGGCCCTCGCGCTGGCCCTGGCGGCCGACGGCCGCCAGGTGCTGCTCGTCGAGACCGAGGGCCGCCAGGGCATCGCGCAGCTGTTCGACACCCCGCCGCTGCCCTACGAGGAGCGGCGGGTCGCCGTCGCCCGCGGCGGCGGCGAGGTCAGGGCGCTGGCGATCGACGTCGAGGAGGCCCTCCTCGAGTACCTCGAGATGTTCTACAACCTGCGCCGGGCGGGCCGGGCCCTGCGCCGGGTGGGCGCCGTCGACTTCGCCACGACGATCGCCCCGGGCCTGCGCGACGTGCTGCTCACCGGCAAGGTCAAGGAGGCGGTGACCCGCCGCCACGACGGCCGCCCCGTCTACGACGCCGTCGTCGTCGACGCACCGCCGACCGGCCGCATCACCCGTTTCCTCAACGTCACCGGCGAGATGGCCGGACTGGCCCGCTCGGGGCCGATCAAGACGCAGAGCGACGGCGTGATGGCCGTGCTCAAGTCGCCGCAGACGGCGGTGCACCTGGTGACGCTGCTCGAGGACATGCCGGTCCAGGAGACCGCCGACGCCATCGCCGAGCTCACCGCCGCCGGCCTGCCCGTGGGCTCGGTCGTGGTGAACATGGCCGCCGAGCCGGCGCTGCCGGAGCCCGCGCTCGCCCGCGCCGCCGGGAGCGGCCTGACCGGCGCCGACCTGGCGCCGGGGCTGGCCGCGGCGGGGCTGCAGGACGTCGCGGGGCTGGCCGACGCGCTGGCCACGGAGGCCACCGAGCACGCCCGGCGCTGGGCCGCCCAGGACGAGCTGCGCGACGAGGTCGAGGCACTCGGCCGCCCGACCGTCGAGCTGCCGCTGCTGCCCGGCCCCATCGACCTCGGTGCGCTGTTCGAGCTCGCCGGACGACTCGAGCAGCACCTGCGGACCGAGGTGGCGGCATGACGCAGACGACCGAACGCACCCGCCGGCACCCGCGCCCGCCCGCACCGGCCGCGCCGGAGGCCCTGCCGCTCGAGCTGGCCGAGCTGATCACCGACCCCGACACCCGGATCGTGGTCTGCTGCGGCGCCGGCGGCGTGGGCAAGACGACGACGTCGGCGGCGCTGGCACTGGCCGCGGCGGAGGCCGGCCGCACCGTCGTCGTCCTCACCATCGACCCGGCGCGCCGGCTGGCCCAGTCGCTGGGCCTGGTGGAGCTGGACAACGAGCCGCGGCAGGTCGACGTCCCGGGGGCCCGGGGCGAGCTGCACGCGATGATGCTGGACATGAAGCGCACGTTCGACGACATCGTCGTGGCGCACTCCACACCCGAGCGGGCGCAGCAGATCCTCGAGAACCCCTTCTACCAGACGCTGTCCTCGTCCTTCGCCGGGACGCAGGAGTACATGGCGATGGAGAAGCTGGGCCAGCTGCGGGCCGGCGACCACTGGGACCTGATCATCGTCGACACCCCGCCGTCGCGGTCGGCGCTGGACTTCCTGGACGCGCCCAACCGGATGAGCCGCTTCCTCGACGGCACGATGATCCGGCTGCTCACCGCCCCGAGCCGGACCGGCTTCCGGATCGCCAGCGCCAGCTTCATGTTCTTCAGCCGGATCATCTCCAAGATCCTCGGCGGCCAGCTGCTGCGCGACATCTCCTCGTTCGTCGCGGCGCTGGACACCATGTTCGGCGGCTTCCGGGAACGGGCGACCGCCACCTACGAGCTGCTGCGCCGGCCCGGCACCTGGTTCCTCGTCGTCGCGACGCCGGAGCCCGACGCGCTGCGGGAGGCCTCCTACTTCGTCGACCGGCTGTCGGCCGAGCAGATGCCGCTGGCCGGGCTGGTGCTCAACCGCACCCACCCGCCGACGACGACGACGCTGTCGGCCACGCGCGCCGAGGGGGCCGCCGAGGAGGTCCTCGAGGCCGGCGGTGCGGACGCCGAGCTGGCCGCCGGGGCACTGCGGGTGCACGCCGAGCGGATGGCGCAGGCCACCCGTGAGCAGCACCTGGCCGACCGCTTCACCAGCGCCCACCCGGAGGTCGCCGTCCGCACCGTGCCGGCCGCCGCCGGCGACGTGCACGACCTCGACGGGCTGCGCGGCATGGCCGACGCGCTGACCGGCCCGGACGACGACACGCCGACGGGCGTGCCGCGGCGACGGATCCTGCCCGCGCGCCGTCGCTGAGCGCGGACGCCCGGGAGCCCGCAGCCACGTACATTGGCGCCCGATGTCTGCCGACGCCCCCGATCGCGCCCGGGTCCTGGCGAAGCTCGCCGCGACGATCGTCCTCGCCGGTGCCCTGGTCGCCGGGATGCTGCTGCCGTTCGTGGGCGGCACAGGTCTCGCCGCACGCAACTCCGCCTCGCTGCTCGACGCCCTGCCGGTCGAGCTGACCGACGAGACGCCGGCGGGCAACACCCGCGTGCTGGCGGCCGACGGGTCGTTGATCACGATGTTCTACCGGGACAACCGGGTGCCGGTTCCCTCCGACCGGATCGCCCCGGTGATGAAGCAGGCGCTGGTCGCGATCGAGGACTCCCGTTTCGACGAGCACAACGGTCTCGACGTGCAGGGCACGCTGCGGGCGCTGGCCACCAACGTGGCGGCCGGTTCGGTGCGGGAGGGCGGCTCGACGCTCACCCAGCAGCTGGTCAAGCAGACCCTCGCGCAGACCGCCGACACCGCGGAGGAGCGTCAGGCGGCCACCGAGGAGAGCGTGGGCCGCAAGCTGCGGGAGGCGCGGATGGCCCTCGCCCTGGAGGAGGAGTACTCCAAGGACGAGATCCTCACCCGCTACCTCAACCTCGTGTACTTCGGGCAGGGCGCCTACGGCGTGCAGGCCGCGGCGCAGCGCTACTTCAGCGTCGACGCCGCCGACCTGACCCTGCCGCAGGCGGCCATGCTCGCCGGCCTGGTGCAGAGCCCGTCCAACGACGACCCGGTCACCAACCCGGAGAACGCGTTCAACCGCCGCAACCAGGTGCTGCAGCGGATGCTGGACCTCGGTGTGATCGACCAGGCCCAGTTCACCGAGGTCTCGGCCCAGCCGGTGCAGGTGGCCCAGGGCGCCGCCCCGCCCAACGGCTGCATCGACGCCACCGTCGGCGGCTTCTTCTGCGCCTACGTGGCCGACTACCTCACCGGCACGCTGGGCCTGAGCCAGGAGCTCATCGACAACGGCGGCCTGACGATCCAGACGACGCTGCGGCCGGACCTGCAGCGCTCCGGTGACCAGGCGGTCCTGGGCGAGCTGGCCATGGGTGACTCGCTGGCCGGCACGTTCACCGCCGTCGAGCCGGGGACCGGGCACGTGCTGGCGATGAGCGCCAACCGCCGCTTCGGCTGCGACGGCCCCGAGTGCGAGTCGGTGAACCTCAACGTCGTCCCCGGGCAGGGCTCCGGCTCGACCTACAAGGTCTTCACGGCGGCCGCCGCGCTCGAGCAGGGCTTCCCGGTCTCGCACGTCATCACGGCGAGCGAGCCCTACGTCTCGCGCGTGTACAAGGACGGCGCCGGGCGCTACGACGTCGAGAACGTCGGCAACAGCTACCCGCGGACGCTGTCGATGTCCGAGGCCCTGGTGCGCTCGTCCAACACGTACTTCCTGGCACTCGAGGACCAGCTGGGCAGCGTGGAGGGTCCGGTGCGCACGGCCGAGCGGATGGGCCTGTTCCAGTTCAGCGACCCCGGCCTGCCGCAGCAGATCATCGACGAGAACCGCGGCTCGTTCACCTTCGGGCCCGAGTCGACCAGCCCCCTGGCCCTGGCCAGCGCCTACTCCACGCTGGCGGCCAACGGCACCCAGTGCGACCCGACGCCCGTGACGGCGGTGCTCGACCGCAACGGCGAGCCGCTCACCGGCGAGGACGGCCGGCCGGTCGTCGACGGCGACGCGTGCACGCCCGATGCGGTCCCGGCCGAGGTCGCGACGACCCTCAACCAGGTGCTCGTCGGGGACACCGAGTCGCCGTTCGGCACCGGTCGCAACGCCGCCATCCCCGGGCACCAGATCGCCGGCAAGACGGGGACCAGCCAGGACAACCTCTCGGTGGCCTTCGTGGGCTACACCCCGCAGTACACGGCGAGCGTGATGGTCTACAACCCCAAGGAGCGCGAGCAGGTCCGCGGCTTCGGCGGTGGCATGCCGGCGACGATCTTCTACCACGCGATGGCGCCGATCCTGGCCGGGCAGCCGGCTGTGCCGTTCACCGCCCCGGCCCCGGCCCCGGAGCCGGCGCCCGCGGCTCCGGCAGCAACCCGGACGGCGCCGGACGCCGAGCCTCCCGCCGAGGCCGCCGCCGTCGCGCCGGCCGACCCGGCCGCGCAGCCGGCCACCCCGGTCGACCCGGCGGCCGGAGCCGGCGACACCGGCGCGGACCGCGACGGCGGGGACGACGGCGCCGACGGCTGAGCCGAGCCCGCCGGTGGCGGCGCCCGGACGAGGGGACGCCACCGGCGGGCGGGGTCACCGCCCGCGACGCTCCCTGCCCGTGTCCGGGGAACGGCGCCGGACGGCGGGGACGCCCTGCCGGAGGAGCTCGGCCAGGACCCCCTCTGCCACCCGCCTGCGGGCGTCGGCGCGTTCCCGCAGCACCGCAGCGATGTGAGGGCTGGTGCACCGCCCGGCCCGGGCCTCCAGCACGTTGGCGGTCTCGACGTGGAGGGCGTACCGGCGCAGCAGGTCGAGCATCTCCCGGCGGCACTCGAACGGCAGCCGGGACGGCGGCGACCCCCCACCGGCTGCTCCGGGACCCCGGGACGGACTGCTGCCGTCGGCGCCGCGCACGGTCACGGTCGTCACCTCCCCACGATCGGCGATGGCCTGTCCTGGAGGAGACGCACCCGGGGGCCGGGGATGACGCGGGCCCGCGTCGGTCAGGAGCCGGGGCCGCGCCGCGCCATGTCGTAGCTGGCCAGCACCTCGACGAGGAAGTCCGACGCCGACCGGGCGATGAGCGGCACCTCGGCGGCCGGGCTGTCCCGGAGCACCTCGGCGAGGACGTCGTGGTGGACCTGGACGACCTCGAGCAGGCTGCGGCCG
Organism: Geodermatophilus sp. SYSU D00779; assembly: GCF_054050595.1. Lineage (NCBI taxonomy): Bacteria > Bacillati > Actinomycetota > Actinomycetes > Geodermatophilales > Geodermatophilaceae > Geodermatophilus > Geodermatophilus sp. SYSU D00779. The sequence continues at coordinate 131,447 of NZ_JBJGZQ010000005.1, forward strand.
TCGGCCAGGGCACCGCGCCCCAGCTGGTAGCCGCTGTGCAGCGCGGACTCCTCGCGCCGCGACAGGTACCGCAGGAAGGCGGCCCGGTAGTCGCGGAGCAGGGTCTCGCGTGCCGTCACGCGCGCGGCGCCGGCGGTGCCGCGACGTAGCCGTCCAGCTCGGCCAGGCCCTCCTCCAGGTCGAGTGCGGTGACCACCCGGCCGGTGTCCATGCCGAGCTCCACCATGGCGAACGCGACGTCCGGCTGGATCCCGACGATCACGGTCACCGCCCCGCGCAGCCGCGCCATCTCCCCGATGTCGCGCAGCGTCCGGGACGCGAAGGAGTCCAGGACGTCGAGGGCGGCCACGTCGATGACGACCCCCCGCGCACGGTCGGAGCCGATCCGTTCCACCAGGTCCTGCTGGAACCGCACCAGCTGCGAGTCGTCCAGGGCGGTGTGGATCGACGCGATCAGGTACGGGCCCTGCCGCAGGATCGAGAACAGCCGCGGGCCACCGTTCACGGCCCACCGTTCCCGTCCTCGCGGGAGACCGCGTACCCCAGCAGCCGCTCGGCCTCCTCGAGGCCGCCCTGCAGGTCGCCGATGGTGTTCATCTTCGACAGGTCGACGCCGATGGTGACCAGCGTCTGGGCGATCTCCGGGGACAGCCCGGTGATGATCACGCTGGCGCCCATCAGCCGCGAGGCGTCGACCGTCCGCACCAGGTGGTTGGCGACGGACTCGTCGACGTCCGGGACGCCGGTGATGTCGACGACGACCACCTTCGCGCGGTGCGTGCGGATGCCACCCAGCAGCTGCACGGTCAGCTGCCGCGCGCGCTCCCGGTCGAGCACCCCGATGATCGGCAGGATCAGCAGCCGCTCGCGGACCGGCAGCACCGGCGTCGACAGCTCGCGGATGGAGTCCTGCTGCTGTCGGATGACCCGCTCGCGCTCCTCGACGAAGCTGACGGCCACGGTGTTGGCGATCCGGTTGGCGGCCGGCTCGTAGGCGTCGAGCACCCGGTTGAGCAACGCGAAGTCGCGCTGGTACTTCTCGAACAGCGACCTGGCCAGGACGTCGCGCAGCAGGAGCACGATGCCGACGACCTCGTGGGTCTCCACGCCGCGCGGGATGATCCGCTCGGACAGGTCACGGGCGTAGTGCTGCAGCGCCTCCACGCTGCCGGTCTCCAGGACCTCGACGTAGTTGTCGTAGACCAGCGTGGTCTCCGCGGACATCTCCTGGGCGGTCATCGCCTGCAGGAGGTGTGCCTCCTGGATGCGGCCGACCCACTCCTGACGCAGGCGGGTGCGGTGCTCGCGCAGGTGCGCCACGAGCTGCGGGAGGAGGGTGTCCCGGTCGAGGTCGCGCGCGGCGTCCGTCGGGGCCACGGTCACGCTCGGGTCCTCGTACCTGGTCATGCGTCTCCCCGCCACTTCGTCATCGTCACCGTGGTGCCGCGGCCGGTCTCGGAGACCACCGCGAACTCGTCCATCAGCCGTCGGGCGCCCGGCAGCCCCAGGCCGAGCCCGTGGTAGGTGCTGTAGCCGTCCTGCAGCGCCTGCTCGACGTCGGGGATCCCCGGGCCCGCGTCGCGGGCGACGATGGAGATGCCCCTCCGCGGCTCCTGCAGCTCCGTCACGACGACCTCGCCGGAGTCCGCGAACCGCACGATGTTGCGGGTGATCTCCGACACCGCCGTCGCGATCAGCGTGACGTCGGTGGTGGAGAAGCCCAGCCGGGTGGCGACCTCGCGAGCGGCCTGCCGGGCGGCGACGACGTCGGCGTCGGTGCGCACGGCGACCCGCACGGCGTCGTCCCGGGACCGTCCCCGTCCCACCAGGGGTTCGGAGAGCCGCGCGCACAGGTCGCACTCCAGCAGGTGGCGGGCGGCGTCGACCTCGCGCTGGCGACGACGGTCGCCGCTGGAGATGGCCAGCAGCACGGGACGGCAGCGCTCCGTCGGCGGCTCGACCCGCTCCGAGACGAGCAGGTACTCCACCCGCAACCGGGCACGGGTGCGGTTGAGCTGGGCGGCCACCGCACCGGCGGTGGACCCCAGCTCGGCGGCCAGGGACCGGGTGTCCTGACCGGAGACCTCGTGGGCGAGCAGCGTCGCCCGCTCGCGGTCGGACAGCCGGGTCAGGGCCTCCGCGACGGCGGCGCGGTCCTCGCGGGCGAGGACGTCCTCGTCGGGCGCCTCGGGCGGCCGCAGGTCGACGACACGGTGCTGGTGCCGCCGCTGCCGGTCCTGGTCCCGCCACATCGAGGTGACGACGTTGCGCGCCGTCACGATCGCGTAGGGCTCGAGCATCCCCGGCTCCACCCGGCCGGCGGCGGCGAGGACCCGGGTCAGGGTCTCCTGGACCAGGTCATCGGCGGTCGCCGGGTCGGGGACGCGGGACGCCACGATCCGGCGGACGAGCGGGATGAGCGCTGCGACGTCCGCGGACCCGCAGTCACCTCCCCGGCTCCTCACCGGCTCGACGGCCGCCACCCGCGAGACGGTACGCCCGGGGGCCCCTCCCGGGCGCGCCGAACGGGCCGCACGCTGCCCGGACGCGCCCACTCCCCCCGCATGACGGCGGAGCCCGAGGTCGTCTCGGGAGGTTCCGACGACGCGCCGGGACGCGCGACCCCCGCCCGAGCAGCGGCACACCCGGGACGGCAGCCGAGAGGAGCCGTCCGGCAGCGCTCGTCATCCGCACCCGGAGGCGACGTCGTCACCGGTGTACGCCCAGCAGTGGGCGGCTGGTGGGAACCCCGGCCGGCGGACCCCTGACCCGGTCCGCCGACCGGCCCGGCCCCTGCTCCCCCGGGGAGGCGTTCAGCCCAGCTGACGGCGCACCTCGGCGGCCACCCGGCCGCCCTCGGCCCGGCCGGCGACCTCCTCCTGCACCGCGCCCATGACCCGGCCCATGTCCTTCATGCCGCTGGCGCCGGTGCGGGTGACCACGTCGGCGACCAGCGCGGCGAGGTCGGCGTCCTCCAGCTGCGCGGGCAGGTAGGCGGCGACCACGTCGCCCTCCGCCCGCTCCCGGTCGGCCTGCTCGGTGCGGCCGGCGGTGGCGAAGGCGTCGGCGGCCTCCCGGCGCTTCTTGGCCTCGCGGCGCAGCACCGCCTGCACCTCGTCGTCGCTGAGCTCGCGGGCCTCCTTGCCCGCCACCTCCTCCGCGCTGACCGCGGCGAGCACCATCCGCAGCGTGGCGGTGCGCAGCTCGTCGCGGGACTTCATCGCGGTGGTCAGGTCGGCGCGCAGCTGCTCCTTGAGATCGGACACGGGCCCCAGCCTCGCACGGCGCTCGCGGACGGCGCGCTGCGTAACGTGGACAGCCGTGCGCGCGACCACAGCCCTCCCGGCCGCCGTCCTCGGGTCCGCGACCGCGGGGATCGCCTACGCCTCCCTCTACGAGCGCAACCGCTGGACGCTGCGCCGCTTCGACGTCCCGGTCCTGGCGCCCGGTTCGGCGCCGCTGCGGGTGCTGCACCTGTCCGACCTGCACATGACCGCCGGGCAGCGGTCCAAGCAGGAGTGGGTGGCGTCGCTGGCGGAGCTGCGGCCGGACCTGGTGGTCGACACCGGGGACAACCTGGCCGGTCACGACGCGGTGCCCGGGACGCTGCGCGCGCTCGAGCCGCTGCTGGACCTGCCCGGCGCCTTCGTCATGGCGAGCAACGACTACTACGCGCCGCGGCCGAAGAACCCGCTGAAGTACTTCAAGCGGGACCACGTGCGGGTGCACGGCGACGAGCTGCCCTGGCGGGACCTGCGGGACGCGCTCGCCGCCCGGGGCTGGATCGACCTCACCAACGCCCGCGGCGAGCTCACGGTCGCCGGACGGCGGATCGCCTTCGCCGGCGTCGACGACTCGCACCTCCGGCTGGACCGCTACGACCTCGTCGCCGGCCCCGCCGACCCGACCGCGGACCTGCGCATCGGCCTGGCGCACTCCCCCGAGCCGCGGGTCCTCGACCGCTTCGCCGCCGACGGCCACGACCTGCTGCTGTGCGGCCACACCCACGGCGGGCAGCTCCGGGTGCCCTTCTACGGCGCGCTGGTGACCAACTGCGGCATCGACCGCGCCCGGGTCCGCTGGCTGCACCGCTGGGCCGAGCCGTCGGCGGGCAACCCGCACGGCACCTGGCTGCACGTCTCCGCGGGCCTGGGCACCAGTCCCTACGCTCCGGCCCGGTTCGCCTGCCCGCCGGAGGCGACGCTGCTCACCCTGACCGCCCGCCAGGGTTGATCCGGGCGTCGGCTAGACTCGTCGACGTACCTCGGGGTGTGGCGCAGCTTGGTAGCGCGCGTCGTTCGGGACGACGAGGTCGCAGGTTCAAATCCTGTCACCCCGACAATGCTCAGGGGCCGCCGCGAGGCGGCCCCTGAGTCGTCCCAGGGGTCGGCGCGTCCGGGTCCCGTGGGTTGGCGGGGCCGCCATCCGGGCACCGTGCCCCCCGATGACCGAGTGGTTGCTCCTCCTCGCCGCCGTGCTGCTCACGGCACTGACCGGTTTCTTCGTGGCCGCCGAGTTCTCGCTCACCACCGTGGACCGCGGACGGGCCGAGCAGGCCGCGGCGTCCGGGGACCGCGGGGCCCGTGGCGTCCTGGCCGCGCTGCGCACCCTGTCCACCCAGCTCTCCGCCGCCCAGCTGGGCATCACGATCACCACGCTGGTCGTCGGCTACCTCGCCGAGCCCGCGCTGGGCCAGCTGCTGCGCGGCCCGCTGGAGGCGGCCGGCCTGCCCTCCGGCTGGGTCACCGGGGTCTCCTACGGCCTGGCGCTGGCCCTTGCCACCACGCTGCAGATGCTGCTCGGCGAGCTGGGGCCCAAGAACCTGGCCATCGCCCGCCCGCTGCCCGTCGCCGCCGCGGTGGCCCCCGGGATGCGCGCCTTCACCCGGGTCACCGGCGTCGTCGTGCACGCGCTGCAGGCCCTGGCCAACGCCATCGTCCGGCGGCTGGGCTTCGAGCCGCGCGAGGAGCTGGAGTCCGCGCGCGGCGCCGACGAGCTGGCCGCGGTGGCCCGCCGGTCGGCCGAGGAGGGCGACCTCTCCCCGCGGGCGGCCCGGCTGCTGGAGCGCTCGCTGGCGCTGCGCGACAAGGTCGCCGCCGACGTGATGACCCCGCGCACGCAGATGTGGGCGCTGCACGCCGACGCCACCGCGGCCGACGTCATCGCCGCCGCGGTCGCCTCGGGCAGCTCCCGCTTCCCGCTCTACGGCGCCGGCCTCGACGAGGTCACCGGGCTGGTGCACGTCAAGCACGCCGTCGCCGTCCCGGAGGACCGGCGGGACGTCGTCCCGGCCGAGGAGCTGGCCGTGCCGATCCTCACGGTCCCCTCGCTGCTGCGGGTCGAGCGGCTGCTGGACCTGCTGCGCGAGGAGGGCCTGCAGATGGCCCTGGTCGTCGACGAGTGGGGCGCCACGCACGGCGTCGTGACGCTGGAGGACATCGTGGAGGAGGTCGTCGGCGAGATCGCCGACGAGACCGACCGCCCGCTGCGGCTGCTGCGACGGGTCGACGGGCAGACCTGGCTGCTGTCGGGCCTGCTGCGCCCCGACGAGGTCCGCGAGCGCACCGGCGTCCCGGTGCCCGAGGGCCGCTACGAGACGCTCGGCGGTTACCTCGCCGAGCAGCTGCAGCGGCTGCCCGAGGTCGGGGACACGGTGCCCGTCGAGAGCGGCGAGCTGACCGTGGAGACCCTCGAGGGACGGCGGGTGGCCCGCGTGCGGGCCCGCATGCGCGAGGGGTACGCGTCGGGGGCGACCGCCGTCCGGCTCGTCGAGGGCGAGACGGAGGCCGTAGCGTGAGCGAGCTCGCGAGCTCACCCGAGAACACGGCAGCGCCGCGAACGCGGCCGACGAGCGCCAGCGAGGAGGACTCGTGAGCGACGTCCTCAGCCTGCTCGTCCTGGTGGCGCTGCTGCTGGGCAACGCGTTCTTCGTGGCCGCGGAGTTCGCGCTGGTCACCGCCCGGCCCGACCAGCTGGAGCCGAAGGCGGCCGCCGGCTCGACGCGGGCGCGCACGACCATCCGGGCGATGCGCAACGTGTCGTCGATGATGGCCGGCGCCCAGCTGGGCATCACGCTGTGCTCGCTGGGCCTCGGCGCGGTCGGCGAGCCTGCCGTGGCGCACCTGATCGAGGCGCCGATGGCAGCAGCCGGCGTCCCCGAGGGGCTGTTGCACCCGATCGCGCTGGTCATCGCCCTCTCGCTGGTGACCGTGCTGCACATGGTGCTCGGCGAGATGGTGCCCAAGAACATCACCATCGCCGGGCCCGACCGTGCCGCGCTGCTGCTCGGCCCGCCGCTGGCGGCGTTCGTCCGGCTGCTGGGGCCGGTGATCCGGCTGTTCAACGCCGCGGCGAACGGGCTGGTCCGGCTGGCCGGGGTGCAGCCCACCGACGAGGTGGGGGCCAGCTTCGACGAGGCCGAGATCCGCTCGATGATCAACCAGTCGCGGCGGGAGGGTCGGCTGGGCAGCGAGGTCGGCGAGCTGGCCGCCGGGGCGCTCACCTTCGACAGGGACGAGCTGGACTCGGTGCTGCTCCCCCTCGACCGGCTGGTCACCGTGCCGCGCTCGACGACGCCCCGGCAGCTGGAGGCGGTCGTCGCCGAGCACGGCTTCAGCCGCTACCCGGTCCGGGACGACGACGGCGCGCTGCTGGGCTTCGTGCACGTCAAGGACGTGCTGGGGGTGGACCCCGCGGCCCGCGACCTGCCGATCGCCGACGAGCACGTCATCGGCTTCATCCCGCTGCAGCCCGGCGCGGCCCTGCCCGACGTGCTGACGGCGATGCGGGACTCCGGCGCGCACCTGGGCCGGGTGGTGGACGGCCGGCGCACCCTCGGCCTGGTCGCGCTGGAGGACGTGCTGGAGCGGCTCATCGGCGACATCCGCGACGCGGCCGCGGAGACCTCCCGCCGGCTCGAGGACCCCGCCCGGAGCGGGACCGGAGCCGGGGGAAGATGAGCCGGTGAGCTCCGAGCCGACCGCCCTCTCCCCCGAGGTCACCGCCCGCTGGCAGGCCCGCTTCCGCGCGCCCCGGGTGAGCCTGCCCGACTGGGCGCTGGAGGCTCCGCACCGCAACCTGTACGCCTCCGACGTCAGCGGTGTCGTCGAGCAGTACGCGTGGGACCGCACCACCGACGCCCACCGGCAGGCCACCGACCGGGCCAACGGCACGCTGATCGGCACGCTGAGCCCGGACGGCGAGACGATCTGGTGGTTCGCCGACACCGACGGCGACGAGTTCGGCGTCTGGATGACCCAGCCCTTCGCCGGTGGGGAGGACCGCGTCGCCGTCCCCGAGGTGGGGCCGGCCTACCCCGCGGGCCTGGAGGTCGGCCGCCGGGTGGTGGCGATCGGCCGCTCGACGGACGACGGCTCGGAGCTGTGGCTGGCACCGTCCGGGGGCTCGCCGCGGGTGGTCTACCGGCACGAGGACCCGGCGTCGGTCGACGCGCTCACCCACGACGAGGACCTGCTGGTCATCTCGCACTCCGAGCACGGCGACCCGCGCTACCCGGCGCTGCGGGTGCTGCGCACCGACACCACCGAGGAGGCGCCCTCGGTCGTCGCCGAGAAGTGGGACGGCGAGGGTCGCGGCCTGCACGCGCTGGAGTTCGCTCCCCTGCCCGGCGACCGGCGGCTGCTGGTCGGGCACGAGCGGCGCGGCCGCGAGGAGCTCCTGGTCTGGGACGTCGCCACCGACACCGAGACCGAGGTCGTGCTCGACCTGCCCGGCGACGTGACCGCCGGCTGGTACCCCGACGGCTCGGCGCTGCTGGTCGGCCACGACCACGCCGCGCGCAGCGAGCTGTACCGCTACGACCTGGCCAGCGGCGCGCTGGAGCGGCTGGACACGCCGCGCGGCGTCGTCCGCGGGGCCACCGCCCGCCCCGACGGCGCGGTGGAGCTGGCCTGGTCGAACTCCGAGCGCCCGCCGGTGGTCCGGCGGGCCGACGGGCCGGTCGTGCTGGCCGCCCCCGGGGAGGAGCCGCCGGCGGCCTACCCGGTGGAGGACCGCTGGGTGACCGGCCCGGGCGGCGACATCCACGCCCTGGTGGTGCGCCCGGCGGGCCCGGCACCGTACGCGACGGCGTTCCTGGTGCACGGCGGGCCGGAGTCGGCCGACGACGACTCCTACCGCGCCCGCCGCGCGGCCTACGTGGACGCGGGGTACGCCGTGGTGCACGTGAACTACCGCGGGTCGACCGGCTACGGCAGCGCCTGGCGCGACGCGCTCACCGGCCGGCCGGGGCTCACCGAGCTCGAGGACGTCGCTGCCGTCTACGACGCCCTGGTCGAGGAGGACTTCCTCGACCCGTCGCGGGCGCTGATCTCGGGCGGGTCGTGGGGCGGGTTCCTCACCCTGCTCGGCCTGGGGACGCAGCCGGAGCGCTGGGCCGCCGGGATCGCCGAGGTGCCGGTGGCCGACTACCTGGCCGCCTACGAGGACGAGATGGAGGGCCTGCGGGCCTACGACCGGGCGTTGTTCGGCGGGTCACCGGACGAGGTGCACGACGTCTACGTGCGCTCCTCGCCGATCACCTACGCGCAGGCCGTGGCCGCACCGGTGCTCGTCGTCGCCGGCGCCAACGACCCGCGCTGCCCGATCCGGCAGATCGACAACTACCTGGCGCGCCTGGAGGAGCTCGGCAAGCCGCACGAGGTGTACCGCTTCGACGCCGGCCACGGCTCGCTGGTGATCGAGGAGACCATCCGCCAGGTCGAGGTCGCCCTGTCGTTCGCGCTGAGGAACGTCAAGCCCTGAGCCCCCTGACGATCGTGGCGTCGTGACCGCTCATCCCGGTCCGGGAGTGGTCACGGCGCCGTGATCGCCGCAGAACGCGGGTCAGCGGGAAGCGGCGATCAGCTCGGCGATCTGGACGGTGTTGAGCGCCGCGCCCTTGCGCAGGTTGTCGTTGCTGACGAACAGCGCCAGCCCGCGGTCGCCGTCGACACCCGGGTCCTGCCGGATGCGGCCGACGTAGCTCGGGTCGCGGCCGGCCGCCTGCAGCGGCGTGGGGACGGCGGTGAGCTCCACGCCGGGCGCGGAGGACAGCAGCTCGGTGGCCCGCTGAGGAGTCAGCGGCCGGGCGAACTCGACGTTGAGCGACAGCGAGTGCCCGGTGAAGACCGGCACGCGCACGCAGGTGCCCGACACCCGCAGGTCGGGGATGTCGAGGATCTTGCGGCTCTCGTTGCGGAGCTTCTGCTCCTCGTCGGTCTCGGACGTCCCGTCGTCGACCAGCGACCCGGCCAGCGGCAGCACGTTGTAGGCGATCGGCTTCACGTACTTCGCCGGCTCCGGGAAGGAGACCGCCGAGCCGTCGTGGGTGAGCTCCGCGGCCTTGTCCACGACCGCCTTGACCTGGGTGTCGAGCTCCTCGACGCCGGCCAGGCCGCTCCCGGAGACCGCCTGGTAGGTGCTGGCCACGATGCGGACCAGCTGCGCCTCGTCGTGCAGCGGCTTGAGCACCGGCATCGCGGCCATCGTGGTGCAGTTCGGGTTGGCGATGATGCCCTTGCGGACGTCGGCGAGGGCGTGCGGGTTGACCTCGCTGACGACCAGCGGGACGTCGGGGTCGCGGCGCCAGGCCGAGCTGTTGTCGATGACGGTCACACCGGCCTCGGCGAACCGCGGCGCCTGCACCCGCGAGGTCGAGGCACCGGCCGAGAAGATGGCGATGTCCAGGCCGGTGGGGTCGGCGGTCGCGGCGTCCTCGACGGTGATCTCGCCGTCCCCCCACGGCAGGGTGCTGCCCGCGGATCGCGCGGAGGCGAAGAAGCGCAGCTCGCTGAGGGGGAAGCCCCGCTCGGCGAGCAGCTGTCGCACCACGCCGCCGACCTGGCCGGTGGCGCCGACGACGCCGACCCGCAGACCGTTGTCGGTCGATCCCGTCATCGTCCCGTCCCTCCGTAGACGACCGCCTCCGCCTCGTCGGTGCCGAGGTCGAAGGCGTCGTGCACCGCGCGGACGGCGAGGTCCACGTCGGTGTCCCGGCACACCACGGAGATGCGGATCTCCGAGGTGCTGATCAGCTCCAGGTTGACCCCCGCGTCGGCCAGTGCGCCGAAGAAGCGCGCGGACACGCCCGGGTGGGAACGCATGCCCGCCCCGACCAGCGACACCTTGCCGATGTGCTGGTCGAAGGTGACGTCGGTGTAGCCGACGGTGTGCTTGACCTTCTCCAGCGCCGCGATCGCCGCCGGCCCGTCGCTCTTGGGGAGCGTGAAGGAGATGTCGGCGAGCTTGCTGGCCGCCGTCGACACGTTCTGCACGATCATGTCGATGTTGACCTCGGCCTCGGCGAGCACGCGGAACAGCTGCGCGGCCTCGCCCGGGCGGTCGGGCACGCCGTAGACGGTGATCTTGCCCTCGGAGCGGTCGTGCGCGACGCCGGTGATGATGGCCTGTTCCACCGTGAGGTCCTCCATCGAGCCGGTCACCGTGGTGCCGGGGAGCTGGGAGTAGGAGCTGCGGACGTGCACCGGGATGCCGTAGCGGCGGGCGTACTCGACGCAGCGGAGCATGAGCACCTTCGCCCCGGAGGCGGCGAGCTCGAGCATCTCCTCGTACGTCACCGTGTCCAGCCGCCGGGCGTTGGGCACGATCCGCGGGTCGGCGGTGAAGACGCCGTCGACGTCGGTGTAGATCTCGCAGACGTCGGCCTGCAACGCCGCGGCGACGGCCACGGCGGTGGTGTCGGAGCCCCCCCGGCCGAGCGTGGTGACGTCCTTGGTGTCCTGGCTGACGCCCTGGAAGCCGGCGACGATGACGATCGAGCCCTCGTCGAGGGCGTTCCGCAGCCGGCCGGGCGTGACGTCGATGATCCGCGCCTTGCCGTGGCTGGAGGTCGTGATCACCCCGGCCTGCGAGCCGGTGAACGACCGGGCCTCGTAGCCGTGGGTGTTGATCGCGATCGCCAGCAGGGCCATGGAGATGCGCTCGCCCGCGGTGAGCAGCATGTCCAGCTCACGACCGGCCGGGGCGTCGGTGATCTGCGCGGCCTGGTCGAGCAGCTCGTCGGTGGTGTCGCCCATCGCGGAGACCACGACGACGACGTCGTTGCCGGCTTCCTTGGCCGCCACGATCCGCTCGGCGACGCGCTTGATGTGCGCTGCGGAGGCGACGGACGAGCCGCCGTACTTCTGGACGACGAGGGCCACGGGTCCAGAGGCTACCGACGTCCGCGGGAACGGCCGTGCTTGCGTCCCCCTGGGCAGGGCGCTGTGATCAACCGGTGGACGACGTCGAGCGCTGGTTGCTGACCGCCGAGGAGCGCGGCAACCCGTCGACGTCACTGCCCGCCTACACCGAGGGCAACCTCGTCGAGCCGCTCGTGCACGGTGCCACCTACTTCGACCGGCTGGTCGAGTGCGTCGAGCGCCTGGACGCCGGCGACCGCCTGTTCTTCACCGACTGGCGGGGCGACCCCGACGAGCAGCTGCGCCCGGGCGGGCCGACCGTCGCCCAGCTGTTCACCGACGCGGTGCGCCGCGGGGTCTGCGTGCGCGGGCTGGTGTGGCGCTCCCACGTGGACTGGATGTCGTTCAGCGCGGAGGAGAACCGGGCGCTGGACGACGAGGTCGAGCACGGCGGCGGCGAGGTGATCCTCGACCAGCGGGTGCGCCGCGGCGGCAGCCACCACCAGAAGCTCGTCGTCCTGCGGCACGACCAGGACCCGACCCGGGACGTCGCCTTCGTCGGCGGGATCGACCTGTGCCACAGCCGTCGGGACGACGCCGAGCACAGGGGCGACCCGCAGCCGCTGGCGATGTCGGCGGCCTACGGGGAGCGGCCGCCCTGGCACGACGTCCAGCTGATGCTGCGGGGGCCGTCGGTCGGCGTCCTCGACACCGTGTTCCGCGAGCGCTGGGACGACCCGACCAACGCCGACTCGGGCAACCCGATCGCCTGGGTGCTCGACCGGCTGCGCGGCGCGCGCCTGGAGCCCGACCCGCTGCCGCCGCAGCTGCCGCCCCCGCCTCCCTGCGGCCCGCACGTGGTGCAGAACCTGCGCACCTACCCGGCGATCCGCCCGCCGTACGACTTCGCGCCGCGCGGCGAGCGGTCGGTGGCCCGCGGCTACTCCAAGGCGATCGAGCGGGCCCGCCGGCTGGTGTACCTGGAGGACCAGTACATGTGGTCGGCCGACGTCGCCCGCCTCTTCGCCCGGGCGCTGGCCGAGAACCCGGAGCTGCACCTGGTCGTCGTGGTGCCGCGAGTGCCCGACCAGGACGGCGCGGTCGCGGAGCGGTCGCAGTACGTCGGACGCTGGCAGGCGCTGGAGATGTGCCGGCGGGCCGGGCGCGGGCGGGTGCACGCGTTCGACGTGGAGAACCACGAGGGAACGCCGGTCTACGTGCACGCCAAGGTCTGCGTGGTGGACGACGTCTGGGCCAGCGTCGGCAGCGACAACTTCAACCGGCGTTCCTGGACCCACGACAGCGAGCTGTCCTCCGTCGTCCTGGACACGACCCGGGACCCCCGCGAGCCCCGCGACCCGGCCGGCACCGGCGACGGCGCCCGCACCTTCGCCCGCGACCTGCGCCTGGAGCTGGCCCGCGAACACCTCGACCGGGCCGCTGACGGCAGCGAGGACGACGACCTGCTCGACCCCGAGGCGTTCGTGCGGACGCTGGAGACCTCGGCGGCCGAGCTCGACGCCTGGCACGCCGGTGGCCGCCGCGGACCGCGCCCGCGCGGTCGGTTGCGCGAGCACCACCCCCCGCGGCTGTCGCTGCCGACGCGGCTGTGGGCGACGCCGGTCTACCGCCTGGTCGACGACCCCGACGGCCGCCCGCTGAGCATGCGGCTGCGCAAGGCGTTCTGATCCCTGCGCCTGTCGGGGTCTCGCTGCCGACAGGAGTTCCCGGCGCGTCCACCCCTGCCCCGCACCGTGGGCAGGGGCGGAAACCCGGCACACCGGTCCTCCCCCGCACTTCAGACGCTGCCCCGCACCGTGGGCAGGGGCGGAAACCCGGCACACCGGTCCTCCCGCCGCACTTCGGACGCTGCCCCGCACCGTGGGCAAGGGTGGAAGTCGGCCCACCGGTCCTCCCGCCGCACTTCAGACGCTGCCCCGCACTGTGGGCAGGGGGTGACTGTCCACAGATGGGTGTCCGCACCCCGGCCGTCCGCGGTGCAGGCCCAGGCTGAGCGACGTGTCCCCCGACCTCGCCGGGCTCGTCCGCCGCATCCGTCGGACCGCCGATCTGTCGCAGCGGGAGCTCGCCGCGCGGTCAGGCGTCTCCAAGACCACGATCGCGGCCGCCGAGGCCGGCAGCCGGGACCTCGGCGTCACCCGGCTGGCGCTCCTGGCCGAGGTCGCCGGTCTCCGGCTGGTCCTGCTCGATGCGGAGGGTCGGGAGGTCCGCGGCATGGACCCCGACGGTCCACGGGACTCGACCCGACGCCGGCTGCCCGCCCACCTGGACACCCAGCACACCGACGAGGTCGCCGACCGGTGGGCGCACCGCCCGGACCGCCAGCAGCCGTGGTTCACCTTCGGCCTGGACCGAGCCGCGCGGGACCGTCAGCGGGCACGGGTCGGGACGCCGGAGGACCACGACGTCCCCGTGCCGGGTGACTCGCCGGCCGAGCGGCGCGCCCGGCGACGGGAGGCGGCGCGCCGGCGTGCCGCCGAGGAACGGGAGCGCCGACGCGCGACCGTCGGGTGGTCCGCCGACGAGGGCCTGACCTGCACGTGTCCCCCGGAGTGCGACGAGGTCGACGACGGCTCGGGCCCGCCGAGGCACGCCGCGGCCTGCGCCTGTCGCTGCGACCTCGGCTGACGCGCTGCTACCGTGGCCGTGTGCGCGGCAGCCTCCTGCTTACCCGCCGCGGCGAGGCCCTCTCCTAGGTCGGCCCCCTCGCCGCGGAGACCTCGCCGTGACCGAGTGCGTCCCCGGCGCCCGCTGACCGCCCCACCGGAGCTGCGTCCAGCCCGCGCCCAGAGGAGCGAGAACCCGTGAGCAGGAACCTGAGCGAGAACCACCCGCACGTCCGTCACCCCCAGCAGCCCTCGGGGATGCCGATCTCCCGCTACGCCCCCTTCACGCCGATCGTGCTGCCCGACCGCACATGGCCGGAGAAGGTCACCACCGAGGCCCCGCGCTGGTGCGCCGTCGACCTGCGCGACGGCAACCAGGCACTGATCGACCCGATGACGCCCGATCGCAAGCGGCGGATGTTCGAGCTGCTGGTCCGGATGGGCTACAAGGAGATCGAGGTCGGGTTCCCGGCCGCCAGCCAGACCGACTTCGACTTCGTCCGCCAGCTCATCGAGGACGACCTGGTACCCGATGACGTCACCATCCAGGTGCTGACCCAGGCCCGCGACGAGCTGATCGAGCGCACCTTCGAGTCCCTGCGCGGCGCGAAGCAGGCGATCGTCCACCTGTACAACTCCACCTCCACGCTGCAGCGGCGGGTGGTGTTCGGCTCCGACCGCGCGGGCATCATCGACATCGCCGTCCACGGCGCGCAGGTGGTGCGCAAGCTGGCCGAGCAGATGACCGAGACCGACGTGCGGTTCGAGTACTCCCCCGAGTCCTTCACCGGCACCGAGCTCGACTTCGCCGTCGAGGTCTGCAACGCGGTCACCGACGTGTGGGAGCCCACACCGGACCGGCCGACGATCATCAACCTGCCGGCGACGGTCGAGATGGCCGAGCCGACCGTCTACGCCGACCAGATCGAGTGGATGCACCGCAACCTGGGCCGGCGCGACGCCGTCGTCCTGTCGCTGCACCCGCACAACGACCGCGGCACCGCCGTCGCCGCCGCCGAGCTGGGCTACCGCGCCGGCGCCGACCGCATCGAGGGCTGCCTGTTCGGCAACGGCGAGCGCACCGGCAACGTCGACCTGGTCACCCTGGGGCTGAACCTGTTCAGCCAGGGCATCGACCCGCAGATCGACTTCTCCGACATCGACGAGATCCGCCGCACCGTCGAGTACTGCAACCAGCTGGGCGTGCACGAGCGGCACCCCTACGGCGGCGACCTGGTCTACACCGCCTTCTCCGGCTCCCACCAGGACGCGATCAACAAGGGCCTCAAGGCGCTCGAGGTCGACGCGGAGGCCGCCGGCAGGCCGGTCGCGGAGATGCCGTGGGCGGTGCCGTACCTGCCCATCGACCCCAAGGACGTCGGCCGCACCTACGAGGCCGTCATCCGGGTGAACAGCCAGTCCGGCAAGGGCGGCGTCGCCTACATCATGAAGACCGAGAACCAGCTGGACCTGCCGCGCCGGCTGCAGATCGAGTTCAGCGCGGTCATCCAGCGGCACACCGACGACGAGGGCGGCGAGGTGACCGCCCAGCAGATGTGGGCGGCCTTCTCCAACGAGTACCTGCCCGACCCCGACGCCCCGTGGGGTCGCTTCTCCCTGACCGGCCACCGGCACCGCGCCCACGGCGACCAGCTCGACGAGATGGTGGTCGAGCTGGTCGACGACGGCGTCCCCACGACGATCGAGGGCCGGGGCAACGGGCCGATCGCCGCGTTCGTCGACGCGCTGCGGTCGGTGGACGTCGACGTCCGGGTGCTCGACTACGCCGAGCACGCCATGTCCGCCGGCGGTGACGCCCGCGCTGCGGCGTACGTCGAGTGCGCCGTCGGCGACCGCGTGCTGTGGGGCGTGGGCATCGACCCGAACATCGTCACCGCGTCGCTGCGCGCGGTCGTCTCGGCGGTGAACCGGGCTCAGCGGTAGCAGGAGGGCCCCTCCGCGATGCCGCAGCTGACCCCCTACCTCACCGTGCGGGACGCCCGGTCGGCGGCGGCCTGGTACGCCGAGGCGCTGGGCGCCCACGTCGTCGGCGAGCCGTACGTGATGGACGACGACCGCATCGGGCACGCCGAGCTCGACCTCGGCGGGGCGCGGCTCTACCTCGCCGACGAGTACCCCGAGCTGGGGCTGGCCGCGCCGGACCCCGGTCGGGTCAGCGTGACGCTGCACCTCGCGGTGCCCGACGCCGACGCGGCGGTCGACCGGGCCGCCGCGGCCGGCGCCACCGTGGAGCGGCAGCCGGCCGACGGGCCGGGTGGGCGCACCGGCGTCGTCGTCGACCCCTTCGGCCACCGCTGGATGCTGCAGACCCCGGCGTCGGCCGACCCGGAGCCGCGCCCCCCGGTGCGCCCCGGCGACGCGGTGTACCTGACGCTGCGCGTGCCCGACGGCGCCCGTGCCCGCGACTTCTACGAGTCGGTGCTCGGCTGGACGTCGGTGCCCGGGCGGGTCCCCGACGGCTGGCAGGTGGACGGCGCCGTGCCGATGGTCGGCATCGGCGGCGGGGACGGCGAGGTCGGCACCGTGCCGGTGTACGCGGTCGACGACATCGAGGTGGCCGTGGCCGCGGTCCGGACGGCGGGTGGGCGGGCCGGCGAGGTCACCGACCAGCCGTACGGCCGGACGGCGGAGTGCCGGGACGACCAGGGACTGCCCTTCTGGCTGGCTCAGCTGGGCTGAGGGGCCGGGTCCTCGGGCGGGGCGTCGCCGGGCTCGTCCCCGTGGTACCGCGCGTCCTGCCGGCCGGGCCCGCCGTACTCGTCGACCATCAGCAGGTCGCGGCGCACGTGCCGGCGGCGGTAGGCGACCCGGCTGATCAGGTGGGCGCTGACCGGGGCGGTGAGCAGCTGGAAGGCCGCCACGAGCAGCAGCATCCAGACGTTGGCCCAGCCGTCGAGCCGGATGGCGCCACCGACCATGACCAGCAGCACGCCGAGCACCTGGGGCTTGGTGCCGGCGTGCATCCGGGACAGCACGTCGGGGAAGCGCACCAGCCCCAGCCCGGCGGTCAGGCACAGCGCGGCGCCGGCCAGCAGGCAGGCGAAGGCGACGACGTCGGACGAGCCCGTCACGACCCGGCCTCCCGCTCCTCGGCGGCGACCGGCAGTCCCAGGTCCCGGCCGTCGCCGGTACCCGAGCGCAGCAGCATCCCGCCGACGTAGCGGGCCACCGACACGGAGCCGACGAAGGCCAGCAGCGCCACCACGACCAGCACCGGCACCACCGTCGGGTCCTGCGTGAGCGCGACGTGCACCGCCAGGCCGGCCGCGATGATCACCAGCAGCGTGTCGGTCGCGACCACCCGGTCCAGCAGCGAGGGTCCGCGGGCCAGGCGGACGAGGGCCAGCAGCGCTCCCCCGCCGATCATCGCGTACAGCGCGAACTGCACGAACGTCACGACGTCGGCACCTCGTTCCTCAGGTCCCCGTCCAGGGCCGCGACGTCCGCGGGCGAGCCGAAGGCGTGCACCAGACGCCGCTCCACCACCAGGACGTGCGCCTTCTTCCGCTCCACGTCGTCGAGGTCGCGCACGGGCAGCAGGTGGAGGGTCATGACCCGCTGCTCGCGGTCCAGGTCGAGCACCAGGGAGCCGGGCACGAGCGAGGTCGCCTCGGCGACCATCGTCAGGAGCAGGTCGGAGTCGGCACGCAGCTGCACCTGGACGATCGCCGTCCGGTGCACCCCGCCCGGACGCAGGGCCTGCCAGGCGACCTCGGCTCCGGACGAGAACAGGTCGAGGACGAAGTGGCCGAGGAAGGCCAGCAGCGGCACCGGCCGCACCCGGGTGCCGCCGACCACGTGCGGGAGCGGCAGCAGCGTCAGCACGGCCAGCGCGACGAGCAGGCCGGAGAGCAGGTTCGCCCAGGACCAGGTGCCCCACAGCAGCATCCAGACCAGGACCAGCCAGACGACCAGCGGGCCCTGGTGGCGCAGCCGGGTGGCCGCGGGCTCGACGCTCACGGGACCTCACCCTCCCCGAACACCGACGCGGTGTAGGGCGTGCGCTCGAGCAGGTCCACCGACGCCCGGTCGGCCAGCCCGTAGAGCGGTCCGGCCAGCCCGGTGAGGGCCACGGTGAGCGCGACCAGCGCCGCCGTGGCACCCACCATCGTGCGCGGCAGCGGGCGCAGCGCCCGGACCGCGCCCGCGGCGGGCGGCAGGTCCGGCTCGGTCGCCGTCGCCACCGCCGTGTGCCGTCGCCACGCGTCCTGCAGCGCGGTCCGCGCCGGGCCGTCGGGGGACGCCGTCCCCTCCGACGCCCCCGCACCGTCGGCGGACGCCGGCCGGTGGCGCTGCACGGAGTCGGCGGCCGCGGCGGCGGCGGTGTCCTCGGCCGGCGACTGGTTCGGGGACCGCCAGAACGCGCGGGTCCAGACGCGGGCGACCGCGAGCAGGGTGAGCAGGCTGGTGGCCACCCCGCCGGCGACCAGCGTCAACGCCGCGGCGCTGCCCTCGGCGACCCCGGCCTGCAGCAGGCCGAGCTTGCCGATGAACCCCGACAGCGGCGGGATCCCGGCCAGGTTCATCGCGGGCACGAAGAACAGCACGGCCAGCAGCGGTGAGCGCCGCGCCAGGCCGCCGAGCTTGTCGATCGAGGTGGTGCCGCCCTGGCGCTCGACCAGCCCCGCGACCAGGAACAGCGTCGTCTGGATGGCGATGTGGTGGGCCACGTAGAAGACCGCGCCGGCCAGCCCGGCCGCCGTCCCCAGCGCGATGCCGAACACCATGTAGCCGATGTGGCTGACCAGGGTGAACGACAGCATCCGGCGCAGGTCGCTCTGGGCGACCGCGCCGAGGATGCCCACCAGCATCGTGGCCAGCGCCGCCCACAGCAGCAGGTCGTCGAGCGCGCCACCGGGGAACAGCAGCGTCTGGGTGCGGATGATCGCGTAGACGCCGACCTTGGTGAGCAGGCCGGCGAAGACCGCGGTCACCGGTGCGGGGGCGGTCGGGTAGCTGTCGGGCAGCCACGCCGAGAGCGGGAAGACGGCGGCCTTGATGCCGAACGCGATGAGCAGCATCGACTGCAGCAGCACCTGGGTGCCCTCGGGCAGCTCGCCGAGCCGCACCGCCAGCTGCGCCATGTTCACCGTGCCGGTCGCGGCGTAGACCAGCCCGATCGCGGCGAGGAACACCAGCGAGCTGGTCAGGCTCACGATGATGTAGGTGATGCCGCCGCGGATGCGCGCCGCCGTCCCGCCGAGGGTGAGCAGGACGTACGAGGCCATCAGCAGGATCTCGAAGCCGACGTAGAGGTTGAACAGGTCGCCGGCGAGGAAGGCGTTGCCCACGCCCGCCACCAGCACCAGGAACGTCGGGTGGAAGATCGACAGCGGCGTCTCCTCCGACCCGTCGGCCGCGCCCTGGCCGACGGCGAACACGAGGACGCCGAGCGCCACGGTCGAGGCGACGACCAGCATCAGCGCCGACAGCCGGTCGACGACGAGCACGATGCCCAGCGGTACCGGCCAGCCGCCGACCGAGACCGAGCTGGCGCCCTCGGCGTCGGCCACGAACAGCAGCACCACGGAGACGGCGAGCACCGTGCTGAGCACGGTGGTGCTGAGGGTGCGCTGGAAGGTCGGGTGCCCGGAGACCAGCAGCGCACCGGCCGCCCCCAGCAGCGGGAGCAGTACCGGCAGCGGGGCGAGGACCTCGATCACCGGGTGCCGCTCCCGGCGGGCAGGTCGACGTCGTCCGCCAGCTCCTCGACGTCCACGTGCAGGCTGTCGGCGTGCCCGGCGGCGCGGTCGTCGGGGGCCAGCTCGTCGGGGTCGAGCTCGTCGGCGTCGAGCGCCCTCCGGGCGGCGACCCGGCGGTCCTCCTCGTCGGTGCCGACCGCCTCGTTGCGCGCCAGCCGCCAGGAGCGGTGGATGATCGCCAGCAGGAACGCCGAGACGCCGAAGGTGATCACGATCGCGGTCAGGATCAGCGCCTGCGGCAGCGGGTCGTTGAACGCCTCCGGGTCGGAGTAGCCGAGGATGGGCGCCAGCCCCGAGGGGCCGCCGGTCGACAGCACCAACAGGTTGGTGGCGTTGCCCAGCAGCAGGAAACCCAGCAGCACGCGGGTGAGGCTGCGGTCCAGCAGCAGGTACACCCCCGCCGCGTAGAGCCCGCCGATCATCACCGGCAACACGATCGTGGGGGTCATCGCAGCACCACCTCCCCGGGTGACAGTTCGATCTCGTCCTCCTGGTCCTCCTGGCGGTCGAGCTCCGCGCCCAGGCTGCGCAGCACGTCGAGGACCAGCCCCACGACGATCAGGTAGACGCCGATGTCGAAGAAGAGCGAGGTCACGAGCTTGACGTCGCCGAGCACCGGCAGCGTGGTCTGCAGGATCGCCGTCTGCAGCACCCCGGCGCCCAGCAGGAGGCCGGCCACGCCGGTGCCGCCGGCGAAGAGCAGCCCGCCGCCGAGCAGCAGGCCCGGCGCGACCGGTGCGGCCTCCCCCAGCTCGTAGCGCCCGCCGGCCAGGTAGCGCAGCACCAGGGCCAGGCCGGCGACCAGGCCGCCGGCGAACCCGCCGCCGGGCTCGTTGTGCCCGGAGAACAGCAGGTACAGCGAGAAGACCACGATCGTGTGGAAGAGGATCCGGGTGACCACCTCCAGCACGACCGAGCGCCGCGCCGGGTCGAGCGTCGCGGTCGCGGCCAGCCAGCGGTCCCGCGGCGCCCGGCGGCTGCGCTCGCGCCGCTGCGCCAGGTCCGCCCGGGTCACGCGGTCGACGCCACCGGTCCGCCCGCGGAGGAAGACCAGGCTGGCCACGCCGGTGGCGGCGACGACCAGCAGCGAGATCTCGCCGAGGGTGTCCCAGGCGCGGATGTCGACCAGGGTCACGTTGACGACGTTCTTGCCGCCGCCGAAGTCGTACGCCGGCCCGGGCCAGGCCTCGGACACCGGCGTCGCGGTGCGGGCCGACAGCGCCACCGCGCCCACAGCGGCCATGAAGGCGCCCACGGCGACGGCGATCACGCCGCGGACGGCGCGCTCGCGCGGCCGGTGCCGCTCGGAGATGTCCTTGGGCAGCTTGCGCAGCACCAGCACGAAGGCGACGAGCGTGAGCGTCTCGACGAGGAACTGGGTGAGCGCGAGGTCGGGGGCGCCCTGCAGGGCGAAGACGACGGCGATGCCGTAGCCGGTGACGCCGACGACGAGCACGGCCGAGAGCCGCTGGCGGATCCGCAGGGTCAGCGCGGCGGCGGTCACGACCACGACGCCGACCACCGCCTGCACCGGGGTGTCCCAGGCCCGCCACTCGCCCGGCCACGGGGCGCGGGTGAGCAGCAGCGTCCCGGGCAGGGCGAGCACCACGACCAGGATGGTGCCGAGGTAGGCCGGCAGCGAGCCGCGCTGGGTGGTGCCGGTGACCAGCACCGAGAGCCGGTCGACCGCCTGGACGACGTTCCAGTAGCCCTCGTCGGCCGAGGCGCCGACGGCCACCCGCCGCTGCAGGCGCGTGACCGGCCCGCGGACGGCGAACAGCGCGGCACCGCCGGCGATCGAGAGGGCCGACAGCGCCAGCGCCGGCTGCCAGCCGTGCCACAGGCCCAGGTGCGCGGGGTAGGGGGCCAGTAGCGGCAGCGTGTCGGCGTAGCCGGCGACCAGCGGCTCCAGCAGCGGGCTGGCCGGCCCGAGGACCAGCCCGGTCAGCGCCAGGACGGCGGGGGCGGCGAGGAACAGCGGCTCCGGCGGGTGCTCGACCGCGGTGTCCTCGACACCGGGCTTGCGGGCGAAGGCTCCCCACACGAAGCGCGCGGTGTAGGCGGCGGTGAGCACCGAGCCCGCCACCAGCCCGGTCAGGACGACGGCCGCGGCGGTCCGGTCGGGCAGGCCAGCGTCCCACAGCGCGGCGAAGGCCGCCTCCTTGCCGACGAACCCCAGCAGCGGCGGCAGCCCGGCCATGGACGCCGCCGCGGCGGTGCCGATGGCGGCCAGCAGCGGCAGCCGCCGGCCGAGCCCGGACAGCCGGCGCAGGTCGCGGGTGCCGGTGGCGTGGTCGATGACACCGACGGTGAGGAACAGCGTGGACTTGAACAGCGCGTGCGCCAGGGTCATCACCAGGCCTGCGGCGGCCAGCTCGCGGCTGCCGCCGCCGACCAGCGTCACGAGGAACCCGAGCTGGCTGACGGTGCCGAAGGCGAGCAGCAGCTTGAGGTCCTTCTGGCGCAGCGCGCGGTAGCCGCCGAGGAGCATCGTGGCCACGCCCAGGCCGAGCACGACCGGCCGCCAGCCGGGGACGTCGGCCAGCCCGGGGGCCAGCCGGGCGACCAGGTAGACGCCGGCCTTCACCATCGCCGCGGCGTGCAGGTAGGCGCTGACCGGCGTCGGCGCCTCCATGGCCGCGGGCAGCCAGAAGTGGAACGGCACCAGGGCGGACTTGGTGACCGCACCGACCAGCACCAGCGCCGCGCCGGCGGTCATGGCCGGGCCGCTGCCGGGGTCGGTGACCACCTCCGACAGCAGGGACGAGCCGCTGGCCTGGCCGATGAGGATCAGCCCGACCAGCATCGCCAGCCCGCCGGCGGTGGTCAGGATGAGCGCCTGCGACGCCGCCCGCCGCGCGGCCAGCCGCCGTCCCGAGCCCCCGATCAGGAGGAAGGAGAAGACGGTGGTGAGCTCCCAGAACACGTACAGCAGGAAGAGGTCGTCGGCGACGACGAGGCCGAGCATGGAGCCGGCGAAGGCGGTGAGGCAGCCGGCGAAGCGGCCGGTGCCCTCCTCGCCCGGGGCGAAGTAGCGGGCGCAGTAGACGAGCACCAGCGCCCCGACGCCGGTGACCAGCGCGGCGAAGGCGAGCGCCAGGGCGTCCAGCCGCAGCGCGACGTCCAGCTGCAGAGCGGGGATCCACGGCACCGTCTCGCGCAGCTCCTCGCCGGCGAGCACCGGGCCCAGGCGCGACAGCACCCAGACGAAGCCGGCGGCGGGCACGAGCGCCAGGGCGAGGAAGGCCTGCCGCCCCCACCACCGCACGAGGACGGGCGCCAGCACGCCGGCGAGCAGGTGGAGGAGCAGTAGTACGAGCACGTGTCTCCGGGAGTCGTGGGGCGGCTCGGGGACACCAAGACGTCGGTCGACGACGGCCGGCGGTACCCCGAGTCTACCGGGGCGCGCCGATCGAGCCGCCTCGGAGGCGGACGGGCCCGGCTGGCCCGATGCTGCTCTACCCGCGGGGACGGGACCCGACCCGCGGACAGGGCCCCTGCCCCGCGTGACCTCCGCCCCTGCCCCGCACCGTGGGCAGGGGCGGAGGTCGCGGAGGGGACCCCGGCGGCCGACCGGACGATCAGCCCTCGGCGACCTCGGCGGCCTCCAGCCAGTCGGTCTCGACCTGCTCCTTCTCGGCGAGGACGGCGCGCAGCCGCTCGTCGAGCTCGAGCACCCGCGCGTGGTCGGTCGCCGCCGCGGCGAGCTCGCCGTGCAGCCGTTCCTCCTCGGCGGCGAGCTTCTCCAGGCGCCGCTCCAGCCGCGCGGCCTCCTTGCGGGCGGCCCGCACCTCCCCTGCCGGGCGAGCCGGGGAGGTGGGGATCGCCGGCGCGGGAGCGGCCGCGGCGGCCGAGGGCAGCGCCGCCTCCCCCGCCGCTCTGCGCTGCAGGTACTCCTCGACCCCGCCGGGCAGGGCGGCCAGCGAGCCGTCGCCCATGAGCGCGACCACCGAGTCGCAGACCCGGTCGACGAAGTACCGGTCGTGGCTGACCACCAGCACGGTGCCGGGGAAGCCGTCGAGCAGGTCCTCCAGCGCGGTGAGCGTGTCGATGTCGAGGTCGTTGGTCGGCTCGTCGAGCAGCAGCACGTTCGGCTCGGCCATGAGCAGCCGCAGCAGCTGCAGGCGGCGCCGCTCGCCACCGGAGAGGTCACCGACCGGCGTCCACTGGCGGGACGCCGGGAAGCCGAACCGCTCGGCCAGGGACGACGCGGAGATCTCCTGGTTGCCGATCCGGGCGATCCGGGCGATCTCCTGCACCGCCTCGAGCACCCGCAGCCGGCCGGGCAGCTCGGTGACGTGCTGGGACAGGTAGGCCGGGGCGACCGTCTGCCCGCGCACCACCCGGCCGCGGTCGGGCTCGGTCTCCCCGACCAGCAGCCGCAGCAGCGTCGTCTTGCCCGCCCCGTTGACGCCCACGACGCCGATCCGGTCACCGGGGCCGACGTGCCAGGTCAGGTCCCTGAAGAGGGGCCGCGAGCCGTCGTCCGAGGGCACCGCGTAGTCGACGTCCTCCACGTCGTAGACGGTCTTGCCCAGCCGCCGGCTGGCGAAGCCCTTGAGCGCCATCGAGTCGCGCGGCGGCGGCTCGTCCTCGATCAGCGCCTGGGCCGCCTCGATGCGGAAGCGCGGCTTGCTGGTGCGCGCGGGGGGCCCGCGGCGCAGCCAGGCCAGCTCCTTGCGGACCAGGTTGAGCCGGCGTTCCTCGGTGATCGCCGCGATCCGGGCGCGCTCGGCCCGGGCGAGGGTGTAGGCCGCGTAGCCGCCCTCGTAGGCGTGCACCCGGCCGTCGGCGACCTCCCAGGTCTGGCTGCAGACCTCGTCGAGGAACCACCGGTCGTGGGTGACGACCACCAGCGCGCCGACCCGGTCCCTGACGTAGCCGGCCAGCCAGGCCACGCCCTCGACGTCGAGGTGGTTGGTCGGCTCGTCGAGCACCAGCAGGTCCAGCGGGCGGACCAGCTGCGCGGCCAGCGCCACCCGCCGCCGCTCGCCGCCGGACATCGGCGCGACCGGGGAGTCCAGCCCCAGCCGGTCGAGCTCCAGGCCGGTGAGCACGCTGCGCACGGCCGGGTCGGCGGCCCACTCGTGCTCGGCGGCGAAGAGGCTCGCGGGCAGGACGACGTCGCGCACGGTCGCGCCGGGCGGCAGCGTGCCGGACTGGTCGAGGACGCCGACGGCGAGGTCGCTGCGGCGGGTCACCCGGCCGGAGTCGGGCTCCTCGCGCCCGGTGAGGACGCCGAGCAGCGTGGACTTGCCGCTGCCGTTGCGCCCGACCACGCCGATCCGCTCGCCGGCGGCGATGCCCAGCGAGACGTCGTCGAGCAGGACGGTGGTGCCGTGTGCCTTGTGCACCCGCTCGAGGTTGACCAGGTTGAGGGGCGCGCTCATCGCCCTCCAGTATCCGCGGCGGCGCCAGCGGCCGAGGAGCCGACCACCGCGCGCACGAACGCCGCCGGGTCGTCCTGCCAGGGGTGGTGGCCCGCGCCCGGTTGGACGACCAGCCGGCCGCCGCGGAACAGGTCGGCGTACTCGGCGGCGCGGGACGGCGGGAGGGCGACGTCGTACTCGCCGGCGACCAGCGGCCGGTCGGTCACGGCGGCCGCCCCGGCTCCGGCGTGTGTCCCGCCCGTTCCGTGAGGTCAGCGGCGCGCCGGGTCGGTGGAGTGCCTACACTCTCGATCTGCGTGGTCGCGGGGACGCACCTACCGTCGGGCCGGTGCGTCTCCCCCCGGTCCCCTGGTCGGAGGTCGAGCGCCGCGCCCGGTCCGTGTCCGGTGGGCCGGTCACGCGGGCCGGCGGCGCCGACGACCTGACCGTGCACGGCCTGGTGACCGACTCGCGGCTCGTCGTCCCCGGTGCGTTGTTCGCCTGCGTCCGCGGGGCCACGAGCGACGGGCACCGGCACGCCTCCGCCGCCGCGGCCCGCGGTGCCGCCGCCCTGCTGGTCGACCGGCCGGTCGACACCGCCCTGCCCGCGCTGTGCGTGCCGTCGGTGCGTGCCCAGCTCGGCCCGCTCGGCGCGCTGCTGGCCGGCGACCCGGCGCGGGCGCTGCGGCTGGTCGGGGTGACCGGCAGCAACGGCAAGACGACGACCAGCGCCCTCGTGCGCGGGGTGCTGGACGCGGACGGCGACCGCACCGGCGTCGTCGGCACGCTCGGGGCCGAGGTCGGGAGCCGCTCGCGGAGCACGGCGCTGACCACGCCGGAGGCGCCCGAGCTGCACGAGCTGCTGCGCTGGATGGTCGACGCCGGGGCCCGGCGGGCGGTCGTGGAGACCTCCTCCATCGCGCTGGACATGGGCCGCATGGACGGGCTGACCTTCCAGGTCTCGGTCTTCACCGGCTTCGAGGAGGACCACCTCGACCACCACGGCACCCTCGAGCAGTACTGGGCCAGCAAGGCGCGGCTGTTCGAGGCCGGGCGGACCGCCGCCGGGGTGGTCGTCACCGACGACCCGTGGGGACGGCGGCTGGCCGACCAGGCCGCGGTGCCGGTGACCCGGGTCGGGTCCGACGGGGACGCCGGCGTCCGGGTGCTCGGCTGGCGCACCGGGAGCGGTGGCACCGAGGTGCTGCTGGGCGACGACACCGGCGGCCACCGGGTGCACAGCCCGCTGGTCGGGCGGGTGCACGTGACGAACCTGGCGGCCGCCTGGGCCACCGGCCGGGTGCTCGGCGTGGCGCCGGACCGGATCGCCGCCGGGCTGGCCGCGGTGGCCCCGCCGCGGGGGCGCAACACCGTCCTCGGCGGGTCGGGCCGGCCGCTGGTCGTCGTCGACTACGCGCACACGCCACGCGCGCTGGCCGCTGCCCTCGGCACCGCCCGCGACCTCACCGGCCGCGGCGGCCGGGTGCACCTGGTGCTCGGCGCCCGCGGCCGGCGCGACCGGTACAAGCGCCAGGGGCTGGGTGAGTCCGCCCGGGCCGCCGACTGCGTGTGGCTGACCAACGAGGGCAGCCACGGCGAGGACCCGGCGGCGATCCGGGCCGAGCTGCGCGTCGGCCTGCTCGGCTCGTCGGCGCGGGTGCGCGAGGTGCCCGACCGGCGGGCGGCGATCACCGCCGCGGTGGGCGCCGCCGGGCCGGCCGACGTCGTCCTGGTGGTGGGCCGCGGCCACGAGACGCGGCTGCTGGACACCACCGACCCGCGGGACGCGGTCCACCTGGACGACGCCGAGGTCGCCGCCACGGCACTGACGACCCTGCACGCGAGCGGGGAGGACCTGCGCGGACGCGCGTCCTGAGCACCCTCCCGGCCGGTCGGGACCGTCAGTCGGCGGTCGCGACCCCGAGCCACGGCCGCAGCGCCCCGTCGGCGAGCAGCCGGCCGACCCGGCCGGACTGCTCCTGCGCCTGCTGCCAGCGCGGGTCGTCCCCGTGCCTCCGGGAGACCTCGGCGTCGACCGCGTCGGCGCGCTCGCTCCACTGCGGCGGACTGTCGCCGAGGTCCGCGGTCGCGGTCTCCCCCAGTCGGAGACCCGCCACGTCGAGCAGCCCCCGCAGCTCCCCCTCGGTCGGGAAGTCGTTGCCCTCGGGCAGGGGCGGGGGCAACGGGCGGTCGGCCACGAAGACCAGCAGCCCCAGCCGGCCGCCGCCCGCCAGCACCCGCCGCAGCTCGGCCAGCGCCGGCGCCTTGTCGGAGGTGGTGCAGAGGACGCCGAGGCACCAGGCGGCGTCGAAGGCGGCGTCGGCGAACGGCAGCCGTTGCGCCAGCGCGGTCACCGACGGCAGCCCGAACAGCCGGTGCGCGGCGCGCGCCGCCTCGAGCATCGGCTCGGCACAGACGGCCCGCACGCCACGGTCGGCCGCCAGCCACCCGGCCGGCCCGCCGACGCCGGCGCCGTCGTCGAGCACCCGGCTGCCGGTCGTCAGCTCCAGCCGGTCGGCCAGCCAGCGCAGCGCTCCCTCGCTGCCGCTCCCCCGGCACCCGGCCGGGACGGCGTGCTCGGGGCCCAGTGCCCGCACCGCCTCCTCGGTCCACCCGGCGACGGTGCCGAACTCGGCCTCCATCGCCTCGCTCTCCAGCTCGCTCATGCTGCCTCCCTGATCGCGGCGGCGACCTCGGCCTTGACCCGGGCGCCGTCGTCCTCCCCGCCGCCCGAGGCCAGACCGGACAGGTTGACCCCCACGACCCCGGGGACGCCCAACAGCGCGCGGGCCTCGGCCACGGCGGCCGCGATGCCGGCCGACCGCGGGTCCGGCGCGGCGAGCACCTCCTCGACCGTGGTGTCGTCCACGTGCAGGCCGGGGAAGCGCTGCAGCACCCGCGCCGAGCGCTCGTCGGTGTAGACGGCGACCGCGGCGACGAACGGCAACGTCGCCCCGGCGCTCCGCGCGGCGACGACGAAGGCCGCCACCTCCGCCGGGGTGCGGACGTGGTTGAGGACGCACACCTGCGCCCCGGCCCGTTGCTTGTCCGCGACCCGGGCCGGCCGGCGGTCGACCGGCGGGGCCGCGGGCGCCTCGGGGACGGCGACCGGCAGCCCCGCCGCTCCGGCGAGCGCCGCCAGCCGGGTGCCGTCGAGGTCGAACACCTGGGTGGCGCCGGACCGGACGCCGGGGCCGCGGGCGTCGCCGGTCACGCACAGCACGCCGTCGACGCCCACCGCGGCCAGGCCGGCCAGCTCCTGCTCCAGGACGACGCGGTTGCGGTCACGGCAGGCCAGCGTCGTCCACGGCCGGCCGCCGGCGTCCCGGACCTCGGCGGCGAACAGCGTGGGCGGGAAGTCGGGCCGGTTGGCGTGCTCGCCGACCAGCAGTCCGTCGGACACCGGGGCCAGCACGCCCACCACCCGGCGCACGGAGGCCGGGTCGAACGGCGCCACGGTGAGGTCGGTGAGCACGACCGGCCCCGTGCGGGCGCGGTCGAGCAGGCTGCCCGGTGGCGGCGCGACCGGGGGCGCCGCCGGCGCGTCCCAGGCGGGGGCGGGGTCGTCGAGGAAGACGCAGCGGTGCTCGGCCACCTCGCAGCGGCCGTCGTCCCGGACGCCACCGCACGGGCCGAACACCATCCGCTTGGGGCAGCCCGGCCGCCGGCGGTCGTCGTCCACGGTCGGGGCCTGACCCGTCCGGTCCCCGCCCAAACCGGCGTCCCCGGGCGGCGGCTACCGCCCGGCCGCCGGGATCGTCATGCTGGCCGCGACCGGTCCCGCGACGGAGGAGCCGCCCGTGCCCGTCTTCCCACCCATGCCGCTGGCCGAGTGGGCCGACACCAAGGAGACCCTGCACCGGTTCCTGCAGGTCGTCGGCAAGCTGCGGCTGGCCAACGCCCCGCGGCGCAACCACTGGTGGCACATCCCCTTCCACCTCACCGGCCGGGGGCTGACCACCCGCCCGATGGGCTTCGACCCGGTCTTCGCCGTCGACCTCGACCTGGTCGACCACCGGCTGGAGGTGGCCGTCGCCGACGGACGGCGGGCGTCGTTCCCGCTGCCCGGGCTGAGCGTGGCGGCGTTCTACCGGCAGCTGCTCGACACCCTCGCGACGCTCGGCCTGCCCGCCACCGTGGAGATCCCGGTCCCGTTCGACCTGGCCGACCGCACCCCGTTCGCCGAGGACGAGCACCACGCCTCCTACGACCGCGACCGGGTGACCCGCTACTGGGTGGTGCTGGGCCAGGTGGCGCAGGTGCTCGAGGAGTTCGCCGGGCGCAGCTACGCCAAGACCAGCCCGGTGCACCACTTCTGGCACACCTTCGACCTCGCCGTCACCCGCTTCTCCGACCGCCGGGTGGAGCAGCCGGACACCGTCGACCCGGTCACCCGCGAGGCCTACTCGCACGAGGTCATCAGCGCCGGCTTCTGGTTCGGCGACGACCAGGTGCCCGAGCCCGCCTTCTACTCCTACACCGCCCCCGAGCCGCCGGGCCTGGTCGAGGAGCCGCTGCGACCGGCCGCGGCGCGCTGGATCGACAGCCGCGGCGCGCACCTGGCGCTGCTGCCCTACGAGGACGTGCGCACCACGGCCGACCCGCGCGGCGTCGTCCTGGACTTCCTGGAGAGCGCCTACGTGGCCGGCGCCCGGCGCGCCGGCTGGGACCTCGACGCCCTGCGCTGTCCGACCGCACCCGAGCCCCGATGACCACGACCGTCCCCACCGCCCGGAGGTCCGCGCCATGAGCAACCTCGACCGCCGTCCGCCCGCCCGCGAGCTCGGCGGGCTCGAGGACACCCCCGCCGGCCCGGTGCTGGACCTGCTGCCGGGCAAGGAGGTGCTGCTGGGCGAGAGCACCCGCGTGCGCCGCCTGCTGCCGACCCTGGGTCGCCGGCTGGTCGGGGCGTGGGCGTTCGTCGACCACTACGGCCCCGACGACATCACCTCCTCCCCCGGCATGCAGGTGCCGCCGCACCCGCACACGGGCCTGCAGACGGTGTCCTGGCTGCTCGACGGCGAGGTGCACCACCGCGACTCGCTCGGCAGCGACGCGCGCATCCGCCCCGGCGAGCTGGCCCTGATGACCGCCGGGCACGGCATCGCGCACTCCGAGCAGTCCCCGGCGGTGCACCCGCGGTACCTGCACGGCGCGCAGCTGTGGGTGGCGCTGCCCGAGACCGCCCGCGACACCGCGCCGGCCTTCGCCCACCACACCGCGCTGCCCGGCTTCACCTCCGACGGGCTGACCGCCACCGTGCTCATGGGCAGCCTCGGCGGGGCCACCTCGCCGGGCACCGCGCACACCCCGCTGGTCGGCGCCGACCTGGAACTGACCGCCGGCACGGACGTCGAGCTGCCGCTGGAGCCGGACTTCGAGTACGCCCTGCTGGCCTCGTCCGGGTCGGCCGAGGTGGAGGAGGCGCCGCTGGAGGTCGGCGCCATGCTCTACCTCGGCACCGGACGGCGCACGGTGCGGGTGCGCGCTGCCGGGCCGACCCGGCTGCTGCTGCTCGGCGGCGAGCCGTTCGAGGAGCGGATCGTCATGTGGTGGAACTTCGTCGGCCGCTCCGGTGAGGAGATCGCCGAGTACGCCGAGCGGTGGAACGCCGAGGACGGGCGCTTCGGCGCCGTGGTCGGCTACGACGGCGACCGGCTCCAGGCCCCGCCACTGCCCCCGGTCCCGCTCAGGGCCCGCGGCCGGGAACGCTAGGGGACGGGGCGGCCTCCCCCCGAGGGGGTAGAGGAACCGCCGGGTCTCTGTGGAACCCGGACGGCCGGTGCGATGACAGGAGCATGAGAGCGCTGGCCCAGGACGAGGAGCGGGTCGCCTTCTGGCGGCGGCACACCGTCAGCGGGATCGTGCTGTGCGGGGTCCTGCCGGCGGTCATCGCCGTGCGCACCCTGGCCACCGACCCGCCTCGTGCCGGGGCCATCCTCGCCCTGGCCGCGGGAGTGGCCGGAGCGGCACCGCTGCTGGCGCTGGTCCCGGTCGACCGGCTGGTCCTCCACCCCCGGGGCCGGCTCTTCTACGACGCCTGGGAGGCCGCGGGCATCGCCCTGGTCACCACGGCCTGCCTGCTCGACACGGGGGCCGACAGCCCCTACGTGCTGTTCCTGTTCGTCCTGCTGGCGCACGCGGCACTGGCCTACCCGCCGGCCGGTGTCGCGCTGGCCGGCGGCACCATCCTGGTCGGGTACCTGGGCATGGGCCTGGGGGTCGGCGGTGTACCCGCGGACCACGTCCTGGTGGGTGCCCTCGCGCTGGCAGCCGCCACCGCCACCTGCGCCTTCGCGTCCGCGAACCACCAGCGGGCCTACCAGCGCACCGCCGCCTACGCCCAGCAGCTCGCCCTCCTCGCCGAGCGCGACGGGCTGACCGGTGCGCTCAACCACCGCGCCTTCCACCAGCGACTCCGCGCCGAGGCGGCCCGCGCCGCGACCGACCGGCCGCTGAGCCTGCTCCTGGTCGACGTCGACGAGTTCAAGACCGTGAACGACACCCTGGGCCACCTGGCCGGGGACGCGGTGCTCCGCCTGGTCGCCGGGTCGATGCAGGAACTGACCCGCAGCGAGGACGTCGTCGGGCGCCTGGGCGGTGACGAGTTCGCCCTCCTGCTGCCGGGCACCGACCTGCCGGAGGCGACCGGGATCGCCGAGCGGCTCGTCACCCACGTGCGCACCACCGCCGCCCCCTTCGCGGCCACCGTGAGCGTCGGCGCGGCGACGGTCACGTGGAGCGACCCCGTCGGGCTGCAGGCCACGGCCGATGCGGCCGTGTACCACGCGAAGCACAGTGGCCGGGACCGGATCTGCGTGCCACCAACGGCGCTCGACGGCCCGCGGACCGTGCCCGTGGCCCCGTCGGGACGCTGACCCCGGCCCCGCCCGGCGCCGGCCTGCGGGCACAGGACGGCGCGGGACGGCGTTGCTGCCGGCATGAGTGCCGCCGTGGACCCCCGCATGCTCGCCTTCGTCGCCACCCAGCACGCCGGCGTGCTGGCCACCATCAAGCGCGACGGGCGGCCGCAGCTGTCGAACCTCTTCTACGCGTGGGACGGCGAGCAGCAACTGGCCCGCATCTCGGTGACCGCCGACCGCGCGAAGACCCGCAACCTGCAGGCCGACCCCCGGGCGACCCTGCACGTGACCTCGGCGGACTTCTGGACGTGGGTCGCCGTCGAGGGCACCGCCGAGCTCAGCCCGGTCGCGGCCGACCCGCACGACGCCACGGTCGAGGAGCTCGTCGGCTACTACCGCGCGCTCAGCGGCGAGCACGAGGACTGGGACGCCTACCGCGCGGCCATGGTCGCCGACCGCCGGCTCGTCATCCGGCTGCGCCCGGAGCACACCTACGGGCAGGTCCGCGGCTGATGCCCTGAGCCGCGGCCGGCGGGTGGTCGGGGTCGGTCCACCGCACCGGCTCGCGGCTGCACCCGTCAGCTGCCCTGGGGCACCTGCATCACCGACAGCGGGGCACCCCACGGGTCCTCCACCACGGCGAAGCGGCCGTACTCGGTGTCCATCGGCGCCATCGTCACCTTGCCGCCGCCGGACTCCACCGTGGCGACGGCCTCGTCGGTGGAGTCGACCGCGAAGCACGCCGTCCAGCCCTTCGGGGAGCCCGGCTGGTGGCCGCCGAGGCCACCGAGCATGCGGTCCCCGGTGGCGAAGGTCTGGTAGCCCTCCGCGCCGGGCACCTCGGCCCAGCTGAAGCCGAAGACCGCCGTGTAGAACTCGCGCGCGGCGGCCGGGTCGTCGACCGCGGCCTCGCTCCACACCAGCGACCCGTGCTCGTTGAAGACGCGGTACCCGGTGTGCTCGCCGGACTGCCACAGGCCGAACGCGTTGCCCTGCGGGTCGGCGGCGATGACCATCGTGCCCATCGGCCCGACCTCCATGGGCTCCACGACGACGGCGCCGCCGGCCTGCCGGATGCGGGCGGCCGTGGCCGCGGCGTCGTCGGTCGCGAAGTACGTCGTCCAGCCCGGGGAGTCACCCGGGTCCATCAGCGGGCCGAGACCGGCGGCCGGCTCGCCGTTGCGGGTGGCGTTGAGGTACCCGCCGTACTCGGGGTCACCGCCCTGGAACTCCCAGCCGAACAGGCGGCCGTAGAAGTCCTTCGCAGCGTCGATCTCCGAGGCGCCGTAGTCGATCCAGCAGGGGGTGCCGGCCGGCCACGGGGTGTTCCGAGTGGGCATCGCTCCTCCTCGTCGGGTGGGGGAGGACACCGTGGCACCGGGGACCGACAGTTCTCAGGGGTGCGGGGACGCCGGTCAGAACCGCCCGCCGCCGCCGGAGCGGCCGCGGCTGCGCGAGCCGCCGAAGCTGCCCGGGCCGCGCCCGCCGCCGCGGGACCCGCCCCCGCCGGAGGAGCCCCCGCCGACGCCACCTCCGTAGGAGCCGCCGTAGCCGCCCGCGCCGCGACCGCCGCCGAAGAGGATCCCGCCGAGCACCAGGCTGCCGAGGTCCACGCCGCCGCGGCCGCCGCCGTAGCCGCCGCCGAAGCCGCCCGGCCCGTACCCACCGCCGAAGCCGCCGGGCCCGTACCCACCGCCGCCCCAGCCGGCCACGTCGGACTGCGCCCGCTGCAGCGCCTCCTGGGCCAGCGTGTCGGCCAGCTGGGCCTCGCGCAGCGCGCCGACCGGGTCGGTGCGGCCCTGCGCGACCGCGAGGTCCAGGTGCCGCTGCGCCTCGGCCAGCCGGGTGCGGGCCTCGGGGCCGACGGCACCGCGGCGGGTGCTGATGAAGTCGCCGGCCGCCGCGATGCCCGAGCGGGCCGTGAGCAGCGCCTGGTCCAGCGACGCCGCGGCCCGCCGCGCCCGCTGCTCGGCGTCCCGCGCCACGGCGAGCGCCTGCTCCAGCGCGATGTCGGCCTCCTCCAGCTGGCGGAGGGCCGCCATCGGGTCGGGCAGGCCGCCGTCGGCCGGGCGCAGCGCGGCGTCGGCCGCGGTCAGGGCCGCCTCGGCCCGGGCCACCTGCGGCCGCAGCCCGCTGCCGGTGCCCCCCGCGACCAGCGCGCGGGCCTCGGCGAGGTCCTCCTCGGTCTCGGCCCGCACCTGCGCCACCCGGACCTCGGCCGCCTGCAGGTCGGTGCCCAGGCGGGCGACGGCGTCCATCAGCGTGCCGGTCTGGGCGAGCGCGTCCTCGGCGACCCGGATGTCCCCGACAGCGGCGCCCGAGCGCCCGGCCGCGATCTCGTCGCGTGCCTCGGTGATCTCCTGCTCGGCGGCGTCCAGCCGCGCCCGGGCCTGCGCCAGGTTGTCGGCGACCGGCGCCAGCGCGGCGGCGGCGTAGCGGCGCTGCAGCGCGGCGAAGCGCTCCTCCTCGGCGGGCAGCCGGCCGCGCAGCGCCGTGGCGCGGGCGGACAGCGCCTCGAGGGCCTGCGGCGCGGTGCGCTCGAGGTCGCGCAGCCGGTCGAAGGCCTCCGCCTGCTCGTCGAGGCGGGCGTCGGCCGCGGCGGTCAGCTGCAGCATCTCGGCCAGCATCCGCCGCTTCGTCGGCTCGGCTGTGCCGGCCTCCCGCCCGCCCGACTCGTCGTCCAGCTCCTGGCGCAGCGAGAAGGCCCGGGCCAGGTCCTGCTCCGAGGCGGCCAGCGCCTCGGCGAAGCCGGCGACCGCGTCCTGGCCGTACTGCAGCCGGGCGTAGTCCAGGTCGAGCCGGGAGGTCTTGACCGCCTCGTCCAGCTCCAGCAGGGCCGTGCTGGCCTGCGCCTCCAGCTGCTCGGTGGGGACGCCGGCGTGCGGGTCGGGCCGCTCCAGCCGCTGGGTGGGCGGCGGCCCCTGCCGGCGGCGACGGGACCGCGACACCAGGTAGGCCCCGCCCGCGACCGCCGCGATGCCGCCCACCACCGCGATCGTGCCCACCCCGCTGCCGCCGTCGCTGCCCAGACCCTCGGCGAAGGCGACGGCCGCCCCGTCGAAGTCCCCGGCGGTGAGCTCCGGCTCGACGTCGGAGGCGACCAGCTCCTCGATCTCCTGGTCGGGGAGCGGGGAGTCCGCGGGCAGGTTGTACGTGTAGCGCCGGTCCTCGACGGCGACCGCGAACAGGACGTCGTTGCCGCCCAGCCCGGACAGCTCGGCGGTCCGGGCCCCCCACTCGGCCGGGTCGAGCCCGTCGAAGGAGTCGACGTAGACGACGAACAGCTGCAGCTGCTCCTCGGCCTGCAGCTCGGCGACCGCGGCCTCGACCGCCGACTCGTCGCCGACGAGCACGCCGGCGCGGTCGGTGACCTGGGCCGGCACGTCGAACGGTGGCTCGGCCAGCGCCGGACCTCCGCCGAGGAGGACCAGGGCGGCCAGCGGGACGAGGACGGCGGGCAGCCGGCGCACGGGAGGACCTCCGGGGTTCGGGTGCGGCGACCCTACCCGCGTCGGCCGGTCTGACCCGTGGCTCCCGGGGGTAGGGCTGCGGGCCCGAGACCGTTGGAGGACGC
Source organism: Geodermatophilus sp. SYSU D00779 (assembly GCF_054050595.1). Classification (NCBI taxonomy): domain Bacteria; kingdom Bacillati; phylum Actinomycetota; class Actinomycetes; order Geodermatophilales; family Geodermatophilaceae; genus Geodermatophilus; species Geodermatophilus sp. SYSU D00779. The sequence goes on from NZ_JBJGZQ010000005.1 coordinate 166,744, forward strand.
ATGACCGAGCCCGACCGGATCCCCGCCGCCGACCTGCCGCCGGGAGCGGTCCGCCGCGTCGGCGACTGGGCCGTCGGCAACCGGGACGGCCGGTACTTCGCCGTCTCCCGGCGCTGCCGCCACCAGCTCGCCGACCTCTCCGAGGGCAGCATCGACGCCGAGGGCTGCCTGGTCTGCCCGTGGCACCAGAGCCGCTACGACGTCCGGACCGGCGAGATGGTCGAGGGACCGCACGGCTTCCTCGGCTACCACGGGCCGACCCCCGGCTACACGCAGTTCGTCCGCGCCTACGCCCGGGTCCTGCGGCTGCGGGTCCGCCGGGCGCTGCGCCGGGGGGACGACGTCGTCCTGGAATAGGCCCCGTCCCGGGCCCCCGGCCCCGTCCGGGGGCTCGCGCCGAGCGTGCGAGGCGTGAGGGGGACGGGGTCCTCCCACTGCGCGGGGTGGGGAGGACGGGGTCCTCCCTCAGGACGTGGGGAGAACTCCCCCCACCCGGGCCAGAGCCTGCCAGGTCTCCCGGCGGCGGGCCTGCTCCTCGGGGTCGGGCACTGGCAGCGAGGCCAGCAGCCGCTGGGTGTAGGGGTGCCGGGGCGCGCCGAGCACCTCGGCACCGGTCCCCTCCTCGACCAGCCGGCCGCGGTGGAGCACCGCGATCCGGTCGGCGAGCAGGTCGACGACGGCGAGGTCGTGGCTGATGAACAGGCACGCGAACCCGAGCTCGCGCTGCAGCTCGGCGAAGAGCTCGAGCACCCGCGCCTGCACCGACACGTCGAGGGCGGAGGTCGGCTCGTCGGCGATGAGCAGCTCGGGGTCCAGCGCCAGCGACCGGGCGAGGCTGGCCCGCTGCCGCTGCCCGCCGGAGAGCTCGTGCGGGAAGCGGTCGCCGAAGCTCCTCGGCAGCTGGACGGCCTCGAGCAGCTCGTCGACCCGCCCGCGGGCGGCACGCGGGTCGTCGGCCCGGCCGTTGACCACCAGCGGCTCGGCGACCGCCTCGGCGATGGTCAGCAGCGGGTTGAAGCTCGACGCCGGGTCCTGGAAGACGAAGCCGATCCGCCGGCGCACCGGCCGGAACGCCCTCTCCCGGACCCCGTTCATCTCGGCGCCCAGGACCTGCAGCGACCCGCCGGTGACCTTCGTCAGACCGGCGATGGCGCGCCCGATCGTGGTCTTGCCGCTGCCGCTCTCCCCGACCAGCCCGAGGACCTCCCCCGGCCGGATCGCGAAGCTGACGCCGTCGACGGCGACGAAGTCCGGACGCCGCAGCCGCCCCGGGTACACGATCCGCAGGTCGCGGGCCTCGACGACCGGCGCCGCGTCGGTCCAGCCGGCCGGCCGCCGGGACGCCCGCTCCTCCGCGCGGGCCCGGCCCTCCCCGAGGCGGGGTACCGAGGCCAGCAGCTGCTGGGTGTAGGGCTCCCGCGGCGCGGAGAACAGCGTCCGGACGTCGGCCTGCTCGACGACCCGCCCCTGGTACATGACGGCGACCCGGTCGGCCAGGTCGGCCACCACGCCCATGTTGTGGGTGATCAGCACGATGGCGGCGCCGAACTCGTCGCGGCAGCGGCGCAGCAGGTCGAGGATCTCGGCCTGCACGGTGACGTCGAGGGCGGTGGTCGGCTCGTCGGCGATGATCACACCGGGGTCGAGCACGAGCGCCTGGGCGATGACGATGCGCTGCTTCTGCCCGCCGGAGAACTGGTGCGGGTAGTGGTCGACCCGCTCCTCGGGGTCGGGGATGCCGACCCGCCGCAGGACGTCGATCGCCCTGGCGCGGGCCTCCTTGCGGCTGATCCGCCCGTGCGCGCGCAGCCCCTCGGCGATCTGCCAGCCCACGGGGTAGACCGGGTTGAGCGCGGTCGACGGCTCCTGGAACACCATGGCGGCGTCCCGCCCCCGCACCTCCCCCAGCTGGCGGCGGGACAGCGTGACGACGTCGTGCTCCGTCGCGCCGTCCCGGCTGCGCAGCAGCACGGCCCCGCGGGTGGTGGCGGTCTCCGGCAGCAGACCGAGGATGCTGCGCGCGGTCACCGTCTTGCCGCTGCCGCTCTCCCCCACGACGGCGAGCACCTCGCCGGCGGCGACCGACAGGCTCACCCCCTGGACGGCGGCGATGGTGCCGGCGTCGGTGGCGAAGGCGACCGACAGGTCGTCGATGGCGACGACGTCCTCGCGTGCGGTGGTCATCGGTGGGTCTCCTCGATCCCGTCCAGGCCGCCCGGGCCTGCGTCCAGCGCGCCGCCGGGCACGACCGGCGTCTCCGCGGTGTCCGCCGACCCCGCGGCGCGGCGGCTGCGCAGCCGGGGGTCGGCCAGGTCGTTGAGGCTCTCGCCGACCAGGGTCAGCCCGAGCACGACCAGCACGATCGCCAGGCCGGGGAAGATCGACGTCCACCAGATGCCGCTGGTGACGTCGGACAGAGCGGCGTTGAGGTCGTAGCCCCACTCCGCGGCCGCCGTCGGTTCGATGCCGAAGCCGAGGAACCCCAGCCCGGCGAGGGTCAGGATCGCCTCGGAGGCGTTGAGCGTGAGGATCAGCGGCAGCGTGCGGGTGGCGTTGCGCAGCACGTGCCGGGTCATGATCCGCCAGTGCCCGGCCCCGACGACGCGGGCGGACTCGACGAAGGCCTCGTTCTTGATGCGCACCGTCTCGGCACGGACCACGCGGAAGTACTGCGGGATGAACACCACGGTGATCGAGATCGCCGCGGCCAGGATGCCGCCGAACAGGCTGGACTGCCCGCCGCTGATCACGATCGCCATGACGATGGCCAGCAGCAGCGAGGGGAAGGCGTAGACCGCGTCGCAGACCACGACCAGCACGCGGTCCAGCCAGCCGCCGAAGTAGCCCGACACCAGGCCGAGCAGCACACCGGCGAACAGCGAGAGCACGATCGCGACGACGATCACCAGGATCGCGGTGCGCGAGCCGTGGACCACCCGGGAGAGCACGTCGTAGCCGCCGACGGTGGTGCCCAGCCAGTGCTCGGCCGAGGGCGGCTGCTGCGCGCCGAACGGTCCGTCGGCGTCGCGCAGCTGGGCGTGCCCGTAGGGCGCCAGCAGCGGGGCGAACAGCGCGGTCAGCAGGAACAGGCCGGTGAGCAGCAGGCCGGCGACGAGCATGCCGCGCTGCAGCCCGACGCTCTGCCGCAGCTGGTGGACGACGGGCAGCCGGCGCCATCCCCGGCGGGACGGGTCGGTGCGGGGCGCGTCCTCGGGGGGAGCGGTCACGGAGGTGGCCATCAGTACCTCACCCGGGGGTCGATGAGCGCGGCGATGACGTCGACGACGAAGTTGGTGACCGCGACGATGACCGCGAGCAGCGCGACGATGCCCTGCACGGCCACGAAGTCGCGGGCCTGCAGGTACTGGGCCAGCTGGAACCCCAGGCCCTTCCACTCGAAGGTCGTCTCGGTGAGCACCGCGCCGCCCATGAGCAGCGCGACCTGCAGGCCGATCACCGTGATGATCGGGATGAGCGCCGGGCGGTAGGCGTGCTTGCGCAGCAGCCGGCGCTCGGCGACCCCGCGGGAGCGGGCGGCCTCGACGTAGCCCGTGCCGAGCGTGCCGATGACGTTGGTGCGCACCAGCCGCAGGAACACCCCGGCGGTGAGCAGGCCGAGCGCGACGGCCGGCAGCACCGCGTGCTCCAGGACGTCGAGCACGACCTCGCTGTCGCCGAGACGCAGGGCGTCGACGAGGTAGATGCCGGTGGGGTCGTCGAGGAACTGCAGTTCGATCTCGGCGCGGGTCGAGGCCCGCCCGGCGACCGGCAGCCAGCCCAGCCCACTGGCGAAGACGAGCTTCAGCACCAGCCCGGCGAAGAAGACCGGGGTGGCGTAGCAGAGGATCGCGAAGACCCGCAGGACGGCGTCGGGCCACCGGTCGCGGGCGTAGGCGGCCAGCCGGCCGAGCGGGATGCCGACGGCGAAGGCCACGACCAGCGCGTAGACCGCCAGCTCGAGGGTCGCCGTCCCGAAGGTGGTGAGCACCTCGGTGACCGGGCGCCGGTCGGACAGCGTCGTCCCGAAGTCGCCGGTGAAGACGTTGCCGAGGTACTCGAGGTACTGCACGAACAGGGGCCGGTCGTACCCGGCCTCGCTCACCCGCTGGGCGAGCTCCTCGGCGGTCAGCCGCCCGCCCAGCGCCGCGGTGATCGGGTCACCGGTCGAGCGCATCAGGAAGAAGACCGTGGTCACCAGGATGAACACGGTGGGGATGATCAGCAGGAAGCGGACGAGGACGTAGCTCCCCAGTCCCCCGCTGCCGCGGCGGCTGCGGGCCGCCGGTGCGTCCTCCTGGGCCGGGTCGCCGGCCGCGAGCTCGGTCGCTGCTGTGGTCATGCCATCACTTCCGCACATGGAGGCCCCGGGTGGCCCCGCCGTGGCGGCGGGGTCACCCGGGGCCGGTGTCGCTACCTTCTCAGGCCGGTCCGGTCAGCCCTGGCTCAGGGCCCCGTAGCGGAACTTGAAGGACGGGTCCAGCGTGTCCGCCGCACCCTCCACCCCGGTCCGGACGACGGCGACCTGGGCACCCTGCAGGTAGGGCAGCGTGGACAGGTCCTGCGCCTCGAGCTGCTGGATCTGCTCGATGAGGGCCTGGCGCGCGGCCGGGTCCGGCGTGGTCGCCTGCTGCAGGATCAGGTCGTTGACCTGCTGGTTGCTGTAGTGGTTGGCGAGGAAGTTCTCCGTCAGGAAGAACGGCGTCAGGTAGTTGTCGGCGTCGGAGTAGTCCGGGAACCAGCCGAGCTGGTAGGCCGGGTAGACGTCGGCGACGCGGTCCTCGGAGTACTGCACCCACTCGGTGGTCTGCAGGTCGACCGTGAACAGGCCGCTGGACTCCAGCTGGTCCTTGATGAGGGCGTACTCGTCACCGGAGGACGGCCCGTAGTGGTCGTTGGAGTACTGCAGGGACAGCTGCACCGGGGTCGTCACGCCCGCGGCCTGCAGCACCTGGGCGGCCTTGTCGGCGTCCGGGCCACCGTTGCCGTCGCCGTAGAGGTCCCGCAGCGGCGTGATCGCGCCGGTGAGGCCGTCGGGCACGTGCGAGTACAGCGGGGTGTAGGTGCCCCGGTAGACCTGGTCGGCGATCTCCTGGCGGTCGATCAGGTGCGCCATCGCCTGGCGGACCGCCTGCGCCTTGGCCGGGTCGGCCTCCGGCGTGGTGGCGCCGTAGGGCTGGGTGTTGAAGTTGAAGACGATGTAGCGGATCTCGCCGCCGGGGCCGTCCACGACCTCGACCTGGTCGTTGCCGCGCAGGTCGTCGATGTCGGTCGCCGAGAGGCTGCGGAAGGCGACGTCGATGTTGCCCTCCTCGATGTCGAGCTTGAGGTTCGAGGAGTCGGCGTAGTAGCGGACGTTGACCTGCGAGGTCTTCGGCGCCCCCAGCAGCCCCTGGTACTCGGGGTTGGCCTCGTACGAGATCAGGTTGTTCTGGTCGTAGTTGGTGATCACGTACGGCCCCGCGAAGGCGTTGCCGTCGACGATCTCCTGGTCCGGGGTCAGCGCGGTCGCCGAGAAGACCTCCTCGTCGACGATCGGGCCGGCCGGGCTGGACAGGATCTGCGGGAACGTCTGGTCGTTGCCGCTGGCCAGGTTGAACACGACCGTGGTGGGGTCCGGGGCGTCGACGCCGGCGAGGTTGGCCAGCAGCGCGGCGGGACCGTTCGGGTCGTTGATGGCGACCATCCGGTCGAATGTGAACTTCACGTCCGACGAGGTCAGCTCGTTGCCGTTGGCGAAGGTCAGGCCCGGCTTGAGGGTGACCGTGTACTGGGTCGGCGAGGTGAACTCGGCCGACTGGGCGATGTCCGGCTCGACGTCCGGGCTGCCGTAGTTGGTGTTCATCAGGAACGGGAACACCTGGTTCATCACGGCGAACGAGCCGTTGTCGTAGGAGCCCGCGGGGTCGATCGTGGTGATCTTGTCGCTGGTGCCGATGGTCAGCGCGTCCCCGCCACCGCCGCCGCCGGAACCGCCGCCCTCGTCGCCACCGCCGCCGCACGCGGCCAGGGCCAGTGCGGTCACCGCGAGGCCCGCCGTGGCGACGCGCGCGCGTCGCCCACCCGTCGAAACGGAAGTCATCCGCCTACCTTCACTTCTTCCTGAGGACCCGCGTGGACGCCGAACAGAACGTGCGTCATCCCGGGCCGTGGGTGTCGATCACCCATGCGTAGCACGGGCGCCGCGCGTTCCCGAAGGTCCGGAGGCGACCGTTACGCGCTCGTGACTGCCACACCCGGGCCCGGGGAGGACGGGCGGCCCCCGCAGGGTCCCGCGCCGAGCGTGCGAGGCGTGGGGGAAGGGTGGTCCTCTCTCAGGCGTCGATGCGGCGGCGGCCCTCGAACGCCCGGCCCAGCGTGACCTCGTCGGCGTACTCGAGATCGCCGCCCACGGGCAGACCGCTGGCCAGCCGGGAGACCGCCAGCCCCAGCGGACCGACCAGGCGGGCCAGGTAGGCGGCGGTCGCCTCGCCCTCGAGGTTGGGGTCGGTGGCGATGATCAGCTCGGTCACCGTGCCGTTCATCAGCCGGGTCATGAGCTCCTTGACCCGCAGGTCGTCGGGGCCGATGCCCTCGATCGGGCTGATCGCGCCGCCGAGCACGTGGTAGCGGCCGCGGAACTCGCGGGTGCGCTCGATCGCGACGACGTCCTTGGGCTCCTCGACGACGCAGATGACGTCGTCGGCCCGCCGCGGGTCGCGGCAGATGCGGCACTGCTCGCCCTCGGCGACGTTGTAGCAGGTGCTGCAGAAACGGACCTCGGCCTGCACGCGCTGCAGCGCCGCGACCAGCCGGCCGACGTCGGCCGACTCGGCCGCCAGCAGGTGGAACGCGATGCGCTGGGCGCTCTTCGGCCCGACGCCGGGCAGTCGGCCGAGCTCGTCGATGAGGTCCTGGACGGCCCCCTCGTACACGGTGTCCCTCTCGTCAGGGCGGGGTGGGCGGGAAGGGCGCGCAGCCTCAGAGGCCGGGCAGCCCCAGGCCACCACCGAGGCCGCCGGCGAGCGGCCCCATGCGGCTGGCGGTGAGTTCGTTGACGGCGCGGGAGGCGTCACGGAGGGCCGCGACGACGAGGTCCTGCAGGCTCTCGACGTCGTCCGGGTCGACGGCCGCGGGCGCGATCGTCACCGCGGTGACCTCGCCCTGGCCGGTCATCGTGACGCTGACCAGGCCGCCGCCGGCCGTGCCGGTGACCTCCTCCTGCGCCAGTTGCTCCTGCGCGGCAGCCAGCTGCTGCTGCATCTGCTGCGCCTGCTCGAGCAGGCGTGCCATGTCGGGCTGGCCTCCGGGGAACATGACCCGAGCGTAGGCCGAGGGACCGACAGGTGCGGGGACGTCGACGTCCTCAACCAACCGGTTGACAAGACCGCCGGACAGGTCCACGCTCTTCCTCAACCGAACGGTTGAGGAAAGGAGGACACCCGATGGCCGCCGATCCGCTCTCCCGGGTCTTCGCGGCCCTGGCCGACCCCACCCGGCGCGACATGGTCGCCCGGCTGGCGGGAGCCGACGCCACCGTCGGTGAGCTCGCCCAGCCCTACGACGTGAGCGTCCAGGCCGTCTCCAAGCACCTGCGGGTGCTCGAGGACGCCGGCCTGGTCAGCCGCAGCCGCGACGCCCAGCGGCGTCCGGTGCACCTCGAGGCCGAGGTCCTCGACCTCATGACGACGTGGATCGAGCGCTACCGGCGGCAGGCCGAGGAGCGCTACCGCCGTCTCGACGACGTCCTGGCGTCCATGCCGGACGACGCCGGCCCCGACACCCCGTCCGCACGCCCGTCCCCCGAGGGAGGAACCCCGTGAACGCCACCACGCACGAGACCCAGATCACCGTCGACCCCGACGTCCCCCTGGTCCGCATCACCCGCGAGTTCGACGCCCCGCCGGCGAAGGTCTTCCGGGCCCACACCGACCCCGAGCTGGTGGTCCGGTGGATGGGGCCGCGCGGCCTGGAGATGTCGATCGACCACTACGACTGCCGGACCGGCGGCTCCTACCGCTACGTGCACCGGCAGGACGGCGAGGAGTACGGCTTCCACGGCTGCTTCCACGAGGTCCGGCCGGACGAGCTGATCGTGCAGACCTTCACTTTCGAGGGCATGCCCGACGGCGTCGCGCTGGAGAAGCTGGTGCTCGAGGACCTCGGCGACGGCCGCACCCGGCTCACCGCGACCTCCCTGGTCGACTCCTTCGCCGACCGGGACGCCTTCGTCGCCAGCGGCATGGAGGTCGGCGTCCGCGAGGGCTACGAGCGGCTCGACGAGCTCCTCGCCCAGGGCTGAGTCCTCGCCCAGGGCTGAGCCGGTCGTGCGGCCCCTTGCAGGGCCCCGCCGCGAGCGTGCGAGCGGCGGGGGCAAGGGGTCCTCCCACGTCACTCGATCGGGCGGGCGCCGAGGTGGGTGCGCAGCAGCGACAGCGCCGCCTGCTCGGGGTCGACCGCAGGCTCGGGCTCCCGGTCGCCCCCGGCCCCCTCGGCGGCCCGCTCGGCCATGAGCTCGCTCGCCTCGGCCGCCTCCGCGGCCCGCGCCGCCTCGCGGGCGGCCTCCGCGGAGACGGTGCGGCCGGGCGCGGGCTGGCCGGCGCCCGCGACCACGACCTGCACCTTCCAGCGGACGCCGAGGAGCTCCTGCAGCGCCTGCCGGACGATGTCCTTGTTGAGGTCGTCGCCGAGCATCTTGGCCAGCGCCGGTGACGTGGCCGCGAGGGTGAGCACCCCGTTGGTGAGGTCCTGCACCTGGGCGCTCCTCAGCAGCGCCTCGGTCGTGCGCTTCTGCCCCCGCACGACCTTCAGCAGCTCGGGCCACACCCGGCGGACGTCGCCGGCGTCCAGGCTCCCGTCGCCGGCCGGCTCGGGCGGGTTGGCCGTGACCACCGGCATCGGCTCGCTCCCGCGCGGTGCCGGCGAGGACTCCGCAGCGGCCCGCGGCGCCGACGTCGCGGCCGGGCGGGGCTGCTCGACCCGCGCCGCCGCGGCCGCGGCGGCGGCCGGCTGCGGCGGGTGGGGCCAGTCCTCGTCGTCGGTCGGCTCCGGCGGCAGCGGGATGTCGGGTTCCCCGACGGCGACCCGGGGCGGCCGCCGCTCCTCGGCCGCGGCCGGCGCGGGGGCCGCCGGGGCCGGGGCGCTGGGGCGGGACGGCGCGCCCGAGCCGGGCGGGGTGGTCTCCGGCCAGCCGTCGTCAGCCGGGACGGCGGGACGCGCGGGGGCGCCCGACCCCGGCTCGGCGGTCTCCGGCCAGCCGTCGTCGGCCGGCGGGCGAGCCGCGACCGGCTCGGGCCGGGTGGGCTCGGTGCGGGCCGGCCCGGTCGGCCCCGGCTGGGCGCGGGCGGGCTCCGGGCGAGCGGGCTCGGCGCGGGGAGGCTCGGGAGCAGGGCGCGGCGCCGGCTGTGCGGGCGCGCTCGGCGCCTGGGCGGCGACCTGCGACCTGCGCACGAACTCGCGAACCGGGCGGGCGGGCTGCTCGGGTGCAGGGTCGGCGGGCTCCGGCCGCGCCTCGCGGGCCGGCGCGGCGGGACCGGCGGGCTCGGCCGTCGGCCGGCCGGCGTGCTCGCCGGCGATGGACATCCGCCGCTCGAGGCGCTCCAGCCGCTGCAGGGTGGCCGCCTCCGAACCGTCGGTGGCCGGCAGCAGCATCCGGGCGCACACCAGCTCGAGCAGCAGCCGCGGGGCCGTCGTCCCCCGCATCTCGGTCAGGCCGGCGTGCACGGTGTCGGCCATCCGCGACAGCGTGGCCGAGCCCAGCGCCTGGGCCTGGGAGCTCATCAGGTCCAGCCGGTCGGGCGGGCAGTCGAGCAGGCCGTTGCCCCCGGCGTCCGGGACGGCGTCGAGCACGATGAGGTCGCGCAGCCGGTCGAGCAGGTCGGTGGCGAAGCGGCGCGGGTCGTGCCCGGCCTCCACGACCCGGTCGACCGCGCGGAAGACACCCGGCGCGTCCTGCGCGGCGAGGGCGTCGATCGTCTCGTCGAGCAGCGCGTCGTCGGTGACGCCGAGCAGGCCGACGGCGTCCTTGTAGGTGACGCCGTCGGACCCGGCACCGGCGAGCAGCTGGTCGAGGATGGACAGCGAGTCGCGGACCGAGCCGCCGCCGGCGCGCACCACCAGCGGGAAGACGGTCGGCTCGACCTGCACGCCCTCGGCGGCACAGGTCTTCTCCAGCAGGCCGCGCAGCGTCGTCGGCGGCACCAGGCGGAACGGGTAGTGGTGCGTGCGCGAGCGGATGGTGGGCAGCACCTTGTCCGGCTCGGTGGTCGCGAAGACGAAGACGAGGAACTCTGGCGGCTCCTCGACCACCTTGAGCAGGGCGTTGAAGCCCTGCGTGGTGACCATGTGCGCCTCGTCGACGATGTAGACCTTGTAGCGGCTGTTCACCGGCGCGAAGAAGGCCCGCTCGCGCAGGTCGCGGGCGTCGTCGACACCGCCGTGGCTGGCCGCGTCGATCTCGATGACGTCGATCGAGCCGGGGCCGTCGGGCGCCAGCGACACGCAGGACGTGCACACGCCGCACGGGGTGGACGTCGGGCCCTGCTCGCAGTTCAGCGACCGGGCGAGGATGCGCGCCGAGGAGGTCTTGCCGCACCCGCGCGGGCCGCTGAACAGGTAGGCGTGGTTGATCCGCCCGCCGTCGACGGCGTTGACCAGCGGGGCGGTCACGTGCTCCTGACCGACCACCTCGGCGAAGGTCGCCGGGCGGTACTTCCGGTAGAGCGCCAGAGCCACGCAGGCAGGTTACGTGGAGGAGGCGACGGATCGGCGGACGCCGTTGTGGACCGGTCGCGAGGGCCCGGAGGGTCTCCCGACCGGGACACGGGCAGCGGCTCCACGCACGTCGGGAACGGCACCTGGCCGCGGTGTCGGCCGGTAGGCGACAGAAAGCAGGGACCCCCCGCGCACCCGCCAGAGCCCGCTTATCCTTGCTGCCTTCCGGCCCTGGGGAGGTTCACGGGGTGACGCCACACGAGGGGTCTGCACCCACTGTAGAGGAAACCCCGCGACGGCCGGGCACACCCCTCGCTACCCTCCGCGCCATGACGCACCGGCACGTCCTCGTGCTGCCCCCGCCCCGCTCCTGACCCGGAGCACCGCGGGCTGACCCTCTCCCGGCACCAGCCGCCGGGCCCCTGTGCCGTGCTCCGGACCGCCCCTCCCCGATCCGGACCCGCCCAGGAGCGTCGTGTTCACCTCCTCTGCCGCGTCGCGCGGCTTCCCGTTCGTCGTCCTCGCCGCCCTCTTCTGGGGCACCTCCGGTGTGAGCGGCCGCATCGTGGCCGACCGCACCGACCTCGGCCCGCTGGACATCGCCTGGCACCGCATGGCCCTCGGCGCCGTCGTCCTGCTCGCCGGGTACCTGCTCACCCGGCGCCGCGAGCAGTCGGCCGCCGTCCCGCTGACCCGCCCGCTCGCCGTCCGGCTGGCCCTGGTCGCCGCCGGGCTGGCCGTCTACCAGCTGGCCTACTTCGCCGCCGTGGCCGCGGCCGGGGTCAGCGTCGCCACGCTCGTCGCGCTCGGCCTGGCGCCGCTGCTCATCGCGCTCGGGGGGACGGCGCTCGGCGCCGGCCGGCCGGACCGCGCCACCTCCACCGCCCTCGCCGTGGCGCTCGTCGGCCTCGTGCTGGTCGTCGGGCTGACCGCCGGCGCCTCGGCCGGGACGGCGGTGCTGCTGGGCGCGCTGCTGGCGTGCGGGTCGGCCCTGGGCTACGCGGTCGTCACGCTGGCCGCCGGGGACGTCCCGGCCGGCGTCCCGGTGACCCTCGTCGGCTTCGGGGGCGGTGCGCTGCTGCTGACGCCGGTCGCCCTGACCGCGGGTCTGGACCTCACCGGCGACCCCGTGGCGCTCGCGACGCTGCTCTACCTCGGGGCGGTGCCGAGCGCCGCGGCCTACGTGCTGTTCTTCCGCGGGCTGCAGACGGTGCCCGGCGCGGTCGCCGGCATCGTCACGCTGCTGGAACCGGTGACGGCGACGGTGCTGGCCACGGTCGTCCTCGGCGAGCTGCTGCCGCTCGGGGCGCTGACCGGCGGGGTGCTGGTGCTGGCCGCCGTGGCGGGGCTGTACCTGCGGCGTCCGGCCGGAGCCCAGCACGAGGCCGTGGCGCAGCCGCACGGCTGACCCGCTCGGAGACGACGGAGGCCGGGCACGCGGCTGCGGCACGGCGCAGACGGGGCCGGCGCAGGGGTCGGCGGCGGATACTGTCCTCGCCGCATCCGGCATCCGGATCGCGGATCCGGGCGGCGCCGACCCGGGAGGTCGACATGACCGAGGTTCCGCAGTGGCGCCTGGTGGGCGACTGGTTCGACGTCTGCAGCTGCACCGTTCCCTGCCCCTGCACCTTCGCCCAGCCGCCCACCGACAACCACTGCCAGGGGGTGCTGGCCTGGCACATCCGCGACGGCCGGTTCGGCGACGTGCGGCTGGACGGCCTCAACGTGCTCGGCGTCGCGGAGTTCGAGGGCAACGTCTGGGCCGAGGCCCACGTGGCGATGGGCATGTTCGTCGACGACCGCGCCGACGAGGCCCAGCAGCGTGCGCTGCAGGCCGTCTTCGGGGGCGAGGCGGGCGGCTGGCCGGCGGCGTTCGCGCAGCTGGTCGACGACGCCCGGGGCGTGACTCTGGCGCCCATCACCGTCGAGGTGGCCGAGGACCTGAGCACCTTCCGCGCCGAGGTGCCCGGACGCGTGCTGGCCGCGGCCGAGGCGCTCACCGGCCCGACCACCCCAGCGGGGGCGCGCGTACAGCTGCACAACGCGCCGGGCGCCGAGGTCGGCCCCGGGCAGGTCGCCACCTGGGCGGTCGGGACGAGCGAACGGGTGGACGTCCCGGACTTCGGGTTCGCCTGGGAGTGGGGGAACCGGTCGTCGAAGCACTTCCCGTTCGACTGGCACGGACCGGACGAGTGACCGTTCGTCGCCACGGCCGTCGACCTGCGGCCGCAGGCACCCCGGGATGCGCGTGAGGCCCCGCCGGCACCCTCGACGGGGCCGGCGGGGCCTCTCGTGCTGCGGCCGGTGACCAACGGTCGGCACCGGCCCGCGGAGGATGGGAGATTCGAACTCCCGAGGGGTTGCCCCCAACCCGCTTTCCAAGCGAGCGCCATAGGCCACTAGGCGAATCCTCCAACTGCGCCCGCCAGGATACCGGTCCCCGCACGGCCGGTCGCCCGCGGCACCCGGCGTGGCGCACCGACCGAGGCGCGACCGGGGTGGTTACGCCTCGGCCGGGTGGGGCACGCTGCACCGGACGTCGAACCACCGGTACGCGCGACGACAGGAGAGCAGCCCCCATGGACGAGACCGACCGGCTCCGGCCCGACGTCGTGGAGGCGATCGTCGCGGTCCTCAAGGGAGCCGACCCCTCCGAGCTGCCGGCCTCGGCGACCAAGGAGGAGAAGGACGCCGCCAAGGACCGGTACCTCTCGGAGTTCGTCGCCGAGCGCAGCAAGCGCGACCGGCAGACGCGCGCCTGGGAGCTGCTGCTGACCCGCAGCTACGACGAGCCCCCGACCTGGCAGCGCCTGTTCGACGACCTGTCCGCCGACGTGGTCGAGGAGCTCGGCGAGCTCTACGACGTCCTGCCCGCGGGTGCCCAGGAGGAGTACGCCCGCCGGTACGGCGTCCCGAGCGGCGTCTGACCGCGGCTCCGGTGCCGGCGGCGGACGAGGGGGACACACCGTGAGCGGACCCGGCCACCTGGTGGCCGGGCGATACCGCCTGGTCGAGCGCATCGGCGGGGGCGGCATGGGTGCCGTCTGGCGCGCCTCCGACGAGCTGCTCGGGCGCCAGGTCGCCGTCAAGCAGGTGCTGCCGCCCCCGACCGCCGACGAGACCGTCATCGCCCAGCAGCGCCAGCGGGCGCTGCGCGAGGGCCGGATCGCCGCGCGGCTGTCCCACCCGCACGCCGTCGCCGTCTACGACGTCGCCCTCGAGGACGGCGCGCCGTGGCTGGTGATGGAGTACCTGCCCTCCCGCAGCCTGGCCGAGGTGCTGCACGAGGACGGCGTCCTGCCGGTCGACCAGGTGGCGCAGATCGGCGCCCAGGTGGCCGACGCGCTGGCCGCCACGCACGCCGCGGGCATCGTGCACCGCGACGTGAAGCCGGCCAACGTGCTCATCGGGCGCGGACCGCGGGTCGAGGGCCTGGTCAAGATCACCGACTTCGGCATCTCGCACGCCAGCGACGACGTGACGCTCACCCAGACCGGCCAGATCACCGGCACGCCCGCCTTCCTCGCCCCCGAGGTCGCGCGCGGCGGCGAGGTGATGCCGGAGAGCGACGTCTTCTCGCTCGGCGCGACGCTCTACACCTGCCTGGAGGGCCAGCCGCCGTTCGGCATGGACGACAACGCCCTCCGGCTGCTGCACCGCGTCGCGGGCAGCGAGGTGATCCCGCCGCGCCGCGCCGGCTCGATGACCGGCACGCTCACCCGGATGCTGGCCGCCGACCCGGCGGACCGGCCGACGACGACGGAGGTCCGCGACGAGCTCGCCCGCCTCGCGGTCGGCCGGGACGGGGACCCCACCACGGTCCTGCTGGCGCGCACGAAGCTGCGGTCCTCGACCAACCGGGCGCGGACCGAGGAGATGGGCACCGGGGCGCTGCCCGCCGCCGGTGCGGGCGCTGCCGCCACGACCGCCGTCGGCGACCTGGGCACCGCCGTCCAGGACGTGCCCGCCGGGCCGCCCACCCCGGCCCCACCGACGGCGGCACCCGTCGCCGCGGACCGCCCACGACAGCCGAGGCGGCGGCGCGGACCGGTGATGGCCGCGGTCCTGCTGCTCGCCGTCCTGCTGGCCGGCGGCGCGTTCTGGCTGACCACCCGCGGCGACGCCGGGACCAGCGCCGACGCCGGGACCAGCACCGACGCCCCCGCCGCGTCGTCCGCACCCGCCGACGACACCAGCCCCCCGGCGGAGCAGCCCTCCCCCACGCCGGGGTCCTCCGCGGCGGAGGAACCGACGCCGTCGGCCACCGAGGAGGGCCCGACGAGCGAGCCGTCGTCCGGCGAGCCGGAACAGGTCGTCGAGCAGACCCTGGACCGGTACTACGGCCTGCTGCCCGACGACCCCGGCGCCGCCTACGACCTGACCGGCCCGTACCTGCGGTCCCAGGCCAGCCCCGGCTACTACCGCGGCTTCTGGGAGCCCTGGGCGAAGGTGGAGCTGCGCGACGTCAGCGAGGTGCGGCAGGACGGGGCCGGCGTCATCACCGCGACCACCGAGGTCCGGTTCACCGGGCACGACGGCCGCGAGCTGACCGAGCGGCACCAGATCCGCCTCGTGCAGGACGACGACGGCGACTGGCTGGTCGACCTGGACCTGCTGGCCTGATGGAGGGCCCCGTCCGGGGCCAGGACCACGACGGCGGCGCCCCGGGTCGGGACGCCGCCGTCGATCTGCGGTGGCGGTGGGATTTGAACCCACGGAGGCTTGCACCTCACACGCTTTCGAGGCGTGCTCCTTCGGCCGCTCGGACACGCCACCGTCGACCAGACTACAGGCCCCGCTGACGACGGAAGAACGCGCGTAGGAGCGCGGCGGACTCCTCGGCCCGGACCCCGCCGGTGACCTGCGGCCGGTGGTTGAGCCGGCGGTCGCGGACGACGTCCCACAGCGAGCCGGCCGCACCCGCCTTGGGGTCGTCCGCGCCGTAGACGATCCGGTCCACGCGGGCGAGCACGCCGGCGCCGGCGCACATGGTGCAGGGCTCGAGGGTGACCACGAGCGTCGTCCCGGTCAGGCGCCAGCCGTCGCCGTGCACCCGCGCGGCGGCGCGCAGCGCCAGGACCTCCGCGTGCGCGGTCGGGTCGCCCTGCTTCTCCCGCTCGTTGGCGGCCTCGGCGAGCACGGTGCCGTCCGGCCCGAGGACGACGGCGCCGATGGGCGTGTCACCCCACTCGACGGCGGCCGCGGCCAGCTCGAGCGCGCGGCCCATCGCGGCGTCGACGTCCACGGTCACCGGGTCACCCCCGCGACGCTCTCCCCCTGCCCCGCATGGTGGGCAGGGGCGGAGGGCGGCGTGGGTGAAAGGCGCCGCGCGACGGCCGGGGGCGGGGTCACGAGGCGGCGCCGTCCCGCAGCTCGATGCCGACCAGCGCCGACAGCTCGTCCAGTGCGACGGCGGGGTCGACGACCTTGATCGTGTGCATGCCCATCGCGCGGGCGGGCTTGAGGTTGATGCCGAGGTCGTCGAGGTAGGCGCAGTCCGAGGGGGCGATGTCGCGGCCGACCGCCTCCGAGAGCCGGGTCAGGGCGCGGCGGTAGATCTCCGGCTCGGGCTTGCGCACGCCCTCCACCGAGGACTCCACCACCGCGTCGAACAGCTCCAGCAGCTCCCCCAGCCGGCCGGTGCGCTCCATCGGGGCCACGTTGTTCGACAGCATCGCCAGCGGCACACCCGCCGCCCGCAGCCGCCGCACCGCCTCGACCACCTGCGGGCGCAGCTCGCCGGCCAGGGCGGCCAGCACCCGCCGGGCGTCGAGCCGGTGTCCCGCGGCCAGCGCCTCGGCCTCGAAGGCGTCGGTGAAGCCGGCGGCGTCGAGCTCGTTGCGCTCGAAGCGGGCCCAGGCGTTGGTGTCGGGGTCGGTGCTGTTGAGCCGCACGATGAGGCCCTCGGGCAGCCCCGCCTCGGCCTCGTAGGCGGTGAAGGCGGTCATCGGGCTCTCGGTGATCACCCCGCCGAGGTCGAAGACCACAGCGGTCGCCACGGCGGTCACGGGCGCACCGCCGCGGCCAGCTCGTCGGCGAAGCCCAGCCGGCCGGCGATCGCGGCGACCATCTCGTCGGCCCACAGGTCGTCGGCGGTGACGATCGGCCGGAGCTCGTCGGCCGGCAGCCCGTCGTCGGCGAAGACGTCGAGGTCCCCGCCGGGCCAGCCGGTCTCGTCGTCGTCGAAGGCGCCCTCGGCGTCGACCCCGATGCCGTAGCGCTCCACCACCTCGGCGGCGAGCAGCCACTCCTGCATGGTGGCGTCGGAGATCAGCGCCCGCACCAGCCCCCCGGGCCCGTGCCGGAGGACGACGAAGTACAGCCGCGAGTCGACGACCACGACGAACGGGCCGGGCCAGTCCTCGGCACCCGGGTCGCCCAGCGCCCGCTCCAGCGCCGGCAGCTCGTCCCCGGCGTCCGCCGCGAGCAGCTCCACCCGCCAGCCCCCGCCGGGGCGGCTCACCCGCACCGCCCAGCTGGTCGGCGTCCCCGGCGCGCTCATCGCCGCCGCAGCATCGTCAGGCCGTCGGACAGCGGCAGCAGCACGGTCTCCCAGCGCGGGTCGGCGGCCAGCGCGGCGTTCAGCTCGACGAGCGCCCGGTCGTCGTCGTTCTGCGGGTCGAGCACGCGGCCGTTGCGCAGCGTGTTGTCCAGCAGCACGACGCCGCCGTCGGTCATGCGGGGGTGCAGCTGGTCGACGTAGTCGGCGTAGCCGGTCTTGTCCGCGTCGACGAAGGCCAGGTCGAAGGTCTCGACGGCGGGCAGCGCCCGCAGCGACTGGTGCGCGTCGCCCAGCCGCAGCTCGATCCGGTCGGCCAGGCCCGCGCGGACCCAGTACCGCCGGGCCACCGCCGTCCACTCCTCGCTGGTGTCCAGGCACAGCAGCGAGCCGTCGTCGGGGAGCCCCCGGGCCACGCAGAGCGCGGAGTAGCCGGTGAAGGTGCCGATCTCGACCGCCCGGCGGACGCCGAGGGCGCGGGTGAGCAGCTGCATGAAGGTGCCCTGCTCGGGCGCGATCTGGAAGGTCGGCGGCACCTCGCCGCGGTCGGCCATCGCGGCGGTCTCGGCGAGCAGGTCGGCGGCGACGTCGTCCGGCCGCTCGGAGCTGGCCCGGACGTAGTCGGCGAGTTCGGGCGTGAGGAGGAACGACCGCGGCGTCATGGCGTGGAGCCGCAGGTCGACGAGGGGGCCGTCATAGCCTCCGATCATGGCCGATCCCGCTCCGGACGACGGAGCCGACGTCGCCCCCGCGCTGTTCACCCGGCTGGCCGCCGACCCGTTGGCCGACCTGCTGGGGATCCGGCTGGAGCAGGTGCGGCCCGGCTACGCCCGCGCGGCGATGACGGTGGGCCCGCAGCTGCTCAACGCGGTCGGCACCGCGCACGGTGGCGCCACGATGGCCCTGCTCGACGTCGTCCACGCGGCGGTCAGCAACAGCCACGGCACGGTAGCGGTGGCCCAGGACGTGCACACCGAGTTCCTCGCCCCCGGCCGTCCGGGCGACCGGCTGGTCGCCGAGGGCACCGAGGTGCACCGCAGCCGGCGCACCGCCGTCTACCGCATCGAGGCCCGCGCCCAGGACGGCCGGCTGGTGGCCACCGCGCTGGCCCGGGTGTTCCGGACCGACACCGCCTGGGAGGACCGGTGACCTCCTTCCCCGTGCCGACGATGCCCGCTCCCCCGGTCGGCGTCGTCGGGCTGGGCCAGCTGGGCGGGTCGCTGGCCGCCGCCCTCGCCGCGGCCGGCCGGGAGGTGACCGGCTGGGACGTCGACCCCGCCGCCCGGGAGGCCGCCGCCGCGCGGGGGGTGCGGATCGCCCGCGAGCTGGGTGGCGTCGTTGTCCTGGCCGTCCCGCTGCCGGCGATGGCCGCGGCGCTGGACGGCCTCGACGTGGACCCGGACGCCACCGTCACCGACCTGGGGTCGGTCAAGGCACCGGTGCTCGCCGAGCTCGGGCCGGCGCTGGGCGGGCGCTACGTCGGCGGGCACCCGATGTGCGGCACCGAGCGCTCCGGGCACGAGGCGACCGACCCGGGCCTGTTCACCGGGGCCCGCTGGGCGCTGTGCCTCGAGCCGGGGACCGAGCTGCCGCGCTGGCTGCGGGTGGCCGAGGTGGCGCTGGCCGTCGGCGCCGAGGTGGTGCCGGCGACGGCGGCGGAGCACGACGACGCCGTCGCCGCGGTCAGCCACGTGCCGCACCTGCTGGCGGCGGCCCTGGCCGCCGCCGCCGGCGAGGCCGGCCCGCTGGCGCTGGCGCTGGCCGCCGGCAGCTTCCGCGACGGCACCCGGGTGACCGGCAGCGACCCGGCCTTCGTCACCGCGATGGTGCAGGGCAACGCCGGCCCGACGGCGGCCGCGCTGGCCCGCGTGCTGGAGCAGCTGGCGCGCCCGTGGCCGGAGCTGGTGGCCGCCGGGCACGCCGTGCGCGCGGGGAGTCCGGCGGGACGGCGTCCGGTGCGGGTGCCGCTGGAGCGGGCCGCACTGCTGTCGCTGGGCCGGGCCGGCGGCGCGGTCACCCGGCGGCTGGCGGCGTTCGTCGAGGGCTACGTCCCGGATCGTTGACCGTTTCGCCCGCGCGGCGGCGGGCAGGGAGCGTCCATGGACGACAGCGAGATCCGCAGCCGCATCGAGGCGCTCGTCGAGGAGGAGCGCCGACTGCGGGACAGCGGCGAGCACACCGACGAGCAGCGCGCCCGCCTCCGGCAGATCGAGGAGGACCGCGACCAGCTCTGGGACCTGCTGCGCCAGCGGGACGCCAAGCGGCAGTACGGCGAGGACCCCGACGAGGCCCGGCCCCGTCCCGAACAGCAGGTCGAGGGCTACCTGCAGTAGCAGGAGGACCCCTTTGCCCCCACCGGGTAAGGACCCCGTCCTCCCCACCCTTCGCAAGCTCAGGGCGGTGCCCGGGACGGGACCGGCGGCGGGCCCTGCATGGGGGCCGGGGCGCCGTCCCGCACCAACACTTAAACGGCGAAGTGTGCGGCGGTGATCGTCGGGTAGGAGCCGTCGCGGCGCGCGGTCGCGCGCCCGGTGCGGAGGGAGCAGGCATGGTGCGCGCGGCACGGACGATCCGACGGGCGGTGGTGACCGGCGGTGCCGGTTTCCTCGGCTCCCACCTCTGCGAGCACCTCCTCGACCGCGGCGTCGAGGTCGTCTGCCTCGACAACTTCCTCACCGGCTCGCCGCAGAACGTCGTCCACCTGCTGGAGCACCCGGGCTTCCGGCTGGTCCGCTGCGACGTCACCGACTTCGTGCACGTGCCCGGCGAGGTCGACCTGGTGCTGCACTTCGCCTCGCCGGCCAGCCCCCTGGACTACCTGAGGATGCCGATCGAGACGCTCAAGGTCGGCAGCCTGGGCACGCTGCACACCCTGGGCCTGGCGCACGAGAAGGGCGCCCGGTACGTGCTGGCCTCCACCTCCGAGGTCTACGGCGACCCGCTGGTGCACCCGCAGGACGAGGAGTACTGGGGCAACGTCAACCCGGTCGGCCCGCGCGGCGTCTACGACGAGGCCAAGCGCTTCAGCGAGGCGATGACGACGGCCTACCGGACGTCGAAGGGCACCGACACCGGCATCGTCCGGATCTTCAACACCTACGGGCCACGCATGCGCCCGGACGACGGCCGCGCCATCCCGGCCTTCGTCGGGCAGGCGCTCTCCGGCCGGCCGCTGACCGTCGCCGGCGACGGCTCGCAGACCCGGTCCATCTGCTACGTCGACGACACCGTGCGCGGCATCCTCGCGATGGCCTTCTCCGCTGAGCCGGGCCCGGTCAACATCGGCAACCCCGACGAGCTGTCGATGCTGCGGCTGGCCGAGTGGATCGTCGAGCTGACCGGCTCGTCGTCGGGCATCTCCTTCATCGACCTCCCGGTGGACGACCCCAAGGTCCGCCGTCCCGACACCACCCGCGCCGAGCAGCTGCTGGGCTGGCGGCCGACGGTGCCCTCGGAGGAGGGGCTGCGGCGCACGGTGGCCTGGTTCGCCGAGCAGCTGCAGGCCGCCGACGTCCGCGTCGGGTGATCCACAGCGGGTCAGCGATCGCATCTACTGTGTAGTGGGCGGTCGCGGGGGTCGCCGGGGACGCTGACCACCTGGACGGGGGAGCTGCACGATGGGCCGCCACGCCGCCACCTCAGCCGCGCGCCGGTCGGCGCCGATCACGCCGCAGGTCCTCATCGCCCTGGCCGTGGCCGCGGTGGTGCTGGTCGCCGGCGGCATCACGTGGTGGGCCGTCGGCGCCGGGGAGGGCGACTGCCAGAGCACCGCGGTGGTGCGGGTCGCGGTCGCCCCCGAGCTCGCCCCCGTCGCCGAGCAGGTCCTGGGCGACGCCGAGGGGCTGCGCCCGGAGGACTGCGCGTCCGCCGAGGTGACCGCCCAGCAGCCGGTGCAGACCGTCGGTGACCTCGCCGCACTGGGCGCCGGCGACCTGCCGCACCTGTGGGTGCCCGACTCCTCGCTGTGGGCGGCCCGCGCGGGGGACGCCGCCCTGGAGACCGTCGGCTCCGTCGCCTCCTCCCCCGTGGTGCTGGCCACCAGCCGGGCCGCGGTCGACGCGCTGGGCTGGCAGGACGGCGCGCCGGGCTGGGCCGCGGCGCTCTCCAGCGGGCAGGCCATCGCCGTCCCGGACCTCGCGACCAGCGCCGAGGCCCTGGCCACGCTGGGCGCCGTCCGGACCGCGCTGGGCGGCGGCGAGGACGCCGACAACGCCGTGGTGCAGACCGTGCTCGCCGCCGAGCGCGGCCCGTCGGTCTCGCCGGCCGACGCGCTGACCGCCGGCGAGGAGGGCGCGCCCGACGCGCCGCTGGTGCCGGTCAGCGAGCAGGAGGTGTGGGCGACCAACGCCGACGCCGAGGACCCGCAGCTGGTAGCCGTCTACCCGGAGGAGGGCTCGCCGGGGCTGGACTACCCGCTGATCCGGGTCGGCACCGCCTCGACTCCGGACGCCGCCGCGGTGGACGCCGCCGTGCGGGCGCTGACCTCGGACGCCGCCCGCACGGCCGCCCAGGAGGCCGGCTTCCGCGGCACGGACGGCACCCCGCCGGCCGGCGCCGAGGCGGCGGGCATCCGGGAGGCGGCCCCGCCGGCGCTGCAGCTCGACCCCGGCGAGGTGCAGGCGCTGCTCGCCCAGCTCTCGGAGCTGGCCGCGCCGTCCCGGATCCTCACCGTCTTCGACGTCTCCACCTCCATGGAGGCCCCGGCCGGCGACGGCACCCGCGCCACGCTCGCCCGGGACGCCGCCAAGAGCACGCTGACGCTCGTGCCGGGCAACTTCGCCCTCGGCCTGTGGTTCTTCGCCGCCGAGCTGGAGGGGGACCGGGACTGGACCGAGGCGGTACCGACGCGGGCGCTCGAGGCGGAGGTCGACGGCACCGTCCAGCGCGACCTGCTCGACGAGCAGCTCGACACCATCCCCGACCGGCTCAGCCCCGGCGGCACCGGCCTGTACGACACCACCCTGGACGCGGTCCGGGCGGCGCGCTCGGACTTCGACCCCACCGCGGTGAACAGCGTGCTGATGGTCACCGACGGGACGAACGAGGACTCCCGCGGCGTGGAGCTCGACGAGCTGCTGGACACGCTGCGCGGCGAGGCCGACCCCGAGCGGCCGATCAAGGTCATCGGTGTCGCGCTCGGCCCGGACGCCGACCTGGGTGCGCTCGAGCAGATCGCCGACGCGACCGGCGGCGCGGCGTACTCCGCGGTCGACCCGACCGACCTGCAGACCGTCCTGTTCGACGCCCTGCGGCAGCGGTGACCTCGCGGTCCTCGGGACCGCACCGCGGCCCGGTGCCGCTCGCCGGGCGCCGCTGACCCGCTCCCGCGGCCCATCCAGGGCCCCGCACCGAGCCTGCGAGGTGTGGGGAGGAGGAAGTCCCCTCTCAGGCGCGGGCCAGCAGGTCGTCGAGCGCCGCGGTGACCTCCTCGACGGTCACCGCCCCCAGTGCCGGGTCGAGCTCGGTGCCCCACGGGTCGCCGGTGCCGTCGCCGTGCCAGAGGACGACGTGCTGGGCTCGCGGCGGTGGCCCCCACAGCGCCGGCGACACCGGCCCGAACAGCACCACCGAGGGACGGCGGTAGGCGGTCGCCAGGTGCGCCATGCCGGTGTCGCCGCTGACCACGACCCGCGCGCCGGCGACGACGGCGGCCAGTTCGAGCGTCGTCGTCCGCCCGGCGAGCACGGCGCCCTCCCCCAGCCCGGCACCCTGGGCCACCTCCCGGGCGAGGGACACCTCGGCCGGGCCACCGGTGACCCGGACGTCGAGCCCGGCGGTGGCCAGGTGCCGGGCGACGGCGGCGAACCGGTCGGCCGGCCAGCGCCGGCCGGGGAACGCCGCGCCCGGGTGCACCAGCGCGACGCCCGCCGGCGCCGGGGAGGGCACCGGGGGGACGGCGAGGTCGAGCGCGTCGGGGTCGGCGTCCACCCCCAGCCCCTCCGACACGAGCCGGCACCAGCGCCGCACCTCGTGCTCGTCGGGGTACCAGGTCGGCCCGGGGTAGCCGGGGCTGCCGAAGGTGAGCAGCCGGTCCGGGCGCAGGTCGGCGACCACGACGTGCGAGGCCGGCCCCTTGCCGTGCAGGTCGACGGCGAGCTCCGGCGGCGGGCCGGACCAGTCCAGCGGCTCCAGCTCGCGGGCCGGCAGCACCTCGTCGACCGCGTCGATCAACGAGGCCAGCGGTTCGAGCGCCGGAGTCGTGGCGAGCACCAGCCGGTGGCCGGGCACCGCGGCGCGCACCGCCCGGATCGCGGGCACGCCGGTCAGCAGGTCCCCCAGCCCCAGCGGCCGGAGGACCACCGCGGTCTCCCGGCCCCGCTGCACGGACCGGCCCCCTCGCAGGGACCCGCCGCGAGCGTGCGAGCGGTGGGGGGCGAGGGGGTCCTCCATCACACGCGGGAGCGCTCGACCAGGGCCGTCGTGGAGTGCCCGTCGAGGTAGGGCAGCACGACCGCCTGGCCGCCCCAGCGCCGCAGCACCGCGGCCTCGGGCAGGTCGGCGCCGGCGTAGTCGCCGCCCTTGGCCCACACGTCCGGCCGCAGCCGGCCGATCACCTCGGCCGGGGTGTCCTCGTCGAACACGACGACCGCGTCGACGAACTCCAGCGCCTCCAGCACGCGGGCCCGGTCGGCGGAGGTCACCAGCGGCCGGGACGGGCCCTTGAGCCGGCGCACCGAGTCGTCGGAGTTGATGCACACCACCAGGCAGTCGCCCAGCCCGCGGGCGGCCCGCAGCGTCGCGACGTGGCCCGGGTGCAGCAGGTCGAAGCAGCCGCCGGTGGCGACCACCGTCCCGCCCGCCGCGCGGACCCGTGCGATCACGCCGTCGACCCCGGGCTCGGTGGCGACGCCCGGTTCCCCGGAGTCCGAGGCGTCCCACGCCGACGCCCCGCCGCGGGCCACGAACGCCCCCGCGGAGGCGACGGCGGCCGCCACCGCCTCGCCGGTCACCGCGCCGTCGGCCAGGGCGAGCGCCGCCGCGGCGGCGAACGAGTCGCCGGCGCCGCACGGGTCGCCGCCGGTCACCGGCGTCGCGGGCACGACCATCGGCGCGCCCTCGCCGTAGGAGAGCAGGGCGCCGCGGGCGCCGAGGGTCACGACCACCGCGCCGACGCCCCAGTGCCGGATCAGCGCCTCGGCCCGCGCCCCGACCGCGGCCAGCCCGTCGCCTGCGGCGGCCATCCCGGCCGACGAGGCCACGCGGGCGGCCTCGGCGCCGTTGGGGGTGACCAGCCGGGCGTTGGGCACCGGGTCGGCGCCGCGCGGGTGCGGATCCCAGACGATCGGCCCGCCGGCCTCGGCCAGCGCCGCCCGGACGGCGGGGTCGGCCGTCGTCCCCCGGCCGTAGTCGGCGACGAGCACCGCGGCGGCTCCGCGGATCACCGCGACCGCCTCGTCGGGCAGCTCGCCCAGCCCGGCCACCGGGGCGCCGCTGTCGATGCGCGCCACCGAGTGGTCGCCCACCCGCACGCGGCGCTTCACCGCCGTCCCGCCGGTCGCCGGGATCTCGACCAGGCGCACCCGGCCGGCCAGCAGCGCGCGCAGCCGGTCGGCGTCCGCGTCGTCGGCCATCGGGGTGACCAGCACGACCTCCCGGCGGGTGGCCCGGGCCGCGACCACCGCGGCCAGGGCCGCACCGCCGGGGCGCTCGCGGGTCTCGACGTCCTCGACGACCGGAACCGGCGCGTCGGGGGTGAGCCGCGAGGCCGTCCCGACCAGGTCGACGTCGAGCAGCGCGTCGCCGACGACGACCAGCGGCCCCGTCCCGCTCACTGCGCGACCCCGAGCCGGGTCTCCGGCACGCGAGCGGGCTCGGCGAGCACCGCCGCGTCGAAGGCGGCGCACACCAGGTGCAGCGCGACCAGGTGGCACTCCTGCACGGTCGCCGTCCACGGGGAGTCGATGCAGACCGCGTCGTCGGCGACCGCCGCCAGCGGGTTGGGCGCCGGTCCGGTCATCGCCAGCACGGTGATGCCGCACTCCCGGGCCCGGCGGGCGGCGGCGACGGCGTTGGGGCTGCGGCCGGAGGTCGACAGCAGCACCAGCACGTCCCCGGCCCGCCCGTGCGCCTCGACCTGGCGGGCGAACAGCTCGTCGGCCGGGTAGTCGTTGGCGATCGCGGTGAGCGACGAGGTCTCGGCGGTCAGGCAGATCGCGGAGAACGGCGGCCGGTCGGCCCGGTAGCGGCCGACCAGCTCGGCGGTCAGGTGCTGAGCCTGCGCGGCGCTGCCGCCGTTGCCCGCCGCGAGCAGCCGGCCGCGGTGCTCGCCGCACAGCACGTCGGCGAGCAGCCGGCCCCAGCGGTCGAGCGCGTCGAGCTGGCCGTCCAGCGACCCGAGCGCGGTGGTCAGCGAGGCGACGTGGTCGGCGCCGGTCAGGTGCGTGCAGGTGTCCGGCGAGACGACCTCGCTGGCGGAGTGCGGAGCCTCGGACAGCGGGTTCATCGGGCGACCTCCACGGGGCTGTTGTCGCTGCCATCGGTGCGTGCGGGGCCGTCCAGGACCTGCCGGTAGACGGTGTCGGTGTCGGCGACCACGCGCGCCCACCGGTAGCGGTTGCGGGCGCGTTGCACCCCGGCCGTGCCGTAGGCGGCGCGGCGGGCGTCGTCGGCCAGCAGCTCGGCGAGCACCGCACCGAGCCGGGCCGGGTCCCTCGGCGGCACCAGGTCGCCGGTGACCCCGTCGGCGACGGAGTCCTGCAGCCCGCCGACCGCGGTGGCGACCACCGGGCGGCCGCAGGCCATGGCCTCCAGCGGGGTGATGCCGAAGGGCTCGTACCACGGCACGGCCAGCACCACGTCGGCCGAGCGGATCCACGCCGGGACGTCGGCGCGCGCCACGGCGCCGGTGAACACCAGCCGGTCGGCGACGCCCAGCGAGGCGGCGACCGCGCGCAGCCGGCGGACCTCGGCGTCGCCGTCCAGCTCCGCGGCCGGCGGCCCGCCGACGACGACCAGCTCGGCGTCGGGGACGGCCGCCAGCGCCCGGACGGCGTCCTCCTGCCCCTTGCGCTCGACCAGCCGGCCCAGGACCAGCAGCCGCTCGCGCTCGCCGCGCGGCGCGACGGGGCCGCGCGGGGTGAAGACGCTCGTGTCCACGCCGCAGGGCACGACCGAGACCCGGTCGCTGTCGAGGCCGAGCCGGCGCAGCTCGAAGACCTCGTCGGAGCACGTGGCGACGACGTGGCTGACGGTCCGGCACAGCGAGCGCTCCAGCTCGATGCGCTGCGGCGGCGAGGTGTCGGCCGCGCCCTGGTGGCGGCGCTTGACCGAGCCGAGGGCGTGGAAGGTCTGCAGGACCGGGATCGGCCCCGCGGCGGCGACCGAGGCCAGCCCGCTCATCCAGAAGTGCGCGTGCACCAGGTCCGGCGGCTGCTGCGCCCACTCCCGGCGCAGTCCTGCGGCGAACTCGGGCATGTGCCGCAGCAGGTCGTCCTTGGGCAGCACCGCGGCCGGCCCGGCGGTCACGTGCGCGACGTCGTAGCCGTCGGTCGTGGTCACGCGGTCGGGCTGGTCGGGGTCCTCCCGCCGGGTGTGCACGGTCACCGTGTGCCCGCGGCGGGCCAGGCCCGCGGCGAGCGCGGCGACGTGCACGTTCTGCCCGCCGGCGTCCACGCCGCCGATCGCGGCGAGCGGGCTGGCGTGCTCCGACACCAGGTCGACGATCACCGGGTCACCTCCTCGAGTAGCGCATCCCAGTCGGAGAGGAACCGGGGAAGCCCGTACCGCTCCAGCGCGGCGGCGCGTGCCGCCTTGCCGGCCAGTCGGGCGGCGTCCTCGTCGTGCAGGTAGGTGCGGACGGCGTCCCACAGGACGTCAGGACGGGTGGAGAGCACGCCGGCCTCGGCGGGCACCGCCTCCACCACCTCGGTGGTGGCCAGGGCGACCACCGGCAGGCCCAGGTGCATCGCCTCGAGCAGCGAGAGCCCGAGGGAGGTCCACCGGACCGGGTGCACGTAGACCCGGCGGCGGGCCAGCTCGGCGTGCATCGCGGCCTGCGGCGGGTCGTCGTGCAGCGCCACGCGGTCGGGGTCGAGCCCGTAGCGCTGGTGCAGGCCGGTGAGCCCCATGCCGAAGACGTCGACCGGCGCGACCGCGGCCAGCCCGGGCAGCAGGTCGGCGCCCACGGTCCGGCCGCGGCGCACCGGCTCGTTGGTGACGACGGCGGCCCGCGCCAGCTCGCCGGTCCAGCGCTCGCCGGGGTCGACGATGCCGTGCTCGACGACCGTCGTCGGCGCCCGGCCGTTGTCGTAGAAGAGCTGGTTGAAGTACGTGACGTGCGCGATCGGGATGTCGTCGCGGTCGGCCAGCGGGTGCCTGGTGTGCGGGACCGGCCCGTCCCCCGGCTCCAGACCCGGCGCGTTGTGCTCGAGGAAGACGGCGGGCAGGTCGCGGCCGGGCTCGCGGCCCAGCCACTCCCGGACCAGCTCCAGGTCGCGGGTGCGCTGCAGGACGACGACGTCGACGTCCTCGTCGCGCAGCTGCTCGGGGGTCACCTCGCGGGCCGACGCGGGCCAGTCCCAGGTGCGCGCCCGGCCGAGGCCGTCCGGGCTACGGCTCCCCCCGGGGCCGTCCACGACCGGGAGCAGGTACTCGTGGCGGCCCTGGACGAACGCCGTCGTCCACGAACCGTGCACGTGCCAGAGCAGGACCCTCACGAGCTCACCAACTTCTCCACAGCCGCGACGACGTCGTCCGCGGTCACCGACGCGAGGCACGGGTGGCCGGGCACCGGGCACTCGCGGGCCCGGGTCAGCCGGCAGGGGGCGTCCTGGTCGCCGAGCAGCACGGTGGGGACGCCGTAGGGCGCCCAGCGCGCGGCGGGCACGACCGGGGAGAACAGCGAGACGACCGGTGTCCCGACGGCGGCGGCCAGGTGCGCCGGGCCGGTGTTGCCGACGACGACCGCGTCGGCGCCGTCCAGCACGGCGGCCAGCTCGGCCAGGCCCAGCGCACCGCCCAGGTCGACGCCGCGGGTGCCGGCGACGGCCGCGGTGAGCGCGCGCTCCCCCGGCCCGCCGGTGACCAGCACCCGGTGGCCGGCGTCGGCGAGCGCCTCCACCGCCTCGGCGCAGCGCTGGGCCGGCCAGGCCCGTGCGGGGACGGACGCCCCCGGGTGCACGACGACGTACCCCGGGTCGTGCGCGACCCGGGGCAGGGGGCGGCGCACGGCGAGCCGGCCGTCGTCGCCGGCCGGCAGGTCGAAGCCCGCGGCGCGGGCGAGCGACAGGGCGCGTTCGGGCTCGGGCAGGTCGTCGTGCACCCGGTGGCGGACGTCGAGCAGCGACCCGGGGTAGTCGACGCTGATCGCGGAGATCCGCGGCACGCCGGCGGTGCGCAGCACCAGCGCCAGCGGCAGGGGCGACTGGTGGAAGGACGTGGAGACGACGGCCGCGTCGGGGGCCAGGGCCCGGACCCGGTCGGTGAGCGCGGCGAGGTCGTCCGCGTCGACCGGCGGCGGGTCGCCGAGGATCCAGGGGCAGGCCCAGGTCCACACCTCGTCGACGCCGGGCAGCAGCCGGGCCGCCTCGGCGCCTGCGGGGCCGGCGAGGAACACGACGCGGTCGGCGCCTGCGGCCACGGCCCGCACCAGCGGCCCCTGGACCAGGACGTCGCCGACCGAGTCCAGCCGCGCGACCAGGACCGTGCGGGTCACGCGACCTCCTCGCCGGCGCTCGCCGGCCGCGTTCCCCGGGGTGCTGTGCCCGTGGGTGGGCTCGCCAGCTCGCTCACCACCCACCGGCCAGGACCTGCGCGACCGCCTCGGTGATCGTGGCGGCGCGACGCGGGGCCGCCTCGACCTCGGCCCGCCGCGTCACCGGCGTGGGGACGAGGATCCCGGAGGTCCCGGCGGCGGCCGCGGCCTCGACGTCGGCCCCGATGTCGCCGACGACCACGCAGCGGGCGGGGTCGACGTCGAGCTCGGCGCAGGCGGCCTTGACCATCCCGGGCGCGGGTTTGCGGCAGGTGCAGCCGTCGTCCGGCCCGTGCGGGCAGACCTGGACGGTGTCGAACGGGCCGAGCAGCTCGTCGAGCCGGGCCATGCAGGCGTCGACCTGCGCGCGGGTGATCAGCCCGCGGGCCACGCCCGACTGGTTGCTCACCACGCCGACCCGGACGCCGCGGGCGCGCAGCGCGTCGACGGCCTCCCGCGCGCCGTGCACGGGCTTCACCAGCGCGGGGTCGCCGTTGTACGGGTAGTCGCGCACGAGGGTGCCGTCGCGGTCGAACAGCACCAGGTCGGGCAGCCCGCGCCACGGCCGCACGCGGCGGTGCTGCACGGTGCCGCGCAGGAAGTGCCAGGTGGCCAGCGGCGGGATGAGGGCGCTGGTGGCGAGCATGGTGCCGACCTCGGCGCGGTCGCGCGGGCCGGGGGCGATCCGTGCCCACGCGAACTCACCGGTGCCGACGGCCCAGGCCGCGGCGGCCGCGAGCGCGGCGCGCGGCCGGCGGGCGGCGGCCAGGCCGACGGCGGCCAGCCCGGCTGCGGTGACGGCCAGGTGCCGCGGCCGGCGGCCCAGCGGCGCGTCGGCGCGCTCGCGCCAGTCGGGGCCGTGCAGCCGCCGCATGAGGACGTCGTCGGCGTTGCCGGCCTGCACGCGGACGCTCACCCAGCGGTCCACCGGGCGCACCGGGTGGGTGATCCAGCGCCGCCCGCGGACCAGCCGGGCGCCGGTGTCCATCACCCGCAGCGCCAGGTCGGAGTCCTCGCGGAAGGCGCGCGGGAAGCGCTCGTCGAAGCCGCCGACGGCGGCGAGGGCGGCGCGGCGGTAGGCGAGGTCGGCGGTGATCCAGGAGCTGGTCGCCAGGCCGGCGGTGCCGCGCTCCCAGTCGGTGGGCCGGCGGTCCTCCGGCAGCGGCACCCGCACCCTGCCCTGGCTGCCGGCCACGTCGGCCGGCAGGTCGGAGAGGTCCTCGGCCAGCCGCTGGTACCAGTCGGGGTCGGGGACGACGTCGTCGTCGAGGAAGGCCACCCACTCGGTGCGGACGCTGCGCCAGCCCAGGTTGCGGGCGCGGGCCGGGCCACCGCCCCCGGTGCGCACCACCCGCACCGGCGGCAGGCCGGGCCGCTCGGGGCGCAGCGGCTCGCCGGTGGGCCGGTCGTCGACCAGCACCAGCTCGGCCGGGCGCGGTCCCGGGGCCTGCGCGAGGGCGTCGAGCAGCACGTCCAGCGACGGCCGGCCGACGGTCGGCACGACCACGGAGCACTGCTCGATCCCCACCTGCATGTTCGCGTCCTGCCCGCGTTGACCGGAGTAGAAACACTACGGGCTTGAAGTGTCCCCGGACGTGGAGAAGGACCCCGTCCTCCCCACCCCTCGCAAGCTCGGGGCGGTGCCCTGGACGGGGCCGGGGGCAGGGGGTCCTTCTTCAGCGGCGGGTGCGGGCCGCAGCGGAGACGCGGGCGAGGGCGTCGGTGACGACGGCGGCGTCGTCCCCCAGGAGGGTGAGCAGGTGCGCCACCAGGTCGTCGTGGGTCGGGCGGGCCTCCTCCACCTTGGCCCGTCCGGCGGGGGTGAGCCGGGCGTGCAGCAGCCGCTTGTCACCCGACGAGCGCTCCCGGACGACGAGGCCCTCGGTGACCAGGCGGGTGACGGTGCTGGTCACCCCCGCGCGGGAGATGCCGAGCGCCTCGGCGAGCTCCCCCATCGAGGCCCGCTCGCCGGGGGCCTCGGCGATCCGGCGCAGCGCCTCGTACCCGGTGAGCGAGAGGTCGTGCCGGCGGTGCAGGGCGGAGTCGACGCGGCGGGTGATGCGGTCGTGCACCTGCACGATGCGCAGCCAGGTCTCGGCCGGCCGGGGTGCCGCACCCGGGACGTCGGCCACGTCCCCGGGCACGTGCTCGGCGGGGAGGTCCGGAGCCAGGGCGTCCTCGGGGCGGGCCACCTGTCCATCGTCGCCGACGGAGCGCTCAGGCGCTCCCGGTGGACGACGGCGTCCGGCGCTCTGCCCCCGGCCGTCGGCTCCCGGCGACGAGAGCGAGGCCGGCGCCCGTGGCGACCAGCGACCCACCGGCGGCCAGCAGCGGCCACGGGATGCCGCCGGTGACCGCGGCCGCCTCCGCTGCTGCGACCGTGACGGCCGGTGCGCCGCCGGCGATGCCCGCGGGGGCCACGCTGCTCGGGTCGGGCAGTTCCAGCACCGCCTCCCCGGCCTGCGGGACCACCGCCGCGCCACCGGGCGGGCTGATGGCCGCGCAGTCCTCGGCGGCCGGCCGGGTGAAGCTGAAGCCGGTCAGGTCGTCGACCCAGCCGTCGCCCGAGCCGTCGAGGGCCGTGTACGCGAGGAACGGGTCGATGGTCTCGCCCCAGTCGACCTCGCCGGTGCTCAGCACGACGACGGCACCGGGTGCGACGTCGGCGGCGTCCTCCCCCGCGGGACGGCGTCCGGTGCCGAGCGTCACCGCGTAGCCGACGGTGCCGCCGGTGACCTCGACGACCACGCCGCCGGGGCGGCAGCTGGGGCCGTGGGTGACGCGGGCGTCCGGGCGGGCGACGTCGTCGACGGCGGCCGCGGGGCCAGCGAGGGCGATACCGGCACAGAGCAGGGCGAGCACCGTGACGACGACGGACGCCGGCCGGGTGGCCACCTGCACGTGCTGTTCCCCCTGGTTCTGCGCCGGCGCGCCTGCGGCGCACCGGTGCCGACCATGATGCCGGGCGGGACCTGCCGCGGCCCCCGGGTTACCGACGGGTCGCGCGTGTCGCTACGGCGTGTCCGCAGAAAGTGCGGTCGGGCCGCGCGGCGGGACGTGACCGGACCCGCGAGGTCGCGCGGAGACGCAGCACGCGGCGGCAGGTGGTGGACGAGCGCCGGCGAGGACAGCACGGAACGTACCGCTCACTACGGTGTCCGGCGTGGACTCAGCAGCGGGCACCGGTCGCCGCCGGCAGGACGAGGTCTACCGGGCGGGGGTGTACGGCCACCGGCCGCGGGTGCCCACCGCGGCCCGGGCGCTGCAGCGCCGCGCGCGCGAGCGGCTGGGCGCCCGCGCCTACTCCTACGTCGCGGGCGGCGCCGGGGACGAGGTCACGCAGCGGGCCAACCGCGCGGCGTTCGACCGGTGGGCCGTCGTCCCCCGGGTGCTGCGGGACGTGAGCGCGCGCGACACCTCGGTGGAGCTGTTCGGACGGCGGCTGCCCGCGCCCCTGCTGCTCGGCCCGGTCGGCGCGCTCGAGCTGGTGCACCCCGCGGCCGACCTGGCGGTGGCCCGCGCCGCGGCGTCCCTCGGCGTGCCGATGGTCTTCTCCAACCAGGCCTCGGTGTCGATGGAGGAGTGCGCCGCGGTCATGGACCAGGCCCCCCACCCCGCCCCGCGGTGGTCCCAGCTGTACTGGTCGACGTCCGACGAGCTCGTCGAGAGCCTCGTCGGCCGGGCCGAGGCCGCCGGCTGCGACGCGCTGGTGGTCACCCTCGACACCACGATGCTCGGCTGGCGCCCGCGCGACCTGGACCTGGGCCACCTGCCGTTCGCGCGGGGCAAGGGCCTCGCGCAGTACACCTCCGACCCGGTGTTCCGCCGCCTGGTCGAGGAGCGGGCGGGTGCCGCTCCCGCGCCGGCCCAGGCGGGGGCGGCGGCGAGCCGGGACCGGCAGCCGCGGCCGACGCTGTCCGCCGTCCGGGCCCTGGTCGGCATGGCGCGGGCCTGGCCCGGGCCGCTGCTGGAGAACCTGCGCTCGCCGCTGCCGCGGGCCGCCGTCGAGACGTTCCTCGCCATCTACTCCCGGCCCTCGATCACCTGGGCCGACCTCGCCTGGCTGCGGGCCCGCACCCGCCTGCCGATCGTGCTCAAGGGCGTGCTGCACCCCGACGACGCCCGTCGGGCGCTCGACGAGGGCGTGGACGGCCTGGTGGTCAGCACCCACGGCGGCCGGCAGGTGGACCGCTCCATCCCCGCGCTCGACGCCCTGCCGGACGTGGTGGCCGCGGTGGGCGACCGGGCGCCGGTGCTGCTCGACAGCGGGGTGCGCAGCGGCGCCGACGTCCTCACCGCGGTCGCGCTCGGTGCGCGGGCGGTGCTGCTCGGCCGGCCGTTCGCCTGGGGGCTGGCCCTCGCCGGCGAGGAGGGCGTGCGGCAGGTGGTGTCCGACGTGCTCGGCGAGTTCGACCTGACGTTGGGCCTGAGCGGTCACACGGCGGTCGACCAGCTCTCCCCGGAGGTGCTGCGCCGGGTCGGGTGAAGGACCCCCGTCCCCCCACCCCTCGCGAGCTCGGCGCGGGCCCCTGACGGGGGTCGTCCCGGTACGTCACCAGCGCCCGTCAGGGACTCAAGGCCCTTCGCGCTCCCCGCGGGTCGTGGGACGGTTCGCGGCAGGTCGCGCCCCGCGTCGGTCACCGGTCTGGCCGACGGACGGCGATCGACGTCCGAGGGGACAGGACGGGAACGTGGCGATGAGCACTCGAGGACCGTTGCTGACCCTGGCGTCCGTAGCGGTCCTGACCGGTGCCCTCCTGTGGGTGAACGAGACGGTCGGGCCGCCCACCCCGACGAGCTCGTCGAGCTACAGCGCTCCGGACTACAGCGCACCGACGTCGTCCTCGCCGTCGCCATCACCGTCGGAGACCGCCCCGCCGCCGGCGGTGGAGCCGACGTCCCTGCAGGTCGTGTACTCCGGGAGGACCGGCGGGGGCGAGGCGACCGTGGCGGTCGCCGTCAACGGGGACCGGGCGGCGGCGTACCTGTGCGACGGGAGCCGCGTCGAGACCTGGCTGCAGGGCTCGGTGACCGGCGACCAGGTCGTGCTGACCGGACGGGACACCGCCGCGCTCATCGGGACGGTCTCCGGTGCGACCCTGTCCGGCACCGTCGTGACGAGCACCGGCCAGGCGTGGCTGTTCTCCGCGGACGAGGCCCGTCCTCCGGCGGGGATCTACGAGGCCCGGACGACGATCGACGGCCTGGCGACCCGCATCGGCTGGGTGGTGCTCCCGGACGGCACGCAGGTCGGGATCCAGAACGTCGGCGGGGACCGGAGCCCGGCGCCTGCGCTGGACCTGGAGGACACCACCTTCACGCTCGGCGGGGCCGCCCTCGAGGCCACCCCCGTCGACGGGACCGACACCGTGGTCGGCCAGTGAGGTGGGCCCCGGCCCCAGCAGCTGACACCCCCGTGCGCGAGGAGCACCCGTCGTCATGACCGCCACCACCGAACTGGCCGGTGCGACCCGTGACCGGTACCGGCTCCCGCTGCTGACCTTCGTCCTGGTCGGTTCGGCCGTGGCCGTGGCGCTCGGGGTGTACGGCCGGGAGCACGAGCCGGCGGGGTACGCCCTCAACGTCGTCGGGTTCTCCGGGCCGCTGTACGTGAAGGCGTGGCTCACCACGGTCGCGGCCGTCCTCGCCGTGCTCCAGCTGCTGACGGCCGGTCGCATGTACGACGCCGCGGCGAGCGGCCGGGTCCGCGCGGTCCACCGCTGGTCGGGACGGATCGCGGTCCTGGCCACCGTGCCGGTGGCCGTGCACTGCCTCTACGCCCTGGGCTTCCAGGGGGGCTCCCCCCGGGTCCTGGTGCACTCCCTGCTGGGCTGCTTCCTCTACGGCGCCTTCGTGGTCAAGATGCTCGTCCTCACCCGCCGCGACCGGCCCCGCTGGGTCGTGCCCGTCGCGGGCGGAGCCCTCTTCGCCGGCGTGGTCGGCCTGTGGCTCACGTCCTCGCTGTGGGTGTTCACCACCACGGGTCTCCACCTCTGAGGGACCCGAGCCGCGATCGGGCTGCGTGGGAAGGAACCTCCGGATGGCCGGTCCCCCCGTCATCGAGATCAGGGAACCCGGGCAGCAGCCCCGGCGCGTGGTGCTGACCCGCGCGCTCGAGGTCGGCCGCGAGTCCGAGGGCCTCGCCCTGTCCGACCAGAGCGTCTCCCGCCGCCACCTGCGGCTGGTGCCGAGCCCCGTGGCCCTGTCCCTCGTCGATCTCGACAGCCGCAACGGGACGTTCGTCAACGGCAACCGGGTCACCGGGCGCGTGGTCCTCGAGCACGGGGACGTCGTCCGTCTCGGGGCCACCGAGATCGTGGTGGTCGGCCGGCGCGAGCGCGCCCCGGCGCCCGCGGCCATGGCCACCGTGCTGGCGGGTGCGGGCGAGGCCGTCCCGCCTCCGCCGCCACCGCCCGCCGCCCCGAGCGCTCCCTCGCGGCTGGCGGTGGCGTGGGACCGGGCGCTGGGCAGGACGCCGCGGGCCGGCGAGGCCCTGTTCCCGGTCTACACCGAGATGCGCACCCGGGTCCCGCTCACCGCGTGGCGTGCGGTCCGGGTCGTCAGCGTGCTGGCCTACGTCGCGTTGGTGGTCACGCTGTTCGTCCGGCCCGCGGCCGGGCTGTTCGTCTTCTTCGGGGTGGTCGTCCCGCTGCTGCCGCTGCTGTTCTTCGTGGCGCCGGGGGTGTGGCGCAACAGCTGCCCGCTGGCCGCCGTGAACCAGGCGCCGCGCGTCCTCGGGTTCACCCGCGGGCGGACGGTGCCGCAGTGGTGGCAGCGCCGGGCGTTCATCGTGGCGATGGTCCTGTTCTTCGGCATCGCCGGTGCCCGGCTGGCGGTCTTCAACGGCAGCGGCCCGGCCACCGGCGTGCTGCTCGCGGTGGTCATCTCCGCGGCCTTCCTCGGCGGCTTCCTGTTCAAGGGCAAGAGCGGCTGGTGCAGCCAGATCTGCCCGTTGCTGCCCCTCCAGCGGGTCTACGGCCAGACGCCGTACGTCCGGGTCCCCAACAGCCACTGCCGGCCCTGCGTCGCCTGCACGAAGAACTGCTACGACTTCCAGCCGATCAGCGCCTACCAGGCCGACCTGCACGAGGACGACCCGGCGTGGACCGCGCCGCGGAAGCTGTTCGTCGCGGCGCTGCCCGGGTTCGTGCTCGGCTTCTCGACCCTGGCCGGCGCCGGTGACCAGCCGCTGACGTCGACCTACGGCCAGCTGGCCCTCTACTTCCTCGGCAGCGTCGGGCTGTTCTACGCGGCGGAGGCGCTCCTGCCGATCCGGACGGCGGTCACGATCGCGGTGTGGGCCGCGGCGGCCATCAACCTCTTCTACTGGTTCGCCGGCGTCGTCCTGGCGACCTCGTTCGCGACGATCACCGGCATCCAGGCCCCCTGGTTGCGCTGGCCGATCCAGGCCCTGGTGCTGGTCCTGTCCGTCCTCTGGATCGCCCGCACCGCCGTGAAGGCACGCCAGTACGACGAGGAGGCCGCCGCCGACCAGCGCGCCCAGCTCCCCGTCATCCCCGTCAGCCGGCCGTCGCCGGAGGTCGCCCGGGACCAGGGCCACGCGGACGGCGGCGAGGTGCGGTTCGCCGAGGGCGACGGCCCGGTGCGCGCCGAGGTCGGGACGAGCCTGCTCGAGGTCGCCGAGCGGGCGGGCCTGCCGCTGGAGGCGGGCTGCCGGATGGGGGTGTGCGGCGCGGACCCGGTCGCGGTCCTCGACGGCACGTCCTGCCTGTCGGCGCCCGAGGAGGAGGAGCTCAACACGCTGCGCCGGCTCGGGCTGGCGAAGAACACGCGCATGGCCTGCTCCGCGCGGATCGAGTGCGGACCGGTCACGGTCTCCCTGACCCCCCAGCCCGGGGCGCCCGACGACGGTGCGCTGCCGCGGGAGTTCGACCGCTCGATCGTCAGCGTGGTGGTCCTGGGCAACGGCATCGCGGGCGTCACCGCCGCCGACTTCGTCCGGCGTGGTCACCCCGAGTGCGAGATCCACGTCGTCGGGCAGGAGCCGCACGTCCTCTACAACCGGATGGGGATCTCGCGGCTGGTCTACGGCCGGTCGGCGATGCAGGGCCTCTTCCTGCTGCCCGAGCAGTGGTACGACGAGCACCAGATCACCGCGTGGCTCAACACCGTCGCCACCGACATCGACCTCGGGTCCCACCGGGTGTTCCTCGGTACGGGCGAGGTGCTCCCCTACGACCGCCTGATCCTGGCCATGGGCAGCAGCGGCGTCGCGCCGCCGGTCACCGGGTTCGGCCGCCCCGGCAGCTTCGTCCTGCGGTCGGCGTCGGACGCCCAGCAGGTCCGGGCCTACGCCCAGCAGCACGCGTGCCGGGACGCCGTGGTCTCCGGCGGAGGCCTGCTGGGACTGGAGGCGGCGCACTCGCTGCTCGAGCTGGGACTGCGGGTCACGGTGCTCGAGCGAGGGGCGAGGTTGCTGTCGCGCCAGATCGACCCGCGCTGCAGCGACCTGGTCCTCGCCCACCTCCAGAGCATCGGGGTGCAGGTCCTCCACGGCGCCGAGGCGGTCGCGCTGGCCGGCGAGGAGCGGGTCACCGGGGTCACCCTCCGGGATCGGCGGTCGCTGCGGTGCGACCTGTTCCTCGCCGCGGTCGGCATCCGGCCCAACGTGGACCTGGCGGAGCGTGCGGGCATCCCGGTCGGCAGGGGCGTCCTCGTCGACGACCGGATGCAGACGGGGGTCCCGGGCGTGTACGCCGCCGGCGACGTAGCCGAGCACGGCGGCAGGGTGCTGGGCCTGTGGCCGATCGCGGCCAAGCAGGGCGAGGTCGCCGCGGTGAACGCCCTGGGCGGTCACGAGGTGCTCAGCGCCGAGGTGCCGGCCACCATCCTCAAGGGGGTCGGGCTGGACCTGTTCTCGATCGGCCGGGTGCAACCCGAGCCGGAGGACGAGGTGGTCGTCGTGGAGGACGCCTCGCTCCCGTCGTACCGGCGGCTCGTCGTGTCGCAGCGCAGGGCCGTCGGGGGGATCGTCCTCGGGCACCACCCCGAGGACGTCGTGGCGGTCACCTCGGCGGTCAAGAAGCAGGTGGAGCTCGACGACGCCGTCCTCGCCGACCTGCGGAGCGGGAACTGGCAGGTGCTCAAGGACGTCGGCCGGCGCGCTGCGGTCTCCCCGCCCGCGCGCGCCTGACGCACCGATCCGCCTCCCCGCTGCCCCGGGTGGAGCGGCCGGCGGTCGTCCTCACCCGGGACCCGCGTCCCCGGTCGGCTCGAAGACGAACACCTGCCGGCCGACGCGCAGGCTCCAGCCCGGCAGGAGCGGGGTGGGCTCCCGCCCGATGCGGGTCCACTCCTCGGCGCCGGGCGCGGCGACGTAGGTGCCGCTCACCGACGGGGCGTCGCGCACGTGCACGGAACCGCCGCCGACCGACACGTGGGCGTGCACCCGCGAGATGAGGTTGTCCGGGTCGTGCAGCACGACGGGGGACGCCGACGCGTCCTGCACGGACGGGTCGTTGTGCGGTTCCCGACCCAGGACGTAGTCGCGATCGAGCAGGATCGTGGGTCCACCGCCCTCGGCGACCAGCGCCCCCACGGGCGGCGCCGCGAGCACGGTCGCGGCGGGATCGACCGGTTCGTCCCCCTGCGGTGCGGGGATCGGCTCGGTGCCCCGCCGCCCGGCCTCCGCCCCGGACGGGCGGTCCGACCAGGCCGGGAGGGTGACCTGGTCCGCGGTCGGTGCACCCGGTGCCGGTGTCTCCGGCGTCGGCGTCTCCGGTGCCGGCGTCTGCAGCGTCGACGTCTCCGGCGCCGGCGTCTCCAGCGTCGAGGGTCCAGGCCCCCGGACCCCCGACCGGTCGGGAGCGGGGTCGGGCTCCGCCGGCCGGGCCGCCCCCTCGTCGACCCGTGCGGCAGGCTCCGCGGGGCTCCCGGCGGACGCCGTGAGGACGAACCCCCGTGCGGGCACCACGCCGGAGCGCAGGTCGGACCGCGGGTGCACCTGCACCGACGGGTCGGCCTCGCTGCCGACCGTCACGCGCTCGAGGGGCAGCGGGACGACCTGGTCGACCCAGGTCAGTGCCTGCCGCCCGGAGAGCCGCCGGGTCGCACCGGAGTCGACGACCTCCGCCCACACCGGGCCGCGCAGGAAGACGACGACGCCGTCCTCGACCGGGGCGACGACACCGAACGCCGAGCCGTCGGACGGGGTGCGGCCACCGACCCAGGCGGCCAGCCGCGCGGCGATCGCGCCCCCGGGGTGCTCGGCGTCGGCGGCGGCCTGCACCAGGTCCAGGAGCTCCCCGGTGGCGGCCTCGTCGGCCGCCGCGTCCGGCGCGACGAGGACCACGGCGTCGCCGAACCGCCCGACCAGACCGGTGCCGGGTCCGATGCCGACCCGGGTCGTCCCGTCGCCCATCTGCGCTCCCTGCAGCGCGCCCGGCCGGGGTCCCACCCGGCCCCGCACACCCGATCGGAGGGGAACAGGCTACGACCCGGTGCCGCGGCCGACCAGGACCGCCGGGAGGTGGGTGGCGGATAGACTGCCCGGGCCGATCGTGAGCTCGTTGGCGCCGTCGACCAGAGGCGCACTGAGGAGTCGACGTGGCACATCCGCGAGCCTCCCGCGCGGTGGCCCCGGACACCGGTCCGGCCCTCCTGCCCCGGACCCGCGTCCCGCTCCCCGTCACGACCCCGGCGTGACGGATGGAGATCGAGCGGCAGCTGATCGCCGACGCGCTCCCGGCCTACGACGTCGGGGGCGTGCTCGGGCAGGGCGGTTTCGGGG
The DNA here is from genome assembly GCF_054050595.1 of Geodermatophilus sp. SYSU D00779. NCBI lineage: Bacteria > Bacillati > Actinomycetota > Actinomycetes > Geodermatophilales > Geodermatophilaceae > Geodermatophilus > Geodermatophilus sp. SYSU D00779. The sequence continues at coordinate 206,374 of NZ_JBJGZQ010000005.1, forward strand.
TGGTCCTGGCCGGTCGCCACCGCCAGCTCGACCGCAGGGTGGCCATCAAGCAGCTGTCCCGGGCCGTGGCGGCCGACGTGGCGGTCCGTCGGCGGTTCGCGGCCGAGGCGCGGGTGCTCGCCTCGCTCGACCACCCGCACGTCGTCCCCGTCTACGACTTCGTCGAGCGGGAGGACCTCTGCCTGCTGGTGATGGAGCTGCTGCCCGGGGGCACGTTGCGGGACCGGTCCACGACCACCGGCTTCACCGCCCCGCACGCCGTCGCGGTCTCCCTGGCCTGTGCCGCCGGGCTCAACGCCGCACACGAGCGCGGGGTGCTGCACCGGGACGTGAAGCCGGAGAACATGCTCTTCGCCGCGAGCGGCGCCATCAAGGTCACCGACTTCGGGATCGCCAAGGTGGTCGGCGGCACGGAGACGCTCCTGACCCGCGCCGGAGAGGTGGTCGGCACCCCGGCCTACATGGCACCCGAGCAGGTGCGCGGGGGGCAACTGTCGCCGGCGACCGACGTGTACGCGCTGGCCACCATGACCTACGAGCTGCTCTCCGGTGTCCTGCCGTTCACCGCCGACGGCAACGCCATGTCGCTGCTGTTCAAGCACGTCCACGAGCCGCCCATCCCGCTCCGTGAGGTGGCCCCCGGGGTGCCCACCCCGGTGGCGGAGGTGGTGATGCACGGGTTGACCACCGACCCGGCGGAGCGCTTCGCCAGCGCCGTGTCGTTCGGGACGGCGCTGGCCGAGGCGGGCACGGAGGCGTGGGGGTGGGGCTGGCTGTCCGCCGACGGGATGCCGGTCGTGTCGGGCGCGGAGCGCATCGTCGCCCCCACCCGGGGCTCGGTCATCCCGTCCGACCGGCCCGCGGGCACCTCCGGTCCTCGGCCACCGGGGGACGGCGGTCCGGCCCCGACGGCCGCGGGACCGCACCGGCCGGGGCGGACCCCGGCCCGAGCCGACCCCGCCGCGCCGGCACGAGGAGCCGCGGAGGCGTCCGGCCGCGGCGTGCCCGCCGACGGTCCCGCCGCGACGCGGACACCACCGCCGTCGTCCGTCCCCGGAGCCGCGGGCGGGGAGACCGTCGCGGCAGCCGGGAGCCCGGCACCGGACGCGGAGGCGTCCGGGCGTCCCCGGCTCCCTAGGAAGCGGTGGGTCGGTGTGGTGATCGCACTGGCCGTGGCCCTGCTGCTGATCGCGGCGGTCCTGCTGGTCCCGAGGCTGTTCACGGTCTACGTCGCCCCGGTGGGAGGCGTGGTCCCGGTGGTGCTCGACCTGCTGGGCAGGGCGACCTGACGCGGGGCCCGGGCGGCCGCCGCACGTCGGTCGGCCAGTTCTCCCCGGAGGTGCCGCGCCGGGTCCGCTGGAGGAGGACCCGGTCCTCCCCGTCCCTCGCGGGCTCGGGGCGGTGCCCCGGACGGGGCCGCTGCGACACGCCGGGCGGACTTGACCCCGGCGTGTGAGCGGGGTCACAGTGGAGGTCGGGCGGGGGCAGCCGGCAACGAGTGGCCTCCCACTGCTGGGAGGACCGACCAACGCGGCCAGACCGTCAGGACCGGCCCCCCGCCCCTCGTCTCGAGCGGCTCCCCGTCACCGGCACGGCCGGCAGCCGCGCGTCGAACGCCCGGCCGACCTCCCGGGCCACCCGGTCCAGGAGCAGCCCGATCGGCGGGCCGCCGGTGACCGGCGCCGCCGGCCGCGACCATGGAGCTGTCGCCGCTGCCGGCGGCGTGTCCCCGCGTGTCGCCTGCCAGAACCCCGTGATCGACTCGAGGAGGAGGTGGGGCAGGGCGGCGGACGCGCGTCGCCGGCGGGTCCGCGGGGCGAGGGCCCGGGAAGAGGACAGCGGCCCCGTCCCGGAGGACGGAGCCGCTGTGCTGTCTCAACCAGACGTGCACCCGAAGGGATTCGAACCCCTAACCTTCTGATCCGTAGTCAGATGCTCTATCCGTTGAGCTACGGGTGCGTGCTCTTCAGTTGTCGTGCGCGGAGGCTCCGGGATTTGAACCCGGGATGGGGATTAACCCAAACCGCATTAGCAGTGCGGCGCCATAGACCGGACTAGGCGAAGCCTCCCGGGGTCCGAGTCCCCCCGGAACCACCGAGGAGAGAGACTACCAGCGCCCGGGGAGGCCGTCCGCCGGGGGTCCCCACCACCCGACGGCGGGCCTCAGGCGGCGACGGGCTCGGACACCCGCTCCCCGGCCGGACGGCGGCCCGGGACCAGCGTCACCAGCACCGCGAGGGCGGCCCCGGCGACGGCGAGCAGCAGGCTGCCACTGACCCCGCTCCGGCTCTCGATCAGCGCACCGCCGAGCGCGGCCCCGACCGCCGAGGCGCCGGTGGCCATCGTCGACAGCCAGGTGAAGGCCTCGGTGGTGGCGTGCGCCGGGGCGATCGCCCCCACCAGCGAGTTCTGCACCGTCAGCGTCGGGGCGATCGCCGTCCCGCCCAGGAACAGCAACGCGCCGAGCACCCACGGGTCGGACGCCGCGGCCAGCGGGGCCAGGCCGATCGTCACGCCGAGCAGCAGCCATCGGTACTGCCGCGGCAGCGAGGCGCTGACCACCCGGGCGCCGAACCACAGCCCGCCGGCCACCGACCCCAGCGACCACAGGGCCAGCAGGACGCCGGACATCCCGGGCGCCCCGGCGGCGTCGGCGAACGCGGGGACCGCGACCTCGAGTGCACCGAAGCCGAGCATCAGCGCCGAGCCGCTGACCAGCACCCTGGGCATGCCGGGGGTGAGCACCGTGGCGAACGGGCTGGCCCGGTGCGCCACCGGCACCGACACCCAGCCGCGCATCGCGCCCGAGGCCGCGATGCCGAGCGCCCCGGCCACGGCCAGCACGCCGGCCACGGCCAGCGCCCACGCCGGGGCGGCCAGCACGGCGAGCGCGGCGACGAGGGTGGGGCCGGCCACGAAGACCAGCTCGGTCGCGGTGGCGTCGAGTGCGTACGCCGTGCCGCGGACCCGCGGGTCGACCCGGGACCACAGCGCGCGCACCGCGCCGGACACCAGCGGCGTCCCGGCGCCCGCGGCGGCCGAGGCGGCGACGATCGCCGCCGTCGGGGCGCCTCCGAGGACGGCGGCCACGAGCAGGGTCAACAGCAGCGGGTACGCCGCGGCCTGGGCCAGCAGCACCGGGCGTGGGCTGCGGCGGTCGGCCAGCCGGCCGAGCACCGGCGCCATCCCGGCCATCGCCAGGCCGTAGGTGGCCGACGCGAGACCGGCGACGGCGTAGGAGCCGGTCTGCTGCTGCACCATGAGCAGCAGCGCGAGCGGGACCATGGCCGACGGGAGACGGCCGGCGAAACCGGCGACGAGCAGCACCGGAGCGGACGGCAGACGCCAGACGGACAGGTACGAACGCACGACGAACTCGCTTCTGGTAGCACGCGGAACGGGAAGAGTAGGGGGTCAAACACCGTTGACCCCCTACACGCTACGGACGACGACGTAGGGGGTCAAGTGCGTTACACCACCTACGGCGTGTCGACGGCACCTCAGCGGTAGGGGATTCCATGGACTACGACACCTACGGGTCCACAGCGGTCGAGCTGGCCATCGACCTGGCCAACGCCGACCGGGACGCCGGGCCGGACTGGGCCACGGCGTTCCTGCGCGCCCACGACGAGTGGTTCTCGCCCGGCAGCGTCCTCGACCTCTCCCCCGACGAGACCGGCCAGGCGGCCACGACCGCCGACCTGGTCCGCGCCGTCGCCGTCGCCCGGTCGGAGGACGAGGTGATGGACCGGCTCAACGCGCTGCTCGCGCTCGCCCACCCGAAGCCCTACGCCACCGACCACGACGGCGCGTTGCACCTGCACTACGCGCGTCCCGACGCGCCACTGCTCGAGCAGCTGACGACGACGGTGGCGATGGGCCTGTCCCAGGTCGTCGTCCAGCACGGCTGGCAGCGGATCGGCGTCTGCTCGGCCGAGGGCTGCGACGACGTCTACGTCGACACCTCGCGCAACGCCAGCCGCCGGTACTGCTCCAACACCTGCGCCAGCCGCTCCACCGTCGCCGCCTACCGGGCCCGCCGCAAGGCCTGAGGGGAGCCGCGCGCGTGCGTGACGTACTGGAACGGCCACCCTCCAGGGGCCCGCGCCGAGCCGGCGAGGCGCGGGGCGGAGGGTGGTCCTTCCACTGGCGTCGCCGCATGCGGGGTGCCCGGCACTGGGACGCGCGCCTGCACTCACTGGTCGGCGGGCTGCCGGACACCCCGGCCGACGTCTGGCTGCGCCGGCTGACCACCGCCGCCGACCACGGCCGCCTGTGGATGGCCGTCGGCACCCTGCTGGCCCTCCGCCGCGGGGCGCTGCGCCGGGGTGCGGTCCGCGGGCTGGCCTCGATGGCCGTCTCCAGCGGGGTGGTCAACTCCGCGCTCAAGCCGGTGTTCGGCCGCCGCCGTCCCGACCTCGGCGCGCACCCGGTGCACCGCCTGCTGCGCGAGGCACTGACCACGCACTCCTTCCCCAGCGGGCACTCCTCGTCGGCCGGGGCGTTCGTCACCGGCGTCGCGCTGGAGTGCCCGGCGGCCGGGGCCGCGCTCGCGCCGCTGGCGGTCGCCGTGGGCTACTCGCGGGTGCACGTCGGCGTGCACTACCCGGGGGACGTCGTCGTCGGCCTGGCCATCGGCGCGGCGGTCGCCGTGGGCGGCCGGCACTGGTGGCCGGTGCGGCCGGCGGCCCCCGCCCGGGTGCGCCCGGCACGCTCCGCCCCGGCGCTGCCCGGCGGCGAGGGCCTGGTCGTCGCGGTGAACCCGCGGTCGGGCCCCGCGGACTACCACCCCGCCGAGGAGGTCCGCCGGCTGCTCCCCCGCGCCGAGGTCCTCGAGCAGACCGCGGGGACGACGATCGCCGGCCTGCTGGAGGGAGCGGCCCGCTCCGGCCGGGCACGGGCGCTCGGCGTGGCCGGCGGCGACGGCAGCGTGGCGGCGGCCGCGGCCGTGGCGGTCGCCCACGGCCTGCCGCTGGCGGTGCTGCCCGCCGGCACGCTCAACCACTTCGCCCGGGACGTCGGCGTGCGCACCCTCGAGGCCGCGGCCGGTGCCGTGGTCTCCGGCCGGGCGGTCGAGGTCGACGTCGCCGAGGTCAACGGGACGCCGTTCCTCAACACCGCCAGCATCGGCAGCTACCCGGAGGTGGTCCGCCGCCGCGACGCGCTGGCCGGGCGGCTGGGCCGGTGGACGGCGATGACGGTGGCCGTCGCGCAGACGCTGCGCCGTGGGACGCCGGTGTCGCTGCTGCTCGACGGGCAGCCGCTGTCGGTGTGGATCCTCTTCGTGGGCAACGGCCGCTACACCCCGCGCGGACTGACCCTCGCCTGGCGGTCGCGGCTGGACGACGGGCTGCTCGACGTCCAGTACCTGCGCGCCGACGTCCCGTTCAGCCGGACCCGCGCCGTCCTCGGCTCCCTCCTGGGCCTGAGCCCTCACGTCCCCGGCTACGCCCAGGGCCGGGCGCGGGAGGTGCGGGTGGTGTCCCGTTCGGGCCCGCAGGCGGTGGCCTACGACGGCGAGACCGGCGGGCCGGCCACCGAGTTCGTCTTCGCCGAGCACGGGACGCTGACGGTCTACTGCTGCCGCGACCGTTGACCCAGCGGAGTGGCGGCGATCTCACTACGGTCCGAGCAGGGGTGTCCCGGCGCGTGCCGGGGCACTGAGCCGACCGAAGTCCCCGAGCCGAAACGAGGTCACCCATGTTGGTCCGCCGGATCGCCCGGCCGTTGCTCGCGTCGTCGTTCGTCTACGGCGGCATCGACACCCTGCGCAACCCGCAGAGCCGGGTGCCGGGTGCCGCGCCGGTCGTCGAGCAGATCACCGCCGCGGCCGACCAGCAGCTGCCGGTCCAGGTGCCCCGCGACGTCGAGCAGTGGGTCAAGATCGATGCCGGCGTCAAGGTCGCCGCCGGCTCGCTGCTGGCGCTGGGCAAGCTGCCCCGCCTGTCGGCGCTGGCCCTCTCGGCCAGCATCGTCCCGACCACGCTGGCCGGGCACCGCTTCTGGGAGCACGACGACCCCAAGGAGCGCTTCGGGCAGACCTCGCACTTCCTCAAGAACCTGGGCCTGCTCGGCGGGCTGCTGATCGCCGCCGTCGACACCGAGGGTAGGCCGTCGGTCGGCTACCGCGCCCGCCGCGCCGCGACCAGGGCCGCCGACAGCACCGAGAAGAGCCTGGAGAGGGCGCAGAAGCGGGCCGCCAGGGCCCAGCGGAAGGCCGAGAGGCAGTACAAGAAGGCCTCCCGCTGAGCGATCCGCTCCCGCCCGCGGCCGCGCTCCGGAGGATCGCCTTCCTCCTGGAGCGCGCCCGCGAGCCCACGCACCGCGTCTCGGCCTTCCGCACCGCCGCGGCCGTCGTCGACGCCCTCGGGCCCGAGGAGCTCGACCGGCGGATCCGGACCAGGACGCTGACCGACCTGCGCGGCATCGGGCCCAAGACGGGTGCGGCGATCGTGCAGGCGCACGCCGGCGAGGTGCCCGAGTACCTGGCCCGCCTCGAGGAGGCCCACGGCGAGCTGCTGCCGCTGGCCGACGACGTCGCCGAGTTCCGCGCGCTGCTGCGCGGCGACCTGCACGTGCACTCGGACTGGTCCGACGGCGGCAGCCCGATCCGCGAGATGGCCGAGGCCGCGATCGGCCTGGGCCACGAGTACGTGGCGCTGACCGACCACTCGCCGCGGCTGACCGTCGCCAACGGGCTGTCCCCCGAGCGGCTGGAGCGTCAGCTCGACGTCGTCGCCGCGCTCAACGAGGAGCTCGCCCCCTTCCGGATCCTCACCGGCATCGAGTGCGACATCAACGTCGACGGCAGCCTCGACCAGACCGACGAGCTGCTCGGGCGGCTGGACGTCGTCGTCGCCAGCGTGCACTCCGACCTGCGCGCGGACTCCGCGGCGATGACCGAGCGGATGCTGACCGCGGTCGCGAACCCGCACACCGACGTCCTCGGGCACTGCACCGGCCGGCTGCTGGTCCCCCGCGAGCAGCGGGAGGGACGACGCCAGCGGCCGCGGCCGGAGAGCGCCTTCGACGCCGAGGCGGTGTTCGCCGCCTGCGTCCAGCACGGCACCGCGGTGGAGATCAACTCCCGGCCCGAGCGGCTGGACCCGCCGCTGCGGCTGCTCACCCTCGCCGTCGACCTCGGCTGCGAGTTCGCCGTCGACACCGACGCGCACGCCCCCGGCCAGCTCGACTGGCAGGGCAACGGCTGCGAGCGGGCGGTCGAGTGCGGCGTCCCGGCCGAGCGGGTGGTGAACACCCGCACCGCCGACGAGCTCCTCGCCTGGACCGCCGGCTGAGCGAGGTCGTTCACGGGTCGACCGCCCGGTCGGGGCCCACCCCCCGCTGCCCGACCCGTGCGCGGTACTCCCGGACCAGGACCTGCAGCTCGGTGAGCGCCTCCCCCGGAGCGGCATCGTCGGCCAGCGCCGCGGTGCCGCGGAGGACGTGTCCCCTCGGGTGCGGACTCGGCGACCGCGGAACCGGCCCCGCGACGGCCGGAGCGGGCCGCCCGCCGAGAACCGGCGCGGGGCGCGGCTCGGCGACCGGCGCGGGGCGCGGCTGTGGCACGGGGGCGGGAGCCGGCACCGGGGCCGTCCGACGGCGCAGCACGAGCCGGGGACGGCGGCCGCCGCCCAGGTCCTCGAGCCAGCCCAGCAGCACCACCGCCGCGAGCAGCAGCACCCAGCTCGCAGCGTACTGCAGCAGGGCACCCTGGGTCGTGGCGGTGTGGAACCGGGCCAGGGGCGTGAGCGCCAGCGCGGGCGGGGTGAGCACGATGACGACGTCCACCCACAGCAACGCCGTCAGCGTGCGGCCGTGGAACAGCGACAGCACCGGTCGCAGGCCGCGGGCCCGCTCCAGCCACCGCAGCCACGGGTCGAGCCGGAGCAGCACCAGCACGCCGCCCAGGGAGAACAGCGTGGTGGCGAGCGGGTTCGCCGCCAGCGCATAGGTGCCGTACAGGTCCTGCTGCCACAGCGCGAGACCGATCCCGGCGGCGACGCACAGCCCCCCGCCGAGGAGCGCGACGTCCGCCGGCACCTGTCGCAGCCGGCCGTCGTGGTGGGCGAAGCCGAGCAGCCAGCACCCGGTGTAGGCGCAGAGACCGAGGACGACGTCGGCGGTGTGCCCGACCGGGTTCGCGATCCCGATGGCGACCAGGACCACGGTCAGCAGCGGCAGCGTCATGAGCCGCAGCAGCCAGCGGCGGGAGAGCCACAGCAGCGGCGGGGTCAGCAGCAACAGCCACAGGGCGACCTGCACGAACCCCAGGGCCCCGACCAGGCCGGAACCCCCCGTGGGCACCGGCGGGTCGACGAGGGGCAGCAGCCACCGCCACGCGGTGCTCCAGGTCAGGGGCTCCGAGCCGGCGTCCGGGTCCCACCGCCAGCCCTCGACGACCATGACCGTGACCGCCGTGGCGGCGAACGCCCAGAACGGGACGAGCAGCGCCGGACCGGCACACCGCAGGTGGGCACGGGTGGAGCCGACCGCGTCCAGCCGCGCTGCGGCGGCGGCGCCACCGGCGGCGAACAGGACGCCGAGGGCGGGGAAGGCCACCGACAGCCACGGTCTGGGGAAGGTCTCGGCCGTGAGGACCCACCCCAGCGCGACGAACACGAGCAGCTTGACGTAGGTGCTCTCCCGACGCCTCACGACTACCTCTCCCCCCGCGTTGCCTCTGCCACGGACGTCCAGACGTGCGGGTCCTCCCCGCCGAGTTGCCAGATGGCGATCCCGCGCAGCCCCGACGCGACGGCGACGTCCCGCTTGGCGGCGAGCGAGCGCGCGTCCTCGAACCACACGGTGTGCTGCTGACCCGCGTCGGCGTAGCCGAAGGTCCAGGCGTCGGCCGCCGGGTCCCATCGGGGTTCGGCACCCACCCGCTCGGCGAGCGCGACGGCGTCGGTGGCCTGCAGGGTGCTGCCCCGGTCCGCGACCCAGTCGTAGCCGTAGGTGGCCACGCCGAGCATCAGCTTGTGCCGCGGGACGCGTTCGACGGCGTAGGCGACGACGTCCTCCACCCAGTCGGTCGGCGCGACCGGGCCGGGCGGGCTGCCGCTCCAGGAGTGGTCGTAGGTCATGACCCGCACCTGGTCGGCGATCTGCCCGATCAGCTGGTAGCTGTACGCGAGGGCGCCGGGCGTCTCCTCCGCGTCCCGGGCCGGGACCGCCACGGTCAGCAGCAGGTCGTGCGCGTGCAGGTCGTCGCGCAGCGCTGCGAGGAACTGCGTGAACGACCGCCCGGCGGTCGGCGGCAGGGCCTCGTAGTCGACGTCGACGCCGTCCCAGCCGTTGGCCAGCGCCACGTCGACCAGGGCGCGCCGGTGGTCGGCCGCAGCCACCGGGTCGGCGAGCACCCGGGCGACCGCCTCCCCCTGCCACTGCCCGTCGGCGAAGTTCTGCACGGCCGGGATGACCACGACGCCGTCGCCGGCGGCGGCCAGCCGGTCGACCACCTCGGCCGGCGGCGGGGTGAGGGCGAGCGTCCCGTCGGGCCGCACGGTGGCCCAGGTCGGGCTCACCTCGGTCAGGCCGCCCGCGTCCAGTGCCGAGTCGAGCGAGGCCGGTGCCCGCTGGTCCCAGACCGGTAGCCACGCCGCGGCCACGAGCCGCTCCGGCCGGTCCGGCGTCCCGGGCCGGAGGACGGTGACGGCGGCCACCGCGACCAGGACGGCGACGACCGCGAGCAGCAGCGCCCGCCGCCGTCTCACGGCCGCGCCCCCACCGGCTGCGCGGGCGCCGCGACCACGGGCTCGTCCACGTGCGCCGTGCGGGCCAGCTTGTTCCAGCCGAGCCGCACCCCCCGCAGCGCCGTCCCCAGCGACGCGTAGAGCAGGTAGGCCCGCAGCGGCTCGTAGATGAACCGGTACAGCGGCACGATCAGCAGGTGCGCCGGTCGCTCCCGGAGCAGGACGACCGCGACCACGGCCGAGACGCCGTACACCAGCGCGAAGAGGCCGAAGTAGCCGAGGACCGGCAGGGGTCCCTGCTCGGCGAGCATCTGCACGAGGACGACGGCGACCAGCGGGGTGAACACCATCGGTGTCACCACCGCGAGCACCGCCATCGGCATGACCAGCATCCCGAGCCAGCCGTGGCGTGGGCGCAGCAGCATGTTCCGGTGCCGCCAGACGGCCTGCAGCGTGCCGTACATCCAGCGCACCCGCTGACGCAGCAGCGCGTCCACGGTCTCCGGGGCCTCGGTGAGGGCGACCGCCTCGTCGGCCTGCTCCACCCGCCAGCCGTACTGGTGGAGCATCAGGGTCAGGTCGCAGTCCTCGGCCAGGGTGGCGTCGCTGTACCCGCCGACCTCCAGGACGGCGGCGGTGCGCCAGGCGGCGCAGGCCCCGGGGATGACCATCACCGCGTTCACCAGCGCGGCGGCGGAGCGGTCGACGCCGATCTGGGTGACGTACTCGAGCGCCTGCCACCGGGTGACGAGGTTGCGGGCGTGGTTGCCGACCTTGACCACACCGGCCACGGCCCCGACGTCCGGCCGGTGGAAGCGGGCCACGAGGGCCCCCACCGCGCCCGGCGTGAGCAGCGTGTCGGCGTCGATGGTGACGACGAAGGGCTGGTCGGCGGCGGCGAAGCCCTGGTTGAGGGCCGACCACTTGCCGCCGTTGGGCTGCCGGATCAGCCGGACCCGGGCGTCGTGACGGGCCACCTCGAGGACCCGGTCGGCCGTCGCGTCGGTGCTGCCGTCGTCGACGACGATCACCTGCTCGACCGGGTAGTCCGAGGCGAGGACGGTCTCCAGGGTCCGGCCGATCACCAGCTCCTCGTTGTAGGCCGCGATCAGCACCGCGACCGGCGGTCGCGCCGACGTCGTCCGTCGGCGGACCAGATGGGCCCGCAGCAGCGCGAGCGCGGTGTTGAGCAGACCGAAGCCGAGCATCGTGGCGACGGCCACGACGAAGAGGACCGCCAGCAGCTGGTCCGGCCAGACGAACAGCGCCGTGACCAGGTGGGTGGCCAGGTGGTCCCAGGCCGTCGCCTCGACCGCGCCGGTGCGCGCCCGCAGGTCGGCCGACACCTGCGGCATGGAGTGGAACGTGTACCCGGCGGCCCGGGCCTGGCCGATCAGCCGTTCGACGTAGGCCAGGGTGAGGGAGCGGTCGGTCCCACCCGCGTCGTGCAGCAGGACGGTGATGTCGTCCTGCTCGCCGAGCGGCGGCAGGGGGATCTCGCCGGTCCGCTCCCCGGAGGCGTAGGCCCAGTCGTGCGGGTCGAAGTCGTGCGAGACCACGGCATAGCCCAGTCGCTGGGCCCGCAGGATGCCCGGCACGTCGTCTCGCATGGACTCCTCGTCCTCGCCCTCGTAGGGCAGGCGGAAGTAGGACGCGTACCGACCGGTCTGCGCCCGCATGATGCGGTCGGCCAGGGCGATCTCGACCTGCTCGCGGAGCGCCGTCGAGGTGTTGACGTCGATGTGGGTCAGCGAGTGGTTGCCGAGGGCGTGCCCCTCCCGCACGATCCGCCGCATGATCTCCGGGTGGCGGACCATCTGGTCGCCGGTGACGAAGAAGGTCGCCTGGACCCCGTGCTCGCTGAGCAGGTCCAGCAGGCGCGGGGTGTACACCGGGTGCGGGCCGTCGTCGAAGGTCAGCGAGACCGTCCGCCGGGCGGTCGTGTCGTAGCCGTAGCGCTGGAGCGCGTAGCCCGCCTGCCCGGCCTTCGCGGCGTCCTCGGGCGAGAGTCGGGTGACGACCTGGCCGTCGAACGGGTCCTGCCCGTAGGTCTGCCCGCCGGCCCGGAGCAGCCGGACGACGCGGACGAGCGGGCCCCCGCCGACCACCCTCGGCTCACCGACCTCGAGCACCGTGGGTCCGTCCGGGACGGGCGCCCCGGCGAGGGCAGGCGCGGCGACGACGTTCGGCACCACGACGGCGGCCGCCCCGCCGAGGACGACGAGGAGGGTCAGGAGGACGGCGCGCAGGCGTCGCCAGCGCCGTCCGGAGGGGTTGGCGAAGACGGGGGTCGAGGTGTGTCCGGGCAGGGGCAGACGTCCTGAGGATGAGTGACGACCCATGGCGAGAGTCCCTCGTGTGCGACGGGCAGACAGGTGGGGGCGGACCCGGTACAGGCGGCCCGGGCGCGCCGGGAGAGCCGGCTGGGCCGTGCGTCAGCCGGGGTGGCCGGGCGTACCGGCGGTGGCGACGGAGCCGCCGGCGCTCACGAGGACGGCGGGACCCGCGGGCGGCATCGCCCACGACGGGGCCAGGTCCGCGACGACCGACCCGCAGGGACCGTGCGTCCCGGAGCGGGTGGAGGACGGGCAGGTGTGACCGATCCCGCCTGGCCCGCTCGGGGCCGCCGGCGTCGGGGTGACCGGCGGGACCGGCGACTGCGGAGCGGGGTGCGTGGGCCCGGCCGGGACGTCGTCGGCGCTGCGGATCGCGGCCGGGGCCGGCTCCGACGTCCCACCGTCGACCGGCGCCGGCTCGGCGGCCCCGGATCCAGCTGGGATGCGACCCGGGTACGGCGGGACGGGGCGCTCCGGACGGTGCCGGGACCGCTGGGACGTCTGCGCCGACAGGCTCCGGGGGCGCAGGCTCCTGGGGGGCGTTCGCGGCGGGTCCGGCGCCCTCGTCGCCGCCGGTGTCTCCCGTGGGCGCAGCAGCCACCTGCCGGAGACGCACGGGGCGACCAGCGGCACGCGCCGCAGCCACGAGTCCCGGAACCGCGGGACGCCCGGAGTGCACGGGCCGAAGCCCGTCACCGCACGCATGACACACCCGTTCTCTGCACGTCGCTCCCCCCATGGCCGCAGCCGCCTGAGCGGTGGTGCGGTCAGCGACGGGCACCGGGTCCCGTCAGCACGTGGAGAGCAAGATCCCGTTCGGGCGCGCAGGGGACAACCGCCTCTCGCCCGATCCGCACCGGCCCTGGGCGTGTGTGACGCACCGTGACCACACACACGCGGAACCGCGTCAGGTCGTCCGACCGCGGGTCACCCGGCGGCCTCGACCGGACCGAGGAGCTGCCCGGGCGGCCGGACGTCGTCGTCGCGAGCATGCACTCCGACCTGCGCGCGATGCCGAGGCGGTGTTCGCCGCCTGCGTCGAGCACGGCACCGCGGTCGAGATCGACTCCCGGCGCGCGATCCGACCCGGCGCTAGCCGGTCAGCACCGCCTGCGCACGCCAGCCCGCCCACGCCGAGGCCACCATCTCCTCGACCCCGTGGACCGCCGTCCAGCCCAGCTCCCGCCGGATGAGCTCGGCCGAGGCCACCACCCGCGCCGGGTCGCCGGCGCGCCGCGGGGCGACCACGGGCTCGGACCACGGCTGGTCCGCGGTGCCGGTGACCCGCCGGATGGTCTCGACCACCTCCCGCACCGAGACCCCGTCGCCGCGGCCGACGTTCGCCGTCAGCGCCTCGATGCGCCCCTCGGTCAGCGCGGCCGCGGCCGCGACGTGCGCCGAGGCGACGTCGGCGACGTGCACGAAGTCGCGGATGCAGGTGCCGTCGGGGGTGTCGTAGTCGTCGCCGAACACCTGCGGCGGCCGCTGGGCGCTCAGCTGCCGGAACACCAGCGGCACGAGGTTGGCCGTGCCGCGGTCGGCCAGCGCCGGGTCGGCGGCGCCGGCGACGTTGAAGTAGCGCAGGGCGACGTAGCGCAGCCCGGTGGCCGGGGCGACGTCGGCCAGCATCTGCTCGCCGATCAGCTTGGTCCGCCCGTAGGGGTTCACCGGCAGGCACGCGGTGCCCTCGTCGACCAGGTCGACGTCCGGGGCGCCGTAGACCGCGGCGCTGGAGGAGAAGACGAACCGCGTCACGCCCGCGCCCGTGACCGCCTCGAGCAGGGCGCGCAGCCCCTCGACGTTGTCCCGGTAGTACCGCAGCGGCTGCCGGACCGACTCCTCCACCTGCTTCTTCGCCGCGAGGTGCACCACGCCGCGCACCCCGTGCTCGCGCACCGTGCGGACCACGGCCTCGCCGTCAGCGACGTCGGCCGGCACGAGGGGGACGGCGCCGACGCGTTCCCGGACGCCCGAGGAGAGGTCGTCGAGCACGACGACGTCCTCGCCCGCCGCGCGCATGGCCGCGACGACGTGCGACCCGATGTAGCCGGCTCCGCCGGTGACCAGCCACGTCATGCAGACCCCGGCCTCTCGCTCGTCCTCGGGCGGGCGCAGCCCGGCGTCCCACCCTAGGGCGACGACGTCCTCACCCCGGGCCGGTCTCGCGGCCCCGTGTCCGCGAGACCGGCCCCGGCCCACCGCCCGGAGGGGTGCACCGGCACCGGCTCCTCCGGGAGGTCGACCCGCCACCGGACGGCGCCCATCCGGCCACCGCGGGCACCGATCTCACGCTGGCGGGAGCGCACGGGCGCCACTCGGTCGTCGACCGTTCTCCACTGCTCGACGCGCCGCGCTCGACAGCCGAGCGACGAACTCCTCGAGCGGCCCCCGACCGTGGTGGTGGCTCCACACCAGGGCGAAGGTCACCACCACGGCGGACTGGAGGAGGAATCCCCTGCCACCCCCGGGGAGACCAGGGGAGCTCAGCAGCAGCAGGTGGAGGCTGTACAGCGTCAGGGTCATGCTCCCCGCAGCTGCCAGCGGCCGGAGGAGGGCCGTGGTGGCACGGCCCACGAGGATGCAGACCGCCACCACCACCAACCCGACGCCGATCGTGTACGCGAGGTCGAGCGGGGTGCTGGAGTGCGGCAGGGTCGTCGCCAGCCACCACGGGGTGTCCGGCGGCGTGACCCCGCTCGCGCCCTCCCGCAGGAACCCCGCGAACTCCTCCTGGCTCATGGACTGCAGGGCGACCGACTCCAGACGCGCCCGCCCGCCGAAGACGTCGAGCAGCAACCAGGAGGTCGTCCGCGCGGCCACGGCGAGACCGACCCCGACCAGCATGATGATCAGGACGGTGCGGCGCGAGGTCAGCAGTGCCCGCCCCACGGCCAGACCGGCGCAGAGGTAGGCCATCCACGGCAACGCGGGGTAGACGCCGGTGAGGGTCAGTTCCCGCAGTACGTGCAGCGGGTCGTCGACCAGTGCGCCGAGGGTCGGGTTCGGCACGGGGTCCACCAGCTCCGTGCCGGCGCGGAGCACGTGGCTCAGCAGGGGCATCGCCACGGCGACCGTCACGGCCAGCCCCACGAGAGTGCGGGTGGACAGGGACAGCAGGGGGACGGCCAGCAGGAACAGCACCGCGTAGTAGGGCAGGATGACCGACGCGAGGTCGGCCGGCACCAGGTGGCCCAGCAGGAGGCCCACCGCGCCGATCACGAGGGCGCGAACGAGCAACGAGGCCGCCTCGGCGGTCCATCGACGTCCCGTCGGACGACGTCGGCCACCGCTGGCGAAGGCGATCCCCACACCTGCCAGGAGCGCGAAGAGGGCGGCCGACTTCCCGGCGGCCACGCTCCACGCCAGGGACAACTCCCCGTCCTCGTCCGTGGCCGTGTAGTTGTGCACCGCCATCATGCCGACGAGGGCGACACCCCGGGCGGCGTCGATGCCGACCAGGCGGCCGCGCGGACGCCCGTCCGCCTGCCTGCCCGTGATCGCCGGCGTGCCGGGGACGTCCCCCGAGGCGGCCGGGTCGCAGGCGTGGCGGAGGGGCGTGGCCCCGCGGGTCGCGGCGTCCCCCGGGACGGCCTCGCCCGACGGGGCGGGGACCTCCCGCTGCGGCACCTGCGGGCCGGCCGTCATCGCTGCGCCCCCGTCATGGCGTGGCCGGTCAGGCCCCGGCGTCCGTCCCGTGCCGGCGGTGGCGTCGACGCACGGTTGACCTTCTGCGCCGGGATGCCGCACCAGGTCGTGCCCGCCGGGAGCACCTCGCCCTTCATCGCCAGCGACATCGCGGACAGGGTGGCGTCCTCCTCCACGACCGAGCCGTAGAGGACGACGGCCTTGTCCCCCACGCTGGCGCGGTCGCGCAGCGTGACGTGGTCCATCTTCATGACGCGGTCCTCGAAGAGGTGGGTCTGCAGCGATGCGTTCGCGCCCACCGAGACGTCGTCCCCGATGGTCACGAGGTCGAACTCGGTGAGGTACGTGGTGCCGAGGAGGCTCCGTCGGCCCACCCGGGCGCCGAACAGCCGCAGCGCGGCCCCGAGCATCGGGGTGCCGGTGAGGAAGGTGAGCAGGGCCGGCACCGCCGCCGCCTCGTAGATCCCCGTGACGAACTCCGTCCGCCGGACGAAGCCGCTCCACAGCGGTCGCACCCGGGGCCGGTACCGGCCGACGACGAGCCACTTGAGCGCAGCCACGAAGAGGAGGACGCCGACGCTGGACGCCAGCGCCACCACGGGGGCGAGCAGGACGGTCGCCACGGTGCCCCACGAGACGGCCAGCGAGGACAGGCCGTACAGCGTGGCGAACATGGCGACGGCGAGCAGGGAGCTCGGCAGCACGATCCGGAGGAACTCGATCGCGTACCGAGCGCGGACCTGCCGCCTGGACGGGGTGAACGTCTCCGCCTCGGTGAAGTCCTCGAACAGCTCCCGGCGCGGCAGGTAGAAGGGCGGGGAGCCCAGCCACGACGTCCCGGCGTCCACCCCGGAGGGCGGCGGGACGCTGCGGACACCGATCAGCGACCCGCTCCCCATGACCGTGCCCGACGGGACGTACGCGGCGTTCCCGACGAAGGCGCGGGACCCGATCTCGGTGGACCGGAAGGCCACGTGGCCGTTGGCGTAGGTCGCGCTCCCGACGGTGGCCATGTCGGCGACGAAGCAGCCCTCACCCAGGGTCAGCAGGTCGGGGTCGATGTGGGAGATCGTCGAGACCTCGGCGCCCTTGCCGACCCTGGTCCCCAGCGCTCGCAGCCAGAGGGGCGTGTAGAGCGTGGAGTACATCGTGTTGTTCAGCAGCAGGCTCAGCTCGAGGAGCTTGTCCCCGAGCCACTTCTCGACGCCGAGCTGGGAACGGAGGTGGTGCACGCCCTCCGGGGTCGCCGACAGGACGAGGCGCCGGGCACCCAGGATCAGCGCGCACGAGGAGGCCACGAACAGCGGACCCGAGAGTGCGGCGGCGAGCAGCGCGACCGCCGTCCCGGAGGTCAGCAGGGCCCACCAGACGACCGCCACCACCGGCAGCATGATCAGGAACGGCAGCAGCTCGAGCAGCAGGACCCCACCGGCGAAGCCGGCCAGGAGCGCGCGCGACCAGGTCCGCGGAGCGGCCGCGCAA
The DNA here is from genome assembly GCF_054050595.1 of Geodermatophilus sp. SYSU D00779. Taxonomy (NCBI): domain Bacteria; kingdom Bacillati; phylum Actinomycetota; class Actinomycetes; order Geodermatophilales; family Geodermatophilaceae; genus Geodermatophilus; species Geodermatophilus sp. SYSU D00779. The sequence continues at coordinate 223,532 of NZ_JBJGZQ010000005.1, forward strand.
CTGGCCATCAGCTCGACGACCGGGTCGACGGCCTCCGGTGCCGGTCGAGCCGGGGAGCCGGCCCAGGTCTCCCCGTCCGGGATCACCTGCCCGGACTGGAGCAGCGACTGCTCGCGGAGGATGGCCGAGGCGCCCACCTCCGACCCGCACTCCAGCACGCACTCGGACCCGACGACCGCACCGGCGCCGACCGTGACGGGGGCGATGGAGAGGACCCCCTCGGCCACCCGGTGCGCGTGCAGCTGCGTGCCGTAGCCGACGGTGGCCCCGGTGTGCACCCGCAGGAGCGCAGGCAGCGAGATGGCCGCCGTCCCGACGTGGGACTCGTCGTCCACCTGGGCGCCGGCCAGCCGCAGGTAGGTCGCCGCCCACGGGGAGCCGCTGAGCACGGTCAGCGGCGAGATGGTCATGAGCTTCTCGAGCGTCCACACGCGCAGGTGCGCGGCGCCCCAGAGCGGGTGGTCGCCGACTGCCAGTCCGCGGGAGAGCAGCCGGGAGCCGACGACCGGCAGCACCCACCGCGTCAGGAGGTACACGGCCGGCAGCGCGATCGCCAGCTGGACGACCATGGCGAGCGAGGGCTGACCGTCGTTCAGCCCGTAGACGAGCGCGACCGGCCACAGGAACAGCAGGACGACGGCGACGATGACGGCTGCCTGCGCGACCCCGAACCCGACGACGCGCGCGGTGGACGGCGGCGCGGGCCGCGGCTCGCGGAGCGGGAGTCCCTCGGCGTCCGGCTGGGCGCCGACACCGGCCTCGAGGAAGGCCGCCAGGGCCCGCACCGTGGGGTGCCGGTAGAAGTCCAGGATGGACAGGCCTGCGCCCAGGTCGCTCTCCCGCATCGCGGACACGACGTTCGCCGCGACGAGGGAGTGCCCGCCCAGCGCGTCGAAGAAGTCGGCGTCCACCGAGACGGAGCCCGGGGGCAGCCGGAGGGTCTCCTCCCACACGCCGGCGATCCACGCCTCCGCCGGCGTGGTCGGCGGCAGGTACTCCTGGTCGGAGCGGATCAGCCGGGGGCGACTCGGCTCGGGCAGCCGGCCGCGGTCGGCCTTGCCGCTGGGCAGCATCGGGATGGCGCCGACCACGTCCAGGTAGGCCGGCACCATGTACGGCGGCATCTGGTTGGTCAGGCGCTGGTGGAGCTCGTCGATGACCTCGTCGGCCCGGTCGCCGGACGGGTCCACCGCGGAGCCGTCCCGCAGGACGACGTATCCCGCGAGCTCCCCGCCGGTGTCGGGGGACGGCAGGAGCGTCACCACCGCCCCGGTCACCTCGTCGTGCTCGAGGAGCACGCTCTCGATCTCCTGCAGGTCCACGCGGTGGCCCCGGACCTTGACCTCGCTGTCCGCCCGGCCCAGGTACTCCAGCTCGCCGTCGGGCAGGAAGCGGCCGAGGTCGCCGGTGCGGTAGATGCGCTCGCCGGGGATGCCGCGGGGATCGGGGATGAAGCGGTCGGCGGTCAGGTCGGGCCGGTTCACGTAACCGACGGCCACCCCGGGCCCGCCGACGCAGATCTCCCCGACCTCTCCCGCCGGGACCGGCTTGCGGTCGTCGTCCAGGAGCATCACCCGGTAGGTCGGCAACGGGCGGCCGATGGTCACCGGCTTCCCCGGCCAGAGCTCGGCCATCGTGCACGTGACGGTGGTCTCGGTGGGCCCGTAGGTGTTGAGGATCCGGCGGCCCGGTCCCCAGCGGTCGACGAGCTCGCGGGGGCACGCCTCGCCGCCGACGTTCACCGTGCGGATCCGGGGGAGGAGACGGTCGAGGGTCGCCAGCACGGTCGGGACGCAGTAGATCATCGTGATCTCGTTGTCCTCGAGGAAGTCCGCCAGGCCGGACCCCACACGGCGGCCGTCGGTCGGACCGGCCACCACGGTGGCGCCCACCGCCCAGGTGGGCCAGATCTCCTCGATGGAGAAGTCGAAGGCGATGGTCATGCCCTGGTAGACGCGGTCGGTGGACTCGACCCCGTACAGCGAGGGCACGATGCCGATGAAGTTGCAGATGCTCGACTGGCCGACCGCCACGCCCTTGGGGCGGCCGCTCGAGCCCGACGTGTAGATGATGTAGCAGACCGGGTCACCGTCGGTCCCGACGGCCGGACGCGCGCTCGGCTGCATCGCCAGCTGCGGCCGCTCCTCGTCGAGGTGGAGGCGTCCGCACGGCAGGGCGGCGGTCGACGTGGCGAAGTCCGTCGTGGTCACCACCAGGTCGAGGGCGGAGTCCTCGGCGATGTACAGCAGCCGATCGGCCGGCGCCGACGGGTCGATCGGGACGAAGGTCGCCTCCGTCTTGGTGATCCCGAGCAGGGCCACGTAGGTGTCCACCGACCGGTTGAGCAGGATGCCGACCCGTGACCCGGTCCGGATGCCCCGGCTCATCAGCAGGTGGGCCAGGCGGTTGGCGCGCTGGTCCAGGTCGGCGTAGGAGATCCGCTCGCCATCGCACTCCAGGGCGATGGCTGACGGCCGGCGGTCGCAGGACAGCTCGAAGTACCGGCTCAGACGCGAGCACCGCGCGCCCGGGCCGCCGAGCTCCTCGACGACGTTGTCGTGGAAGCGGTATCCGGTCGGGCTGCTCTGGGCTCGCTGACCACCCGGCGGAGCGAGTGACTCCCCGGGGTCTCCCGCGAACAAGGAGAAGAAGTCGAGGTCTTCCTGGCGCGACGTCATCGATTCACTTCCTGTCGTCGGTGGGGATCGACCCGGGGAGCGCGACCAGCTCGTGGGCGCTCGGGGGTCTGCGGTTCGAGCCCGTCCTGGCGTCGGCCGTCGCCGTCGCGGTGTCCAGGACGGCAGGCAGGGCGGCGGGGACGACATCGACGCGCGCGTCGGTCGGCACCGGGGACGGCTCCGGCGGCACCGGCGCCGTCCGCCCGGGAACCGGGCCGGACAGCTCTCCCGTGCGGCTCACCGCGCGGCCTCCGCGTTGCCGGTCGGAGCCGGGCTCGCGCCGTCGACCGCCGGGAGGACCATCGTGCCGGTGCCCTCGGTGGTGAACATCTCCAGCAGCAGGGCGTGCGGGGTGCGGCCGTCGACCACGGTCGCGCGCCTGACCCCGCCCTCGACCGCCCGCAGGCAGGCGGCCATCTTCGGCACCATCCCCGCGTCCAGGGTGGGCAGGACCTCGGCCAGCTCGCGGGTGTCGATCTTCTGCACCAGCGAGTCGCGGTCGGGCCAGTCGGCGTAGAGGCCCTCGACGTCGGTGAGGACGACCAGCTTCACCGCGCCCAGCGCCACGGCCAGCGCGGCGGCCGCCGTGTCGGCGTTGAGGTTGTGCACCTGCCCGTTCGAGTCCGGTCCCACCGTGGAGACCACGGGGATGTGCCCCGCCTCCAGCAGCGTGGTGACCGGCGTCGGGTCGACCGCCACCACGTCGCCGACCAGGCCGACGTCCACGCGGCGGCCCTGCACCACCGCGTGCGTGCGGGCGGCGGTGAACAGCCCGCCGTCCTCACCGGACAGGCCCACGGCCCGTCCGCCGTGCTCGTTGATCAGGCCCACGACCTCCGGGCCCACCTGACCGACGAGCACCATGCGGACGACCTCGATCGTCTCCTCCGTGGTGACCCGCAGCCCGCCGCGGAACTCGCTGGCGACGCCGAGCCGGTCGAGCATCGCGGTGACCTGCGGGCCGCCACCGTGCACGACCACGGGCAGGATGCCGCAGGTCCGCAGGAAGACCATGTCCTCGGCGAAGGCCCGGCGGCACTCCTCGTCGACCATCGCGTGGCCGCCGTACTTGACCACCACCACGTTGCCGTGGAACTCCTTGAGCCACGGCAGCGCCCCGGTCAGGACGGCGACCTTGAGCGCATCGCCCTCCGGGTCGTAGGTGCGCATCACGCGCGTGGTGCCGATCCGCCGACGCGGCCGCGGCGACGAGAGGGTGCGGTCCACCCGGGGGGTGACGACGTTCTCCGTGAGTTGCTGTGTCATGACGAGTACACCGAGTTCCCGTAGACGTCTGGAAGGGGACGGGGCGCGGGTCCGGGAGGTGTCCTCCGGGAGCCGCGGTCGAGGTCAGCGCACGACCGGTGGTGCGACATCGCGCATCAACCCCCGCCGTCGCGCAGGCCGACGAGGGACCGCCTCCAGGCGACCTCGTGCTGCATCTGGCCGGTGCGCTGGAAGAGCCGGACCTGGTGCGTTCCGGCCAGCACGCGGACGAGGGCGTCGCAGTCGACGGGTTCGAAGCCCAGCCGACGCCAGAAGGGCCCGCGGTGGCGGCTGAACAGCCACGCTCGACGGGCGCCCTCCTCGGCCGCCCGCTCCAAGGTGAAGCCGGCCAGCCGCATACCCAGGCCCTCACCCCGCCGGGACGCGTCGACGGCGACGCTCCGGATCAGCGCCTGCCGGCCGTCCTCCGACAGCTCGTACCCAGCGGAGCCCCGCACCTGGCCCGCGGCGTCGCGCAGCACCCACAGCCGCACGGCCGGGTCCCAGAGGCCGCTGCCCGTGAGGTCGGCGCGGGTCAGGAACCGGAGCAGGTCGGGGACGTCCGCAGGGGTGAGCGGGAGGAGCGCGTCCCCGGCCCGGGAGCTCCGGTCCTCGACCGGCAGGGCCGGGTCCACCGGCGGACCGTGCTCGGGCGCATCGACCGTGGCAGAGAGCACCGGCCGGCCGGCGGTACCGACGAGGACGGCGCCAGCGGCCGGTGCGTGCCTGGCCGGCGTCCGGGGCTGGGCGCGCCGCCGTCGGCGGTCAGCCGGTCGAGCACCTGCGGCGTCGGCGGGCTCGGCCGCTGCGGCAGCGAGGCCGAGGGCGGGCAGGCTCCGGAGGACGGCGTGCAGGGTCCTCCACCGCTGCCCTGAGGGGGTGGCGGAGGCGGACGTCGGGGTCAGGTGTGGCCTCATGGCTGGGGTCCTCGGGTCACGTGGGCATGCAGACGTGTGTGGTGTCGTGGGCACCGCAGGAGTGGCGGCACGCCAGAGACCGGCTGCCGCTCAGCACGCCCATGGACGGGCGTGGCGGATCAGCCGGGAGGAGGGAAGATCAGTCGGGGCTGCAGCCCGGGTCGTCGGCACCGCCGACGACCGATCCGGCGACGCCGGAGCGCACCAGGACGGCGGCACCCAGGGACGGTGCCGCCAGGGCGGCAGGCAGGACCGCCACCGGGAGGCCGAACACGTTCTCGCTCCCCGGACCGGATGAGGCCGAGGACGCGTGCGCGCCCGTCACCGGCCCGCTCGGCGCGACGGGTGAAGGCGGGGGCGGGGCCAGGGGAGCGGGCATCGGCGGCGCCGGAGCCGCCGGCGGAGCGGCCGGGACGTCATCGGCGTCGACGACGGCCGTGGGCGCGGACGCCCCGGGAGCGGGATCGCCCCGGTCGGCCGAGGACGGGACCCCACGGGGCGAGACGGCGGCACTCCCCTGCACCGGCGCACCACCGGCAGCCTGGGATCGGAGCGCCTCCCGGAGGACCGACGGCGTCGGGGCGGGCGGCGGGGCCGGGGCGGTGACGGCGACGGTCTCCGGCCCGAGGTCGGCGTCCTCGGGGCCCGTGGTCTCGGGGCCCGTGGTCTCGGGGCCTGCGGCACCGGCGTCCGGCCTGGTCGTGGCCGCCTCGGCCGCGGGCGTCGCGGGGGTCGTGGTCGTCCCCGGGGTCTCCGTCGCGGGGCTCGCGGTCCCGGACGTGGGCGTCGCCGAGGTCGTCGTCCCCGGGGTCTCCGTCGCGGGGGTCGCGGTCCCGGTCGGGGGCGTCGCCGAGGTCGTCGTCCCCGGGCGGGGCGTCGCGGGGCTCGTGGTCCCGGACGTGGGCGTCTCGGGGGTCGCGCTGCCCGGGGAGGTCGTCCCGGGGGACGCGGGCCCCCGAGTGCCCGGTGGCGTCGACCCAGGAGCCGCCGGGGCAGCCGGGGGCGTCTCCTCTGGCGCCTCCGGCGCCGGCGTCGCCACCGGAGGCGTCGCGGGGCTCGCGGTCCCGGACGTGGGCGTCTCGGGGGTCGCGCTGCCCGGGGAGGTCGTCCCGGGGGACGCGGGCCCCCGAATGCCCGGTGGCGTCGACCCAGGAGCCGCCGGGGCAGCCGGGGGCGTCTCCTCTGGCGCCTCCGGCGCCGGCGTCGCCACCGGAGGCGTCGCGGGGCTCGCGGTCCCGGACGTGGGCGTCTCGGGGGTCGCGCTGCCCGGGGAGGTCGTCCCGGGGGACGCGGGCCCCCGAATGCCCGGTGGCGTCGACCCAGGAGCCGCCGGGGCAGCCGGGGGCGTCTCCTCTGGCGCCTCCGGCGCCGGCGTCGCCACCGGAGGCGTCGCGGGCGTGGGCGTCACGGGGAAGGGCTCCGCCACCGGAGCGGGAGCCGGGGTGGCCGGCTCGTCCCCCGCCGAGCCGCTCGGGGACTGCGGAGCGGCCGCACCGCCGCCGGAGGAGCCGACGGGCTGAGCGGGCTCGGCCGGCGGGGCGTCGCCGGCCGAGCCCTCGGCGGTCCCGGGACCGGTGGCCGGCTCGTCCCCGGCGTCGTCCGTGGCGAGGTCGTGCGGCGCGGGCGCCGGTGGTTCGACGACGTGCCCGTCGGCCGCCGGTGCAGGCAGCGGCAGGGGCTCGCCCTGCTCGGCCGCGGGCGGCTCGTCGGGCGTCTGGGCGGCCGCGGAGCCGGCGGACACGACCGTCGCCACCCAGGCGGTGCCCAGGAACACGGCGACGAGGAGGACCCGACGGACCCACCGCGGGAGCATGGTCGAGCCGGATGCAACTACGCAGAGTGATGCGGGAACACCGCGCACCCTCGCGTCATCGCCCCCGCTCGTCTGCACTCCCCGCTCCTGGACCACATCCGTTCGGACGACGATGTGGCACGCGACCGGGGTCCTCTCCCCCCGTCACCTCCGGACGACTGTTCGGGGAGACACGGGTGGGCGTCAACCGGTTGGGGCGCGCCGCATGTACACGCCGGGCTCTGATCTACGCAGCGTTACCACCTGAGCCGGTTTCGCAGCGGGCCAGTTCCGTTTGACCCGCGCCGCGCCGAGGACCGTCACAGTCCGACGACCCTGTTCGTCGATGACCGTCATGGCACCGGATGACCTCAGCCGCGCGCGGTGGCGCACAGCCGCAGGGAGCGCCTCGGCGTCCTCGACACGACGCGGCACCACGGAGCGGACAGCACCGGACGTGCGGGACGGTCCGTCCAGGATGGCGACCGCTGTCGGCCGCCCCGAGGACGGACGGTGACCTACCGGGTCACCGTCCCTCCTCGTGGAGTGCGGCGTCGAGGGCGGCGGGCAGGGCGGTGAGGAAGGCGTCGACCTGGGCGTCGGTGAGCACCAGGGCCGGCGCCAGCCGCAGCACGCCCGGCGCCACGGCGTTGGTCAGGAACCCGGCCCGGC